>JBGAWE010000223.1:0-7735 GCA_044227705.1 Saprospiraceae bacterium
CAGTGGGATGTGGATATCAGTAAAATCGGAGGAACCGTCAAAATTTTGAGGTGGGGCAAAAACGAGGTTGTCTTGAGAGAGAACATTTATGTTGTTGACAGTACAGTTTCTAAAACAAGGCGGTTCAAAGGCACCCGAAATTTCATTCGAAAGGTTGAGTGAAAAAACAGACCCGCGCCGACCCTCTGCCGACGCGGGTTCCGCTCAAATCAGATTCCGCCCGCGCTCAATTTTTGGTGAGCAGCTTTTGGTACCGCGCCTTGTCGAGCAAGAGCTTGACCGCCTCGCTCACCTCTGCGTCGTTCTTCAGCGCGCTGCGCACCTTGCCCCGCTCGAAATAGTAGCGGCCGACAATCTCCTTCTCCAGTTCGCGGACGATTTCGGGCTTGAACTTCTGCAAATCGCCCTTTTTCTCCGCCGCAATCTTCGCCTCCAAAGCCTTGATTTCGGGGCCGATGAAGCCGGTGTACTTGTCCTTCTCCGCCGCCTTCTCCAGTTCATGGAGCTTTTTCTCGCTCTCGATTTCGTAGCTAAAAGATTGACTCTGAACGTATTGTGCGAAACCGTCCCAGTCTTTGAAAGAGAAGACGTCGGCCGAGTCGATGCTCGGGTGCTTCAAAACCCAGTCGGTCACATAGTTGAAGATGACGTTCTTTTCGAGCAGCGCCTTCGTGATGCCGCTGGCCGAGTCTTTGGGCAAAATCACGTCCGGCTTCACGCCGCCGCCGTCGAGCACGATGCGCCCGGCGCGGGTCTTGAACTGCGCCCGCTCGCTCTCGGGGATGTCCACCGGCTCGCCGTTTTTGTAGCGCACGGCCTGGATGCAGCGCCCCGAGGGGATGTAGTACTTCGCCGTCGTCAGCTTGATTTTGGCGTTGTAGCCGACGTCCTTCGTGTTCTGGACCAACCCTTTTCCGTAGCTGCGCTGGCCCATCAGCACGGCGCGGTCGAGGTCTTGCAGCGAGCCGCAGGTTATCTCCGAGGCCGAGGCCGACATCTTGTCAATGAGCACGACGACCGGCATCGACTCGTCGACCGGCTTGTTGAGGGTCTTGAAAGACCTGTCCCATTCCTCCACCTTTCCTTTCGTCGAGACAATGACCTCCCCCTTCGGGACGAAGACGTTGACGAGGTTCACCGCCTCCGCCAGCAGGCCGCCGCCGTTGTCGCGCAGGTCGAGGATGAAGCCTTTCATCTCGGGGTGCTGCTTTTTGAGGTCCTCGAGCGCCGATTGGATGTTGGCGCCCGCGTCGCGGGTGTAGGTCGTCAGATTCGCGTAGCCGATTTCCGGGCTGACCATGCCGTGATAAGGGACGTTCGAGATGGTTATCTCGTCGCGCTTGAGAGTCAGTTTCTGGTTCTTCGTTTGGCCCGGCCTTTTCACCTCGATATCAACTTCGGTGCCGGGGAAGCCACGCAGAATCTCCATGATGGCGTCGACCGACTTGCCTTTTGCCGATTGCCCGTCGATGGCGATGATTTGGTCGGCCGCTTTCAGCCCCGCCTTTTGCGCCGGGCTGCCCTCAAAGACCTCGGTGACGGTCACCCAGTCGCCCATCTTGCGGCTGTCGGCGCCGACGCCGTTGTACTTCCCCTCGGTGAGGTAGCGGTAGCCCTCAATGTCGGTCTCGGAGATGTAGTTGGTGTACGGGTCGAGGCTGTTCATCATCGCGTCGACGCCGGTGCGCATGAGCTTGCCGGGGTCGAGTTCGTCGACGTAGCCGGTGTTCAATTCCTTGAATACGTTGGTGAAGATTTCGAGGTTCTTGGCAATCTCGAAATACCGCCCGCCCGGCCCGCCGGGGCGGAAGGCGAACAGACCAACCAGCCCAACGGACAGGGCGGCGGCGAGGAGCTTGTGCTTCTTTTTCATCGAAAAAATTGGTGAAAAGGTGGATGGGAACTGGCGGGGCGGTGCTTTAACGGCCGCCCCGCCGGTTTGTTTTTCGGGCAAAACTGGGGCCACCGCGCTTGTTTCTCATTGAATTCCGACCAACGCCTGCGCCTCGGCCAAAACCGACGACATCGCCGCCGCGTCCGCCGTCGCCGCGAAGCGGGCCATTTCGCAAGCCCGCCAAACTCGGTCGAACCGTTGGGCAAAATCCGCGCCCGCCGTGCCGTCGGCCTCTATTTTTTCGAGGATGCGCTCGCGGGAGACCTGCCCCGGTTCGAGTCGGTATTTTTCCGAAAAGTGAACCTCGACTGCCTCGCCGACCGACTTGTAAAAATCGGCCGCGTCGCCACGGCTCATTTGCATGCGGGCATCTTCCAGTTTTCGTCGGGGCGTGTCCACGTTCGCCATCGGCCTTGGCTCGGCCGCGACGACGGCGTGCTCGACGGGCTTTGGCCGCCTGTCTTTTTTCAAAAAGAAGAACAACAGACCCGCCGCGACAACGAAGCCCAGCACCCCGAGCAAAACAGCCGGACTGAACATCGAACCGAGGCCACCGCCCGCGTCTGGCCGGTTTTTCATGGAAAAATCCTCGCCCAGCGGCGCGGTCGGCTGCGGCCGGTTCGAGCCTTGCGAGATTTTCAGCCGCAGCGGCTGGCTGGTAGCGACGGTCTTGAACTCCCCCTTTTCCGGGTCGAAAATCGTCACCGCCGTCGGCAGCTCGTAATCGCCCGGCGTTTTCGGGAGGAGGACGTACTCGAATGTTTTGACCGAGACGACCTCCTCGCCGTTCTCAAAATTGGACTCCTCGGCCATGCGCGATTGCGAGACCTCCAGCCCGGCGGGCCAGTCCATCGCGGGCGGGTTGATGCGGCGCGGGTCGCCGTTTCCGGTGAGGGTGATTTTGACGGAGACCGCGTCGTCCGTCGTCGCCGCCGACTGGCTGATGGTCGCCGTGAGCGAGTAGTTGCCGACCGCGCCGCAGAATGCCGAAGGCACCGGCTCGGGCAGCGGCTTGACCGTGATTTTGACCGGCTCGGTAGAGAGGACGGTCGGCCGCGCCTGGCTGAAAAAGCCGCCGAACATCCCGTCGTCCTCCACCACGCCCGCCTGCAGGAGCATCGGCTCGATGGTCAATGTGCCGGTTTGTTGGGGGAAAAGGGCCACTTTTTTCAACGTTTTGCCCAAAAAGGTCTTCCCACCGAAGGTCTCGCGCCGGTCGGTCCGGTCGAATCGCTCAAGGTTTTGGGAAAAAAAACCGGCGTACTTCGGCTCGTAGTTGACCTCGATTCCGCTCAAGTCGCGCCGCGTGAGGAGGTTGTACTCGAGACCGATTTGCTGGCCAATCCACGCCGACTCCGCGCTCGGCTCGGCGGCGACGGAGACCTCTTTTTGCTCGTCAACCTCGCGGGGCGCGGCGTTCTTCTTCGGGCTTGAGTTGATGGAGGCGCGGCTTTTCACCACCTCGAGCGAGAGGGGCTGCGTGCGCATCTCCCGCCCGTCGGCCGAGACGGTGGCTGGGCCGATGTCGAGCCGCCCCTCGCGCAGCGGCATCAGCACGAACGACCACGAGGTGCCACGCGAGACGGCTCCGTTGACGATGGTCATGCTGTTGGAGATGTTCGGCCCGCTGGCCACGCGGAAACCGTCGAGCACGGGCGGCCGGAAGCCCCGGGCCGAGGCGTTTTTCAATGAAAAAACCAGCTCGACCGTGCTGCCGACGACGGCCTGCCGCGTGTCGAGCGAGGCTTCGAAGCTGGCCTGCGCCGCCGTTTTTTCAACAAAAAGAAGGGAAATCAGCCCGAAAAGGGCGGGGGAAAACCTCATATCCGGTATGTCTTGCGCTTTTTCTTCGGCTCGACGGCGGGTCTGCGGCTCGAACGGGCTGCCGAACGGGCTGCCAAATTGACGCCCGAAAAAGTTGAAACCGCCGTCCTCGCTGTCTTTCACGTCCGGCCGTTCGATGATGTTGTCGGGGTTCGGGAAGACCTGCACCTCGATGGGGTCGGTCAAGCTCGCGCCGCCGCCGATGGCGACCGTCGCCGAGGGGATCACGAAGGTGCCCGTGTCGCGCGGCTGCACCTGCCATTTGTAGCTGACGGTCGAGCTGGTCTCTCCGTTGACCATGCGGATTTGCGAGGACTGGTTGGGGCCGCTCACTACGTCGAACCCGGCCCAGTCGGGCTTGGCGGTCATGCGGGCGTTCTGCGCGCCCTCGACTTTGTACTCGACCTCTATGTAGTTGCCCAAAAGGATGTCGTGCTGGCTGACGGTGCAGGTGAACTTTTGGGCCTGTGCGGCGAGCGCGAGGGTCGAAAAGAGGCTGGAAATCAGTAGTTGTTTCATCGTTGAAAGGCATTTTTTGCGTCGGCAAAGTTTTTCAAAACCCGCCATCAACGGCCCGCCCGGCCCCGGTATTTGAACAGGTTTTGAAAAAACCGACGGGTGGGCGACGGCTCAAACCTCCGCGTCGGCCACCCTCGAAACCGCCCGCTCGACGACCTCTTCGTAATACGCCTCGTACTCCGGCAGGATGTTCTTGATGTCGAACCGGCGGGCCTGTTCGAGCGCGTTGCGGCGGAACTCGGTCAGTTTTTCCTCGTTTTTCAACAGGAAAATGGCGTTTCGGGCCATGCCCTCGACGTCGCCCACGTCGCTCATGAAGCCCGTCCGCCCGTCGATGTTGACCTCCGGCAGGCCGCCCGAGCGCGAGCTGATGACCGGCACCTCGCAGGCCATCGCCTCCAAAGCCGCGAGGCCGAAGCTCTCCCTTTCCGAGGGCATGAGGAACAAATCGCTGACGGCCAAAAGCTCCTCGATGGCGTCTTGTTTTCCGAGAAAGCGCACGTCGTCGCAGAGGTCGAGCGAGCGGCAGAGCTGCTCGGCCGTCTGCCGCTCCGGGCCGTCGCCGACCATGAGCAGCTTCGATGGCACCTCGCGTCGGATGATTTCGAAGATGCGCACAGCGTCCTCAACCCTTTTCACCTTCCTGAAATTGGAGGTGTGCACCAAAATCCGCTCGCCGTCGGGCGCGATGGCTTTTTTGAAGTGCTCCTTGTTGGTCTTCTTGAATCTGTCGAAGTCGATGAAGTTGTAGATGACGCGGATGTCGCGCTCGATTCGGAAAGCTTCGAGGGTCTGTTCTTTCAAATCCTGCGAGACGGCCGTCACCCCGTCGCTCTTGTTTATCCCGAAGGCTACGACGGGCGCAAAGGCCCGGTTGTTGCCCACGAGCGTGATGTCGGTGCCGTGCAAGGTGGTGACGACGGGAAGGTATCGGCCCTCGGCGAGCAAGATCTTCTTGGCCATGTAGGCCACCGCCGCGTGCGGGATGGCGTAGTGGACGTGCAGGATGTCGAGGTTCTGGTAGCGCACCACGTCCACGATTTTCGAGGCGAGCGCCGTGTCGTAGGGCGGGAACTCGAACAGCGGGTAGTCGTCGCTGTCCACCTCGTGGAAAAAGAGGTTTGCCTCGAAGTGGTTGAGCCTGACGGGCCGCCGGTAGGTGATGAAGTGCACCTCGTGGCCGCGCCGCGCCAGGCCCATGCCCAGCTCGGTGGCCACGACGCCCGAGCCGCCGTAGGTGGGGTAGCAGACGATGCGATTTTCATGCTTTTGCTTCGGTTGACGACCGGCGGCTGACGGCCGACGGCGGCGACTAAACAGCTATTCCGCCTCCCGGTTTTCCGCTTGTTGAACCTCTGCCTCCTCAAATCCCGCGAAGAACTCGGCCACTTTCTTCGCTGCCGATTTGCCGACAACTTTCTCAACGTCAACGCTTTGCGCCTCCCGCAGCCGGGCGACGGAGCCGAACTCTGTGAGTAGTCGCTGCGCAGTCTTCTCGCCAATTCCGGGGATGTCGGTCAGTTCGGTCTTCAAAAAATTGCGGCTGCGCTGGTCGCGGTGGAAGGTGATGGCGAAGCGGTGCGCCTCGTTGCGCGCCTGCTGGATGAGCTTGAGCGACTCCGATTTCTTGTTGATGTAGAGCGGGACGGGGTCGTCGGGGAAGAAGATTTCCTCCAATCTTTTGGCGATGCCGACGACGACGACTTTGTCCAAAATCCCGAGCGCCTTCAGGCTTTTCACGGCGGCCGAGAGCTGGCCCTTTCCGCCGTCGATGAGAATCAGTTGCGGCAGTGGCGACGACTCGGCCAGCAGCCTTTTGTAGCGACGAAAAACAACCTCCTCCATCGTCGCAAAGTCGTTCGGCCCCTCGACGGTCTTGACGTTGTAGTGCCGATAGTCGCGCTTTGCCGGTTTGGCATTTCGGAAGACGACGCACGACGAGACGGGGTTCGTCCCGTGGATGTTCGAGTTGTCGAAGCACTCGATGTGGAAAGGGACTTCGACCATCTGCAAATCAGACTGCAACGTCCGCAGGATGCGCTCGGTGGCCATTTGTCGGCCGGTCTGGTTCATCTCCTCGCGGCGTTTTTGGAGGGCGTGGTACTGGACGTTCTTCTCGGCCAGCTCCAGCAGTTTTTTCTTGTCGCCAATCTTCGGGACGGTCACGACAATCTTTTCATTGGGAAACTCCAGTTCGAAAGGCACGATGACCTCCTCGGTTATCGACGTGAATTTTTCCCGAAGGTTGTTTATCCCAAAATAAAGGAGGTCGGCCGGTTCCTCGTCGAGGTTTTTGGTAAGCGTTAAAGTGAACGTGTTTATGATTGCCCCATTGACCACTTTCAGATAGCTGACGAAAGCCTCCTTTTCGTCCGTCGCTATGGCAAAAACATCGACATCCTTTATCGTTGTGGAGACGACAGTGCTTTTTCCTTGATAGTCCTCAAACAACCCCAGCTTTTCCTTGAAGCCCTGCGCGGCCTCGAACTCCATCCTTTCCGCTGCCCTTTGCATCTCCAATCTCAAATGTGATTTGACGGCGGCGAAGTTGCCCTTGAGCATGTTCTTTATCTGCTCGATCTTTTGGTTGTAGTCCTCCTCCAGCTCGAAGCCGCAGCACGGCCCCTTGCAGTTCTTGATATGGTACTCAAGGCAGACCTTGAATTTCCCTTTTTCAATGTTCTCCGCAGTGAGGTTCAGTTGGCAGGTCCTCAACTGAAACAGCTTGCGAATCAATTCCGCAATCTGTGCCGCCCGCTTGCCCGAGGTGTACGGCCCGAAATAGGTGGAGCCATCGCGAAAGGCCTTCCTGACCATCCAGACGCGAGGGAATCGCTCCTTTTTGATGCAGATGTAATGGAGTGGCGACTTCTCGTCCTTCAGCATCACGTTGTATCGCGGCTGGAACTTCTTGATGAGGGTGTTCTCGAGCAGCAGCGCGTCCTGCTCCGTCTCGACGATGGTGAACTCGATGCGGTCGGCGTGCTTGATGAGGGCGCGGGTCTTGGCCGTCTGGTTCTTCTTGTCGCCGAAATAGGAGTTGAGCCGGTTGCGCAGGTTCTTGGCCTTGCCCACGTAGAGGATGAGGCCCCCCGCGTCGAGGTACTTGTAGATGCCCGGCTCGGTCGGGACAGAGGGGGAGAAGGCGCGGAACTGCTCGGTCGTCACGGCGGGTGGTTTTGCGGGGGCGAAGGTAAAAAACAGGGCATGGATGGCCGGGAGGGCGGCATAGATGCCTAGTTTCAGAGCAAGTCAGGCAATGAACAAGGACGCAAGGCTCGGACATCGCCGTGTTACCGAGCAATAACCGACTTTCCCTCACTGAGGTGGTCTGGTTTTCACGGACAGTTGATAAGAGAGTTTATCTATTTGTTTTCAACCGCCGACCGCTCGAAGTGGTCGGGGGAGAGGTAGCCCAGAGCCGAGTGTCGGCGGACGGAGTTGTAGTAGGCTTCGATGTACTCGAAGATGGCAGCGTTGGCCTGCTCGAGATCGTCG
>JBGAWE010000224.1:0-7407 GCA_044227705.1 Saprospiraceae bacterium
TGGCGCGGGCTACATCAACGGCGGCGAGCCGTCGAAGGGCTACATCGGCGATTTCATCGCCTACAACCGCGTCCTCTCCGACGTGGATTTGCAAAAAGCCGAGACCTATTTGGCTGTAAAATATGGCCTCACCATCGGCCACGACTATTTCGCGGGCAATTACGACGGTACGAACGCCGCCTCCGCGACCCTCTGGGACGTGGGCAGCTCGGGCGGTTTCGACAACAACATCGCGGGCATCGGCCGCGAGGACTGCAGCGCCCTTTTGCAAAAACAAAGCCGCTCGGCCAACATCGTCAACCGCGGCAACCTCCTCACCATCGGCCTGACCAACATCGCGGAAAGCAACCAGGCGAACACCGCCGCTTTCCCCGTTGACCGTTCGTACATGCTCTGGGGCGACGACGGGCAGAGCTATTTCATGAACACCGCCATCACCGCGCCATCGGGCAACTTGTCGAACAAGCGCAGCGACCGCTGCTGGAAAATCTCGGAAAAAGGAACCGTCGGCACGGTCAAAGTGGCCGCCCCGGACGGCTCGCTCGGCAACGGGAACCCTGTTTACCTCGTCGTTTCGGCGGACGGGACGTTCGACGCGAGCGACACTTGGGTGCCGATGACGGCCCTCACCGTCGGCGCGACGAAGTACATCGCCGCGGACTACAATTTCTCGAACGGCCAATATTTCACCTTCGCCTCGTCCATCGTTTCGCCGGGCGGCGTCTCGACCTCGCTGGCCTGGTGGTTCAAAGGCGACCTCGGCACGACCAAAACGGGCGACATCGTCACCGATTGGAACGACCAATGGTCGAACAACCTCGACGTGACGCAAACTACCGTAACGAAACAGCCGACCTCCACGAAATTCCAAAACTTCAACCCCGTCCTGACCTTCGACGGCGTGGACGATATTTTGCAAGCCTCGACGGGTTATTGGAAAGGCTCGACCGCCAACCAGCAGTACAACTATTTCGGCGTGGCCGCCAACAAAACGACGGCGGGCGTGAATTCGCAATTTGGCGAAAACACGAATTTGGGCTACCAAATGTATTTCCAGCCGTATTCGGGCACGATGTACAGCGGTTTTTGGTCAACTTACGTGTCGAGCATTGCGCACCAAGCCGCATGGACGGGCGTGCCCTACCTCTGGGCAGGCCGCTACAAACACGACGCGACGGCAGATAACCGCGTGAACGCCATTTTGCAGAACGGCAAACAGATTGCGAAAAACCAGACAACCACCGCGTTCAACGGCGCAAACGGCCCGCTCGGCGTCGGTGCCAGCCCGAACGGCTGGTATTATGACGGCGACATCGGCGAGCAAATCATGTACGCCAGCGACCTTTCGGAAACCGACCGCCAGCGCGTCAACACCTATTTGGCCGTGAAATGGGGCCTCACGCTCGTCCGCGACAACGACGGCGACGGCATTTTGGGCGAAACCATAGCCGGAGCGCTCAACGAAGGCGACTACATCGCTTCCGACGGCACGACCAAAATCTGGGACGCGACGGGCAACGCCGGTTTTCACAACAACATCGGCGGCATCGGCTACGACCGCGAGGAGGGTTTGAACCAAAAACAATCCCGTTCGGTCGTCGCGGCGAACAACGGCAACCTCGTGACCATCGGTTTGACAAACATCGCCGAAACGAACGACGCGAACACTGCCTCATTTGCCGCCGACAAATCTTACGAAATCTGGGGCGACGACGGCCAAGGCATCGCCATGACCACGCCCATCACCGCCCCGGGCGGCAATTTGTCGAACAACCGCATGGCGCGATGCTGGAAAGTGCAGGAAACGGGCACGGTCGGCACGGTCAAAGTGGGCGTTCCGCAAGACTTTTTGGGCAACGGCTCGCAGGTTTACCTCGTCGTCTCGAACGACGGCACCTTCGACGCGAGCGACAACTGGCTGCCGATGACGGACGTGACCGTCGGCACGACGGCCTATTCGACGGCGGACGTGAACTTCACGAACGGCCAATATTTCACCTTCGCATCGTTCATCGTCGCGCCGGGCGGCGTTGCCAATTCGCTCGCGTGGTGGTTCGAGGCCAATCGTGGTTTGACAAAATCGGGCGATGCCGTCACGGGCTTGCGCGACCAGTGGTCGAACTCGCTCGACGTGGTTGCGCCCGCCGTGGCGAACCAGCCGACGCAAACGGCTTTCCAAAACTACAACCCCGTCATCACCTTCGACGGCGCGACGACCGACAAGCTGGAAAACCCCGACGGCTATTGGAAAAACTCGACCGCCAACCAAGCGTACAGTTATTTCGGCGTGGCCGCAAACAAGACGACCGCAGGCACCAACTCGCTTTACGGTGAAAGCACCAACTTGGGCTACCAGTTCTTTTTCCAGCCCTACGGCGGCACGATGTACAGCGGTTTTTGGTCAACGTATGTTTCCAGCATCGCGCACCAAGCCGCATGGACGGGCGTGCCTTACCTTTGGGGAAGCCGCTACAAACACGACGCGACGGCTGCCAACCGCGTGAACGCCATTTTGCAAAACGGCAAACAAATCGCGAAAACCACCACGACCGCCGCTTTCAACGGCTCGAATGGGCCGCTCGGCATCGGCGCAAGCCCCAACGGCTGGTATTACGACGGCGACATCGGCGAGCAAATCATGTACGCCAGCGACCTTTCCGAAAGCGACCGTCAGCGCGTCAATTCTTATTTGGCCGTGAAATGGGGCCTCACCCTCGTCCGCGACAACGACGGCGACGGCGTTCTGGGCGAAAACATCGCCGGTTCGACAAACGAGGGCGACTACATCGCCTCCGACGGCACGACCAAATATTGGGACGCGACGGCCAACGCAACCTACCACAACAACATCGGCGGCATTGGCTATGACCTGTACACGGGCCTCAACCAGAAACAGTCCCGCTCCATCAACACGTCGTCTTCGGGCGACCTCGTGGCAATGGGCCTCGGTTCGATTGACTCGACCAACGCGGCGAACGCCAACAATTTCACTGTTGACAAATCCTACCTCGTCTGGGGCGACAACGCGGCTTTGACGGACGGCACGGCGACGGGCATCACCGCGCAAGTGACCTCCGGCGGCGCGAACACCTGGATGACGCGCAAATGGAAAGCCGTGGAAACGGGCACCGTCGCCACCGTGAAAATCCGCGTCCCGCAATCGTACATCGCCACAGGTTTGGACAACACGAAAACGGTGAAGCTCATCGTGGCCTCCGACGCGGCGTTCACGACGGGGGTTCAGGTGGTTTCGATGGCTTTGGTAAACGGAATTTACGAGGCGGATTTCAATTTCAGCGGTTCGCAGTTTTTCACTTTTGGCCAGCAATTGCCAGATGCAGACGGCGACGGCGTGGCGGACATCAACGACCTCGACTGCGACAATGACGGCATCTTGGATGCCGTCGAAAATCAATGCCCGGCCCTCGCAGAGTGGACGGATTGGACTTCCGTCGCAACCGACAAATTTTCAGCGACCGGCACGCTCACCACATCCTCTGGGAACGTAACCGTCACCTACTCCGCCACGGCAGCCAGTGTGTATTCCATTCAAAACGTCGGGTACTATGGCAGTTGCGGCAGTTCGGGCGGGGTCATGCCTTCGGGCAACACGGAGTGCTTGCAGGCCTTGCACGGCGCGAACACAACCCAAACCGTGTCGTTCAGCTCTCCCGTGGCCGACCCGATGATCTCGTTTTACAGCAACAACGGGAACACCTTTGTTTTTGACAAGCCGTTCACGGTGGTCGGGACACCTTGCACACAAGTAATCAATAGTTCGACCTCCATCACGGGCACGGGTGAAGGTTTCATTACCCTTAAGTTTTCGGGCTATATTTCCACGATTTCCTACACCTCAACCATCTCGGAAAACTGGACCGGCTTTACGGTCGGTGCGGTCAATTGCCCCAACACGGACACGGACGGCGACGGCATTGTGAACCGGCTGGACCTCGACTCCGACGGCGACGGCATCCCCGACAACATCGAAGCGCAAACAACGGCGGGCTACACCGCTCCCGGTGCCATCACCGCCGTCGGCGCGACGGGCATCCCGACCGTCTACAACCAAACGACGGGCCTCACCCCGGTTGACACCGACCGCGACGGGGCACCCGATTATCTCGACACCAACTCCAACGATTTTGGCGGAACCGACACCCAGCAAGCGGGCCTCACCCTGACAGGAAATGACACCGACCACGACGGCCTCGACGATGCGGCGGACACCAACGACGCGGCTTTCGGCCCCGTCGCGGCGGGCATCACCGCGCCGCTGACGACCTACCCGCACGTCCTTTCGGCCACGCAGGTGGACTGGCGTTTCCGCCCGACCCCCGGCTGCGTGGACCCGGCGAAAGTCGCCCTTTGGCTCAAAGCCGACGGCGTGGTTGCCGCGAGCGGAGCCAACACCCTCGTCTGGAACGACGAAACGGCAAACAACAACGACCTCGCCACCACCTCGGCGACCGCGAAGCCCGTGCTGCAAGTGGGCAACATGAACTTCAACCCGACCCTCAAATTCACCAACGACCCGCTCACGGGCGCGAATGTTTTCACGGCCGGCACGACGTACACCGACCTCAACACCTACGTCGTCACCCGCACGAACACCGCCCACAACAACGCATTTTGGTATGAAAACGCCACGGGCGCGTACATTTCCTACGGCAACACGAGCATTTTGTGGGATGCGAACAGCAGCTACCGCATGAACGTCGCGGCGTGGAACCCGGCCACCGACCTCGCCAACCCCGTCCTCTGGGGCATGACGATGTCGCAAACAACGGGTCAAACCTACACGGGCGACAAGCGCAGCATTTTCCGGAACGGAAAGCGCACCTTCGGCAACGCCGCCGCCGGGACCTTCGCGGGGTCGGCAGCGACGATGACCCTGGGCAGCATGACAGACGACGACGTGGCGGAATTCGTCGTCGCGCCAGCGGCCATCACGCCGCAGGAGCACCAAAAAATCCAGTCGTACCTGGCCTTGAAATGGGGCATCACCCTCGACCAGACCACCGCGACGGACTACCTCGCGGGCGACGGCACGACCAAAATGTGGGACGCCAACGCCAACGCAACCTACAAAAACAACATCGCGGGCATCGGCCGCGACGACTGCCAAGGCTTGAGCCAAAAACAGTCCCAATCCGTCAACAAAGCCGTCGCGGGCGACAACATGGTGACGATGGGCCTCGGCAACGTCTTCGCAAACAATGCCGAAAACTCGAACACCTTTTCCGCCGACAAGACCTTCCTGACTTGGGGAAATGACGCGGGCGCAATCACGACGACCGTCGCAGCGACTTCGCAAATCATTGCTGGAAACGCCGACGCGCAGTTCCGCCTCACCAGAATCTGGAAGGCGCAGGAGACCGGCACGGGCGTGGGCTCGGTCGAAATCCGCGTGCCGAAAAACAACCTCACGGCTTTGAACTCGGCGGCTGACCAGTTCCTCGTCGTCGCGGACGACGCGGCGTTCACGACCAACGTGCAGGTGGTGAAATTGTCCAGCACGACTGGGAACAAGACGGCGAGCTTTGATTTTCCGGCAAACGCCTCTCGGTATTTCACGTTTGCGGGCAAGGACCGCCCGGCTCCGGGCTGCGTGACGAATGGTTTGCAAAACTGGTTGAAAGCCGATGATGCCGCCGCTACGACGACCACTTGGACAGACCAGAGCGTCAACGGATATGTCTGGACAGCTACCAACCAACCCGGCGGCTCGGCGGCAATCGGTACGTCTTCAACAGCCTTTAACTTCAATCCGGCATTCACATTTGCTGGCAACAGCCAATATTTCCGCTCCGTCGGAACGGGGCCAAGCGAGCCTTTTGGCAAATGACCACACGACGTTTGTCGCCTTTTCCACGACTTCTGCGGGCGGCGACATAGCATATGCCAACCCGATTTTGCAAGGGAATCAGGACGGCTCCAACCAGGAATCCGACCTCGGCATGGCTGGCGCGGGCAAGGTGGGCCTTCGGGTGAAAAACAATAGCGATTCCTACGCTGCGGGCGTGGTCAGTTCGGTAGCGGCGAACACAGGGGTACCAACCTTCGTCACCGCTTCCCGCGTCCGGGCGGCATCCGGCGCGGCAACCATCTCGGTCAACGGCGGCAGCCTGGTTTCAAATACAAACTCCGACGCCACTGTTCTGGATGGCGGCACGGATAAAACAGGCATGGGTGTCGGCAACTCTGGTGGCAACTACACACAAGCCGCTGAGCAATTTGTGGGCAACATTGCGGAGGTCATCAACTTCAACCGGGTCTTGAACGCCACCGAGCAAAACCAGGTAGAGACCTATCTCGCCATCAAATACGGCATCACGCAGCCGCACAACTACGTTGCGCAGGGCGTGGCCGCCCCAATTTTCACCGCCGACGGCGGCACCGCCACCAACTACGACGCCAACATCGCGGGCATCGGCCGCCTCGACTGTTCGGGCTTGAACCAAAAACAAAGCTGCTCGGTCAACACCGCCAACGCGGGCGACATGATTCTCATGGGCAACGGCGGCGAAATCCAGGCCTCGAACGACGACAACGTCAACGACTTCGCAGCCGACCAGACCTTCCTCATCTGGGGCGACAACGGCGGCTCGAACACCAAGCCCGTCGCCCAAGCGGGCATCTCGGGCCTGACCGGGCGCATCGAGCGCGTTTGGAAAGCGCAGGAAACCAACTCGGTCGGCTTGGTCGTCGTGCGGGTCCCGGCGAGCGCGATCTCGACGGCTTTGAACACCTCGAAAAACGTGTACCTCCTCGTGGACGACGACGGCGACTTCACCAACGGCGGCACGGCGAGCGTCCAAATGGGGGCAAACGGCTCGAATTTCGAGGCTTTTTACGATTTCAACGGCACGAAGTATTTCTCCATCGCCGGCACCAGAAACGATGCCGACGGCGACGGCGTTGCGGACAGCGTTGACCTCGACTGCGACAACGACGGCATTTTGGATGCGGTCGAATGCCCGCCCGCAGCGGCTCCCAACGGCATCGCAGCTTCTGATGTGACCGTGAGCGGCTACATTCCCAAACGGGCAGGTGCCAACGCTGCATACACCCAGACCTTGTCTGCTCCAGGAACGTGGAGTTGGCCGAGCAGCGGTGTGTCATACGCTACGACTGGCGTAAGCACGGCCGAGAACAGTGAGTACGAACTGGTCATTTCCAAGCAATTTACCAGTGTAGCCGCTGGCTCGAACGTTTCCCTCACGGCTACCTTCAGCACGACCACCGGAACATCGGCCAGCGATTCCATTTCCTTTGAAATCAACGGCACGGTGATTTACAAAGCCCGTTACCCGGCTACGCTGCCTTCGACGGTCACTGTCTCGACAGTTGCTCCGACGGCCAATCCGGTCGTTTCTGTGGTGGTCTACCACAATGCGGGCAATG
>JBGAWE010000225.1:0-7823 GCA_044227705.1 Saprospiraceae bacterium
TGGCAAGCTGTGGGTAAATGAATTGTCGATGCTGCCGTCAGGATTGCTGTGCTCTGTGCTGATGGTGTAGGGAACTTTCAATTTATATGTGGAGGTGCTTTGGCGGCTTCCATAGAGCAATCCGGTCTCGAACAGCCAGTGTCGCGAGATTGCCCTCCTAACCGTCAATCCATAGGACAGGCTGTTAGCGACGGATTCGTTCACCAACAGCTCTGAAAGCGGTGCATCGAGCTTGCCGCGAGTCCAGTCTTTCCAAACCAGTCCTTCCGTCATTGGACCGATTCGCCAAAGAGATTGCGGCCTGTTCGATTTCAGACCGGTTTCAGGATTTTTAAGAAATATCAGCTTTGCCCTTCGGGAGGCAGAAAACGGCCGCATCGGCCTCTCTGGCAAAAAGCCAATTTGGTTATGGGTTTTGTTGAAAGCCGTAGATTCAATAGACGCTTCCGGGACAGTGGATTTCCGCTCAGAAGCCACTTGTTGGATAGGACCGTTTTGGGTGTTTGGTCCAGCTTGGGCCAATGGGCTGCTCAAGCCTTTATCCGTTCCTTGAACACCACGCCCCAGTTGTGTTCTCATTCTGTCAGGCCTTGCATGGCTCCTGTTGGCATCATGGTTCGCAATCGTAGGGTCAGGGGCTTTGCTCGTTGTGATCAAGGCCTCTGCGCCGTTGGTTTTGTCGGGTTGGGCAGGTTGCGCATTGTCCTTTGACTCGCACGCCTTTAGTTGTTCTTCCAGTTCCTTTACCTTTAGTTCAAAGGATTTGACCCGGTAGAGGTGTCCGCCTACACTTGCTGCCAATGCGAGAAAAAACAAGGGCAACAGGATGCCGATGCGCTTTCGCTGGGTTTTGCGCTGCAATATATCCTTTTCAACAGCTGCCCAGACATCATCAGGAGGGGTGTTCCACGGCTCGGCACCCACGTTATGGGCAAATTTCTTGTTGAAGAACTGCTCAAGGTTGTTGTCGCTATTTTCCATTGCGTCGATTAATTAAGGGACTCCTCTAGTTTTTGGCGTAAAACCGATTTGGCCTTCATGAATTGCGTTTTAGATGTGCTTTCCGAGATGTTCAGTTTTTCGGCTATCTCGGCATGGGAATAGCCCTCGATCACATACATGTTGAACACTGTCCGGTAGCCGACTGGCAGGCTTTGAATCAAGCGGGTGAGTTCCTGAAGGCTCAATTCGGAGAGCACGTTCTCTTTTTCGAGGGCAATTGAAACGATTGATCAAGAGATTGAAAATCCACTCTTTTGCGGCGGAAAGACTCCAAGCATGTGTTGACAAAGACACGTTTCATCCAGTGTTCAAACTTGCCCTTTTCAGGGTCGTACTGGTGCAGATCGCGGAATACTTTTATGAATCCCTCTTGCAGGATATCCTTGGCATCCTCAACATTGCCCACATACCGTTGGCAGAGGACATACATTTTCACTTTGTACATGCTGTACAACTCTTTATGCGCCTTCAAATCGCCGCCCAAACAACCACGTATTGTTTCATTGATCATAACCTGTCAGCAGATAGAGAGGTTCCACTGGAATTGGCAAAGGAAAGGGGCTTCGCTCGCGGCATTTTCAGGATTGTGTCCAATTGAAGAAATGCCTTTTTGAAACCCCTTCCCTTCACGCCAATTTCAAATCATCTTCAGATTTTTGAAAACTTGCCAATTTGGGTCGCCCTTTCATCTCGAACCTCGATGAAATAAGTGCCCGAAGGCAGGTCGCTCGTGTCGATGGCTTGGCTTTGGGCCACCGTCCCTTCGAGCATCAGTCGACCGTTTGAGCTGACCACCCTGAAATAGGCTCCTTCTTCCGACAATTGAGAAAGGAACAAATGGTCCCTCGTCGGGTTGGGAAATAGGCCGGCCAAGGGCTTTGGCTCTGCGTTCTTTACCGAAGTCGACGGCAAAAGCACCGCGTCAATGACGTGTACAACGCCGTTGTCCGCCACCACATCGGCCACCGTCACCTTTGCGTTGTTGATGAAAACACCGTTAGCGTTGATGGTCACGGTCACGTTCTTGCCGTTGATTGTCGCGATTGTCTGCCCGTTCGTCAGGCTGCTCGCGATTGTCTGCCTGCGGGTTCGTCAAAGGCCGCGTCCGTCGGCGCGGCTGCTCGCTCCAGCCCGGCCGCGTTCACGGCGGCCTCGAGCACCGTGTGGTCCACCACGTCCCAAACCGTTACCGTAGACCGCGCAATGACGTGGACCACCGTTGTCCGCCACCACATCGGCCACCGTCACCGCGTTGTTGATGCCCTGCGGTCACGTTCTCGTTGATTGCGCAAGCCTTCCGGCCACCACGTGGTAGAGCAGAAGTCCCGGCGGGCAGGGCGGCGGCAAAGGCCGCGTCCGTCGGCGCGAAGACCGTGAACGGCCCCGTCCCGCTCAACGTTGCGCCCAGCCCGGCCGCGTTCACGGCGGCCTCGAGCACCGTGTGGTCGGGCGAGTTCTGCACGACGTCCCAAACCGTTACCGTCGGCGGCAAAAGCACCGCGTCAATGACGTGGACCACGCCGTTGTCCGCCACCACATCGGCCACCGTCACCTTTGCGTTGTTGATGAAAACACCGTTCGCGTTGATGGTCACGGTCACGTTCTTGCCGTTGATTGTCGCGATTGTCTGCCCGTTCGTCAGGCTGCTCGAGAGCGCCTTTCCGGCCACCACGTGGTAGAGCAGAACCTGCGTCAGCGCGCCCTGCGGGTCGGCCAAAAGGGCCTGGACAGTCCCGGCGGGCAGGGCGGCAAAGGCCGCGTCCGTCGGCGCGAAGACCGTGAACGGCCCCGTCCCGCTCAACGTTGCGCCCAGCCCGGCCGCGTTCACGGCGGCCTCGAGCACCGTGTGGTCGGGCGAGTTCTGCACGACGTCCCAAACCGTTACCGTCGGCGGCAAAAGCACCGCGTCAATGACGTGGACCACGCCGTTGTCCGCCACCACATCGGCCACCGTCACCTTTGCGTTGTTGATGAAAACACCGTTCGCGTTGATGGTCACGGTCACGTTCTTGCCGTTGATTGTCGCGATGGTCTGCCCGTTCGTCAGGCTGCTCGAGAGCGCCTTTCCGGTCACCACGTGGTAGAGCAGAACCTGCGTCAGCGCGCCCTGCGGGTCGGTCAAAAGGGCCTGGACAGTCCCGGCGGGCAGGGCGGCAAAGGCCGCGTCCGTCGGCGCGAAGACCGTGAACGGCCCCGTCCCGCTCAACGTTGCGCCCAGCCCGGCCGCGTTCACGGCGGCCTCGAGCACCGTGTGGTCGGGCGAGTTCTGCACGACGTCCCAAACCGTTACCGTCGGCGGCAAAAGCACCGCGTCGATGACGTGGACCACGCCGTTGTCCGCCACCACATCGGCCACCGTCACCTTCGCGTTGTTGATGAAAACACCGTTCGCGTTGATGGTCACGGTCACGTTCTTGCCGTTGATTGTGGCGATGGTCTGCCCGTTCGCGAGCGTCCTCGAAAATGCCGCACCCGAAACCGCATGATACGTCAAGATTTGGGTCAACAGACCCTGTGGATCGGCCAAAAGGGCCTGAACCGTCCCCGCCGGAAGGGCGGCGAAGGCCGCGTCGGTAGGCGCGAAGACCGTGAACGGCCCCGTCCCGCTCAACGTCCCGGCAAGCCCGGCGGCCACGACGGCGGCTTCGAGCGTGTTATGGTCGGGCGAGTTGACCACGATGTCCGTGACAGTCCCGGTCGGCGGTATCAAAACCGCGTCGATGACGTGCACAACGCCGTTGTCGGCCACCACGTCGGCCACCGTCACCTTCGCGTTGTTGATGAAAACACCGTTAGCGTTGATGGCCACGAAGGCCTTTTTGCCGTTGATGGTCGTGAGTGTCTGCCCGTTCGCGAGGCTTGTCGACAGCGCGTTGCCCGACACGGCGTGATAGAGCAAAACCTGCGTCAACGCGCCCTGCGGGTCTGCCAAAAGGGCCTGGACAGTCCCGGCGGGCAGGGCGGCGAAGGCTGCGTCCGTCGGCGCGAAGACCGTGAACGGCCCCGTCCCGCTCAACGTGGGGGCTAGCCCAGCCGCGTTCACGGCGGCCTCAAGGGTGTTGTGCTCCGGCGAGTTGGCGATGATGTCCATCACCGTGTTCTGGGAAACAAGGTTGGCAACTCTTAAAAAGGCCAAGACGAAAAGAAACTTGAGCTTCATTTTTTGAATGTTTAAAGAGTTCAGAGAGTAAGGGATGATGTCGCTTTGCTTGAACACAAGCCATTTGAGGAAAGGCTCATCTTGCAAACTGTGCAACTCCCTATGTGCAACCGGCCTGAAAAGGGTTGCCCTGCTCTGAAAACATTTCAAAAAAAACGTGCGACAAAAATCCCCGCCGACCACATAAAGGAAGGCCGCGCCCCGGTTCCCCCGAGCGCGGCCTTCCTTTTTCAATCAGCCCAAAGGTCAATCCTTCCGGTTCCGGTAAATCAACAAATACATCACCGGCAAGACCACCAGCGTGATGAACGTGGCAAACCCCAGCCCGAACACGATGGTCCACGACAGCGGCCCCCAGAACGCGACCGAGTCGCCGCCGAAGAAGATCTTCGGGTTGCCCGTCGAGAAGAGGCTGGCGAAGTCGATGTTGAACCCGACGGCCAGCGGGATGAGGCCGATGATGGTCGCCGTCGCCGTCAAAAGCACCGGCGTCATGCGGATTCGGCCGGCCTCGACCACCGCATCGTGAACCGACAGGCCTCGTTCTCGGAGGGTGTCTGTGAATTCGACGAGCAGAATCCCGTTCCGCACCACGATGCCCGCGAGCGCGACGATGCCCACGCCCATCATGATGATGGAGAACGTCATGTCGAAAATCGCTAGCCCGAGCAGCACGCCGATGATGCTGAAAAGCACCTCCACCATGATCATCCCGACGCGGCCGACGGAGTTGAACTGGGTGAGCAAAATCACGAGGATCAGGCAGAGCGAGATAAGCAGCGACCGGCCGAGGAAGGCACCCGCGTCCGCCGCGTCCTGGTCCTCGCCCGCGAAGGCGATGGTCACGCCGTCCACCTTCGGGAAGCTGGCCACGCCCGCTTTCACCTCGTTGATGACCGAGGTCTGCTTCGGCTGGAACTCCGTCGTGATGTTCGAGGCGAGCGTCACCATCCGCATCTGGTCCTTGCGACGGATGCCGCCGAACGTTGTGGAATATTTCACGTCGGCCAGCGCCGCCATCGGGACGGAGCGCAAAACGCCGCCCATGTTCATGTCGCGAAAGGTGACGGGCAGGTTTTCGACGGCGTTGATGTTGTCGCGCTGCTCCTTTTTCAGCCGGACGGTGATGGGGATTTCGTCCTCGCCGTCGCGGAACTTCGAGGCCTCTTTCCCCAAAATCGCGGTGCGGAACTCAGAGCCGATTTGGGCAGTCGAGATGCCCTCGCGGCTGGCGCGGTCGCGGTCGACGCGGATGTTTATCTCCGGTTTTGAGGTGATGAGGTCGCTGCGCAGCTCTTCCACGCCGCCTATGTTCATCGCGTCGAGGTGTTTTTTCAACGCGACGGAGGTCGAGACGAGCTTCTCGAAGTCGTCGCCCCGGATTTCGACCGAAATTGGCTTCGGCGCGGGCGGGCCGCCCTGCTCCTGGTCGACGACAATCTCGGCACCGGGGATGAGGCCCCGCGTCGCGTCGCGGATTTTGTCCATGTAGGCCCGCGTCGACTCGCTGTTGCGGGTGCCAAACTCGACGAAGGCCACGCCGACCTTCCCCTTGTTGGAGGTCGAAGTCCGGTCGAACTGGTCCTCCGAGGCACCGAGCGCGACGTTGGATTGGATGCTCTCGACAATCGGGTTGTCCGCTCCGACGACCTCCGTGACCTTCTTCTCCAAAATCTTCGTCAGCGAGTCCGTCACCGCGATGTCCGTCCCGACGGGCATGGTGAGGTAGGTGAAGATGAAGTTCGGCTCCGACTTCGGGAAGACCTCGATGTTCGCCTCCCGCGCCAGCGAGATGAAAAGCGAGGCAAAGAGGAGCACGACCATCCCAATCAGCACCGACCAAGGCCTTTTCAGTTGGAATTCCAAAAAGCGGCCATACACGTTCTGCACGGCGGGCCAGCCTTTCTTTTGAAACCAGACGACGGCCTTCGACAGGACGTACTTGTAGAAAAACCAGAACAGGACGATGAAGACGGCGAAGTTGCCCAGACCGATGTTGCCCGAGAAATAGAAGCCGAGCGTCGCCAAGACGTAAAGCGCGATGCCGAAGTAAAGTCGCCGCCTCTTTTTCTCCGGCGAAACTTTCGAGACCTCTCTTTTCGGGTCGCCCATGAAACTGGCGGCGAAAACGGGGTTTATCAGATACGCCACGAGCAGCGAGGCCGTCAGCGTGATGATGAGCGTGACCGGCAGGAAGTGCATGAACTTCCCATAAAGCCCGCCCCAAAAGACGAGCGGGAAGAACGGCGCGAGCGTCGTCGCCGTGCCAGAGAGGACGGGGAGGAAGACCTCGGCCGCCGCCTTTTTTGCCGCCTGCGTGATGTTGAGGTTTTGCTCCTCATGGTAGATGCGGTGCGTGTTTTCGATGACCACAATCGCGTCGTCGACCACGATGCCGAGGCCCAGCAGGAAGCTGAACAGCACAATCATGTTCAGCGTGAAACCGACCGACGGCAGGCACATGAACGCGATGAACATCGACAGCGGCACCGACATCGCCACGAAGAGCGCGTCCGTCAGGCCCATGAAGAACATCAAAATCAGGGTCACGAGGATGAAGCCGATGACGATGGTGTTGATGAGGTCGTGGAGCGTCGTGCGCGTGTTGCGGCTCTGGTCGGCGGTGATGGAGACGTTGAGGCCGGCCGGGAACTCGGTCTTCTGCATCTCCTCGACGGCCGCCTTGATTTTGTCGGAGGCCGAGATGAGGTTCTCGCCGCCGCGCTTGATGACGTTCAAGACGACGACGTTTTTGCCCCGCAAGCGGCTGTAGCTCTCCCGGTCCTTGTGGCCCATGCGCACGTCCGCGATGTCCTTGAGGTAGACCTGCGCCCCGCTTTGCGAGCTGACGAGGATGTTTTTGACTTGCTCAACGTCCTTGAACTCGCCCGAAATCGAGACCGAGCGGGTCATGCCGTCCATCGTGACGTTGCCCGCCGAAATGGTCATGTTCTCGTACGCGATGGCGTTGGCCACGTCGTTGAAGGTGAGCTGCGCCGCCTCCATCTTGTACTTGTCGAGGTCGACCTTAACCTCTTTTTCCAACGCCCCGACGATGTCGACGCGGGTGATTTCGCGGAACTCCTCGATTTTGTCCTGCAGCGCGTCCGCGTAGTCTTTCAGTTTGTCGAGACTGTAGTCGCCCGAGAGGTTGACGTTCATGATCGGCACCTCAGAGAACTCCAGCTCGGTCACGGCCGGGTCGTCGAGGAGGTCGGTCGGCAGGTCGCGCTTAGACTTGTCGACGCCGTCCTTGACCTTCTGCTTGCACACCTGCACGTCGAGGTCGGTGTTGAACTCGACGATGATGCTCGAAAAATCCTGGATAGAGGAGGAGGTGACTTTTTTGACCCCGTTGATGCCCTTGAGCTGCTTCTCGATGGGCTTCGTGACGAGCGTCTCCATGTCCTTCGGCGAGGCACCGGGGTAGATGGTCGAGACGAAAATCGTCGGCACGACGATGTCGGGGAACTGCTCCTTCGGCAAGGAGTTGTAGGCCGAAAGCCCGGCCAGCGTGATGAGGATGGTGAGGACGAAGATGGTCGTCCGGTTGTCTATGGCCCACGAGGTGGGCTTGAAGTCTTTCATTTTCTTGAAATTGTCCAGCCCCGCTCGCGCCCGACTCCGTCGGGTGCGCCTTGCACGGCGACCCTGTCGCCTG
>JBGAWE010000005.1:0-56524 GCA_044227705.1 Saprospiraceae bacterium
TGCCTTTGCTGGTCGTGCCGGAGGGCGCGGCCTTCTCAAAAATCAAAAAAACGTTGCTCGCCTGCGACGACAACTTCGTCGAGAGCGCGCACCTCGTCGCGCCGCTCGTCGAGCTGTGCGAGGACTTGGGAGCGAGCGTCGAGGTCGTCAACGTGCGGCCGCCGGGTGGCACGGGCGCGGCGAGTCCGAGCCAGTTTTTCGGCCGCGACATCCTCGAAAGGGCCTTGTCGAAGGTCGAGCACTTCTACCTCTTCGAGGCGGGCGGGGCTGTGCCGGAGGCCATCCTCCGCCGCGCTGTGGCCGACAAGGCCGACCTCGTGGCCATGCTGCCGCACCACCACTCGTGGCTTTCCGACCTGTTCTCGCCGGGCAACACGCAGCGCGTGGCCTCGCTGTCGGACGTGCCGCTGCTCGTCCTCGGCGAGCAGGTGCCGCACCGCTCGGCGGCCCGCGCCGCCGCCGCGCCGACGGCGTGAAAACAGCGGCCGGGAGTTGTTGGCGGGGACGCCAAACAGCGGCCAATCGACCATAACATGACCCAGACCGCGACCTCCGTTGAGGCCCTCAAAGCCGTCCGCTCGGGCGACCGCGTCTTCGTCCACGGCGCGGCGGCGACCCCGCAGGCACTGCTCGCCGCGCTCGCCGACCGGGCGGGCGAGCTGCGCGACGTCCGCCTTTTTCACATCCACACGGAGGGCGAGGCGGCCTGGGCGGAGGCCCGTTTTCGCGGCGTTTTTTACGATTCCTCTTTTTTCATCGGCGAAAACCTGCGCCGCGCCGTGCAGGAGAACCGGGCCGACTACATCCCCGTGCTGTTGAGCGAGCTGCCCGGCCTTTTTAGAGAAAAAACGGTGCCGCTCGACGTCGCGCTCGTGAGCGTCTCGCCGCCCGACCGGCACGGCTTCGTGTCGCTCGGCACCTCGGTCGACGTGGCGGTGGCTGCCGTGCGCTCGGCCCGGACGGTCATAGCGCAGGTAAACGTCAATATGCCGCGCACGAGCGGCGACGGGATTTTGCACTTGCGCGACCTCCATTTTTTGGTGGAAAGCGACCAGCCGCTGCCCGAAAACCGGCCGACCGAGCCGACCGTCGAGGAAACCGCCATCGGCAACCACCTCGCCGCCCTCATTCCCGACGGGGCGACGCTCCAAATCGGCATCGGCTCGCTGCCGAACGCCATCCTCCGCAGCCTCGGCGGCCACAAAAACCTGGGCGTCCACACCGAGATGTTTTCCGACGGGCTGCTCCCGCTCCTTGAGTCGGGCGCGGTCGACAACAGCAAAAAGGCGGTGTTGCCCGGCCGCACCGTCGCCTCCTTCGCGATGGGGACGCGGCGGCTCTACGACTTCCTCGACGACAACCACGCCGTCGTCATGAAGGAAATGGATTGGGTTAACGCGCCGACCGTCATCGCCCGAAACCCCAAAGTCGTGGCCATCAACTCGGCCATTGAAATCGACCTCACGGGGCAGGTCTGCGCCGACTCCATCGGCACGCGGATGTTCTCGGGCGTGGGCGGGCAGGCCGATTTCATGCTCGGGGCGGCGCACTCAGCGGGCGGCTTCCCGGTCATCGCCATGTGCTCGCGGACGGCGAAGGGCATCCCGAAATTCTCCCCCACCCTCCGCCCCGGTGCGGGCGTCACGACCACCCGGGCGCAGGTGCACTGGGTCGTCACGGAGCACGGGGCGGTCAATTTGCGGGGGAAAAGCCTGCACGAGCGGTCAAAGCTGCTCACCTCCATCGCCCACCCCGCCGACCGCGAGGCGCTCGAACGGGCGGCCTTCGAGCGGTGGGGCGTTTGAAAAAGGCCGCCGAAAAGGGCCATTTTTTGAAAACCAGACATGATTTCGAGACAACTGACTGCCGCCGCCACCATCGCCGCGCTCCTTTTTCCGGCCTGCCGAAAGCAGCCCGAAAAGGCTCTCCCCATCGTCGGGCCGATTACCGAGTCGGTCTACGCCTCTGGCGTGGTCAAGAGCCGGGGGCAGTACCAGGTCTTCCCGGCGGTCGGCGGGCTGATTGAAAAAATATGGGTGAAAGAGGGCGATTTGGTCAAAAAGGGCGACCCGCTTTTCACCGTCGAGGGTGAGGCGGCGCGGCTGCAGGCCGAAAACGCGCGGCTCAACGCCGATTTTGCCGACCTCAACACGCGCAGCGACCGCCTCTCCGAGCTGCTCGGCGGCATCGAGACCGCCCGCAGCCGGATGCTCAACGACTCCATTTTGCTCGTCCGGCAGCAGGGGCTTTGGGCGCAGGGCATCGGCTCGCAGGTCGAGTTCGAACAGCGCGGGCTGGCCTTCGAGAACTCGGCGAACAACTGGCGGGCCGCCGTTCTGCGGTACAACGACCTGAAAAAGCAGCTCGATTTCGCCGCCGCGCAGTCTCGGAAGTTGCTCTCCATTTCAAAACACGCCGTCGTGGAGTTCACTGTCCGCAGCGAGATGGACGGGCGAGTGTTCAGTTTTTCAAAAGAAAAAGGGGAGATGGTCGGCCCGCAAACGCCGGTCGCGGTGGTCGGCGCGGCGAGCGACTTCATGGCCGAACTTCAAGTGGACGAGAACGACATCGTGCGCGTCGCGCCGGGGCAGCGCGTCCTGCTCACGATGGACAGCTACGGCCGCGAGGTGTTCGAGGCGCAGGTCTCGCGCATCGACCCGATGATGAACGAGCGGACGCGGACCTTCACCGTCGAGGCCGTTTTTGTGAAAAAACCGCCCGTGCTCTATCCGTTTTTGAGCCTGGAGGCCAACATCGTCGTCCGCTCGAAGCCGGACGCGCTGACCGTTCCGCGCGCCTTTTTGCTCGACGACTCGCTCCTCGTCATGGAAAACGGGCAGAAAAGGCGCGTCGAAACCGGGCTGATGGACTACCAAAAGGCCGAAATCCTGCGCGGCTTGTCGGCGGGTGAGGCATTCCTAAAGCCCGGCAAATGAACCTCCCCCTCCTCGCCCAGATTGCCCGGTCGCTCCTCGTGGCGCGGTGGCGGCAGACGCTCGTGGCGGCGGCCGGGGTGACGTTCAGCATCGCCATGTTCATCGCGCTGCTCGGCTTCATGAACGGGCTGAACGAGCTTTTGGACGGCCTCGTCATCAACCGCACGCCGCACGTCCGCCTTTTTCGCGAGATAAAACCCAGTGCCGCGCAGCCAATAGACCTCACCGCCGAGTTCCGGAGCGGCCACAACTTCGTCCGGTCGGTCAAGCCGGCGGGCGCGAGGGCGGAGGTGCGCAACAGCGTGGCAGTCATCGCAGCGCTCAAACAGGACCCGCGCGTGCTGGGCGTCGCGCCGAAGGTCAACGCGCCCGTCCTGTTCAACTCGGGGGCCGTCGACGTCAACGGCACGGTCAGCGGCATCGACGTGGCGGCGGAGTCGCGGCTCTTTTTTTTCAACGACTACGTCCCGACCGGCAACCCGCTTGACCTCAAGACGGTCGAGAACAGCATCATCCTCGGCACCGGCATGGCCGAAAAACTGCTCGCCAAGCCGGGCGACGTCGTGCAGGTGGCCACCGCGCGGGGCGACCGACTGCCGCTGAAAGTGGTCGGTTTTTTCCAGTCGGGCCTCAAGGATTTCGACCGGGTGCAGAGCTACGTCTCGCTCGCCACGGCCCAAAAACTGCTCGGCAAGCCCGATGGCTACGTCACCGACGTGCAGGTGAAGTTGCGCGACCTGGCCCTCGCGCCCGCCGCCGCCCGAGAATGGGCGCGGCGCTTCGAGACCGACGCGGAGGATGTGCAGGCGGCCAACGCGCAGTTCGAGACGGGCAGTTTCATCCGCTCGCTCATCTCCTACGCGGTCGGGGTGGTGCTGCTCGTGGTGGCCGGTTTCGGCATCTTCAACATCCTGAACATGATGATTTACGAGAAAATGGACACCATCGCCATCCTCAAGGCGACCGGCTTCTCGGGCGGCGACGTGCGGAAAATCTTCCTCGGAATCGCGCTGGCCATCGGTTTTTGGGGCGGGCTGGTGGGGCTGTTGCTCGGGCTGGGGTTGTCGGTGGCCATCCACCACGTGCCGTTCAACACCGCCGCGCTGCCGACCGTCAAGACCTACCCGGTCAGCTTCGACCCGAGATTTTACCTCATCGGCATCGGCTTCGCGCTGCTGACGACCTATCTGGCGGGGTTCTTCCCGGCGCGGAAGGCGAGCCGCGTCGACCCCGTCGTCATCATCCGGGGGAAATGAAAACGGAAGAAAAGACAGTCCTCCAGGCCGTCGGCATCAGCAAATATTTCACCGACCCGGCGCGGGTGAGGGTGCTGTCGGACATCCATTTTTCGGTGAAAAAGGGCGAGTTCGTCTCCGTCACCGGCAAATCGGGCTGTGGCAAATCCACGCTTTTGTACGTCCTCTCGACGATGGACACCGACTACGAGGGCGCGCTTTTCATCGACGGCGAGCCGATGCGCGGCCTGTCGGAGCCGGAGCTGGCCCGCGTGCGCAACGAGAAGATCGGGTTCGTCTTCCAGTTCCACTATTTGCTCAATGAATTTTCGGTGCTCAAAAACGTGATGCTGCCCGGGCTGAAGCTCGGCAGGTTCTCCGAAAAGGAGGTCGAGCACCGTGCCGTCGAGCGGCTGCGTTCGCTCGGCATCGACCACCTCGCGCTCAAGCGGGCCAACCGCCTCTCCGGCGGCGAGAAGCAGCGCGTGGCCATCGCCCGCGCCCTCATCAACGACCCCGTCGTCGTCATGGGCGACGAGCCGACGGGCAACCTCGACAAGAAGAACAGCGACACCGTGTTCGACACCTTCCAAAAGCTCTGCGCCGAGATGGGCCAGACGCTGCTCGTCGTCACGCACGACCTGGGCTTCGCCGCGAGGACGCACCGCACCATAGAGATGGAGGACGGGCGCATCGTCGGGCAGTGAGGGAAAATGTCAGCCGCCGCCCTGACTTTCCTCACCGGAAGCGGGCGGCGGGTGGTGCCAGTTTTGCGCGATTCCCGGTTCTGACCGGCCATTTTTTTTCAAAAAGAGGAAGTCCCATGTTCTACCACCGTCTCGGAAAGATCCCCAAAAAGCGGCACGTCCAATTTCGAAAGAACGGCATCGGCAAACTGTACGCCGAGGAGCTGGTCGGGACGCAGGGATTCTCGGGCGTCTCGTCGCTCGTCTACCACCTCCACCCGCCGACGATGGTGAAAAAAAAGGGCGAACCCTACCCCGTCGCCCCCCGCGTGGCCATCGAGAAGAACCTCGAGGCGTTGAGCTTCCAGGGCTTCGATGTGCTGCCGGTCGACGACTACCTCGAGTCGCGCAACACCCTCTTTGTCAATAGCGACCTGCACATTGGGCTGGCCGCTCCCGAGCGCGGGACGGCCGGCTATTTTTTCAAGAATGCCGACGCGGATGAAATCCTCTTCATCCACCGGGGCGGCGGCGTGCTGCGGACGGCCTTCGGCAACATCGATTTCGAGCGGGGCGACTACCTCGTCGTGCCGCGAGGGACGATATATCAAATCGAGTTCGACGGGACGGACAACCGACTCCTTTATATAGAGTCTTTCAGCCCCGTGCGCACGCCGGAGCGGTACCGCAACCGCTTCGGGCAGATGCAGGAGCACGCGCCGTTCTGTGAGCGCGACTTCAAGCTGCCGACGGAGCTGGAGGCCCACGACGAGCGCGGCGACTTCGAGGTCTTCATCAAAAAACAGGGGATGATGTACCCCTACACCTACGCGACGCACCCCTTCGACGTGGTCGGTTGGGACGGATACCTCTACCCCTACGGATTCTCAATCTTCGACTTCGAGCCGATAACCGGGCGCATCCACCTGCCGCCGCCCATCCACCAGCAGTTCGAGGCCGACGGGTTCGTCGTCTGCTCGTTCGTGCCGAGGCTCTACGACTACCACCCGCAGGCCATCCCCGCGCCCTACCACCACTCGAACATCGACTCGGACGAGATACTCTACTACGTCGACGGCGACTTCATGAGCCGCAACAATATCCAGCAGGGCCAGCTCACGCTCCACCCGGCGGGCATCCCGCACGGCCCGCACCCGGGGGCCATCGAGCGCAGCATCGGCAAGAAGGAGACGGGCGAGCTGGCTGTGATGATCGACCCCTTTCGGCCGGTGCAGATCACGGAGGCGGCCATGCGGCTGGGGGTGGAGGATTATTACAAGTCGTGGCTGGAGGAGGGCGCGGCTGTCTGACCGACGTAAAACAGCAAAAACATGAAAGAACAGGTTCAGCGCCACGCATCGAGCAACCCCATCTACGGCATGGGCATCGTGGGCGCGGCGGTCTACTACATCTCCCACGCCACGGGTTTCTGGATGGGCGTGCTCGGCTTGTTCAAGGCCACGCTGTGGCCCGGTTTTTTGGTCTACGAGGCACTGAAAGCCTTGGGCGCATAGAATCCGAGAAAGCGCACCCGCCCGCTCGCAACGGCCCCAAACTCATTCATCATCTCTCAACCTTCATCACTAAAAAAATGGCCACGCTCACCGGCATCGCCGACTACAACTACGGCCTCCAAAAAATCTTCCCCGAGGCAAAGGACTTCCTGCCGCTGCTCGGCACCGACCACGTCGAGCTTTACGTCGGCAACGCGAAGCAGGCAGCCCACTTTTACAAAACAGCCTTTGGCTTCCAGTCACTGGCCTATGCGGGCCTCGAGACGGGCGTCCGCGACCACACCTCCTATGTGCTGACGCAAGGCAAAATCCGCCTCGTGCTGACCACGCCGCTGCACGGGCGCAGCCCCGTCGCCGACCACGTCAAGAAGCACGGCGACGCGGTGAAGGTCATCGCCCTGTGGGTCGACGACGCGCGGGAAGCGTTCAAACAGACCGTCGCCCGCGGCGCGACGCCCTATCTGGAGCCGGTCGTCGAGACGGACGCGCACGGCGAGGTCGTCCGCTCGGGCATCCACACCTACGGCGACACCGTCCACGTCTTTGTGGAAAGGAAGAACTACTCGGGCATCTTCCTGCCCGGCTTCGTCGAGTGGAAGAGCGACTACAACCCCGGCACCTGCGGCCTGAAGTACATCGACCACATGGTCGGGAACGTCGGCTGGGGGCAGATGGACTTTTGGGCGCGCTTCTACGGCGACGTGATGGGCTTCGCCAACCTCGTCTCGTTTGACGACAAGGACATTTCCACAAAATATACGGCGCTCATGTCGAAGGTGATGACCAACGGCAACGGCCGCATCAAGTTCCCCATCAACGAGCCGGCCGAGGGTTTGAAAAAGTCGCAGGTCGAGGAGTTCCTCGACTTCTTCGACGGCGCGGGCTGCCAGCACATCGCCGTGGCGACCAACGACATCGTCTCGACGGTGGCCGAGATGCGGCGGCGCGGCGTGGAGTTTTTGCACGTCCCCGGTGCCTACTACGACACGGTCGAGCGGCGCGTCGGCGAGATAGACGAGGACCTCCTCGAACTCAAACAGCTCGGCATCATGGCCGACCGCGACGAAGAGGGCTACCTCCTCCAAATCTTCACCAAGCCGGTCGAGGACAGGCCGACGCTCTTTTTCGAAATCATCCAGCGGAAAGGCGCGAAGTCGTTCGGCAAGGGCAACTTCCAGGCACTCTTCGAGAGCATCGAGGCCGAGCAGGCGCGGCGCGGGACGCTCTGATTTCCATTGAAAAACCATCCATTCTTATGATAAAAGAAGTTTCGGGCGACATCATGCTCACTTCCGCCCAGGCCATCGCTCACGGCGTGGCGCCAAACGACCATTTTGACTCCGGCCTCGCTTTGAGCCTCCGCGAGGCCTACCCGAGCATGGCCAAGGACTTTCGGCACTACTGCAAAACGGCCTCACCCGAACCGGGAGGCGCGTGGATCTGGGGCGGTGCCGACGGCAAAAAAGTGGTCAACCTCATGACCCAAGAGCCAGCCAACGGCCACGGCCACCCCGGCCACGCGAAGCTCCAGCACGTCGGACACGCGCTGAAGAGCCTGGCCAAGATGGCGAAGTCCGAGGGCCTCTCGTCCATCGCGCTGCCGAAGCTTGCGACCGGCGTCGGCAAGCTCGACTGGTGGGAGGTGAAGCCGCTCATCGAGCAGCACCTCGGGGGGCTGGGCATCCCGGTCTTCGTCTATTCCACGTTCGTGAAAGGGCAAAAGGCGGAGGAGTGAACGATTAGCGCAACCTTTTTCATGAAAAAAGCCCTCAACTGCCTGCCGCGAACCATTGCGGTGGTCTACATCCTGTTCCTGTCAGTATTCGCGCTCGACGCTTTCGACGCCCCGGGGCGCGATGCCCGGGCAGTCGCCTTTTTAGCGCATCTCGTGCCGTCGCTGCTTTTTGCCGCCGCGCTGGCGGTCGCGTGGCGGCGGCGGGCCATCGGGGGGCTGCTGTTCGTGGCGTTGGCGGTCGCGTTGACCGTTCGACTGCGCACCGACCTCGAATGGGCCAACTTCGTCGCCCTCTCCGTGCCGCCTGTGGTGGCGGGGGCGCTGTTCATCCTTTCCAGCACATGGTTTTCAAGACAACGATAGAGCCGTTCCGCATCAAGAGCGTCGAGCGAATCCGCATGACGACGGCCGAGGAGCGCGAAACCTTCCTCCGCGAGGCCACTTTCAACCCCTTCCTCCTCCGCTCCGACCAAGTGGTCATCGACCTGTTGACCGACAGCGGCACCTCCGCCATGTCGAGCGAGCAATGGGCCGCCATCATGCGCGGCGACGAGAGCTACGCGGGCGCGTCGAGCTGGCAGCGCATGGAGCAGGCCGTGCAGTCGCTGACGGGGATGCCGTACATCCTCCCGACCCACCAGGGCCGGGCGGCGGAGCATCTTCTCTACTCGAAAATCGGCGGGCCGGGCAAGTTCTTCATCAGCAACACCCACTTCGACACGACGCGGGCCAACATCGAGTTCAGCGGCGCGACCGCCATCGACCTGCCCGTCGCCGAGAACCGCGACCCGGAGCTGCTCCATCCTTTTAAAGGAAACCTCGACACGCGGCTTTTATCTGAAAAAATCGGGGAACTGGGCGCATCGAACGTCGCCGCCGTCGTCCTCACCGTGACGAACAACAGCGGCGGCGGGCAGCCCGTGAGCATGGAAAATGCCCGCGAAGTGGCCGCGATTTGCCGAAAAAACGGCATCCGCCTCGTCCTCGACGCCTGCCGCGTGGCGGAGAACGCCTATTTCATCAAGCACCGCGAGGCCGGTTTCGAGCAGAAAACCTATCGGGAAATCGCGCAGGAGATGTTCGCCCTCGCCGACGGCTGCGTGTTCAGCGCGAAAAAGGACGCGCTCGTCAACATGGGCGGCTTCCTCGCCCTGCGCGACCTCGACCTCGCGCTCCAATGCCGCACGGTCTTGATAATCACGGAGGGCTACTCGACCTACGGCGGCCTCTCCGGGCGCGACATGGAGGCCATCGCCGTCGGCCTCGAAGAGGTCTTCGAGCCGGACTACCTCCATTATCGAATCAAAAGCACGGAATATCTCTGCGAGAACCTGCACCGCCTCGGCATCCCGGTGATGCGCCCGGCGGGCGGCCACGCGGTCTACGTCGATGCCCGGAAATTTTACCCGCGCATCCCGCTCGACCAGTACCCGGGGCAGGTGATGGTCTGCGAATTGTACCGGCTGGGCGGCATCCGCTCGTGCGAAATCGGGTCCGTCATGTTCGGGAAATACGATGAGGCCGGTCGGCTCGTCCCCGCCGCGATGGACCTGGTGCGGCTGGCCATCCCCCGGCGGGTATACACGCAGAGCCACCTCGACTACGTCATCGAGGCTTTCGAGGAACTCGGCCGCCACCGCGACCGGGCGACAGGCCTGAGAATCATCTGGGAGCCGCCGTTTTTGCGGCATTTCACGGCGCGGTTCGAGGCGGTTTGACCTCAATCCAGCCGCAGCGCGCCCGCGGCCCACCGCCGCCCGAGCCGCGCCTTTTGCAGGGCGGCGGCGTTTTTCAACCGCTTCGCCTCCGTCTCGACGAGCTTGTTCTCGCGGCTGTTGAGCAGGAAGACCGAGCTTTCGCCCAACTGGAAACGCGTCCGCTCGGCCTCCAAAAGCGTCCGATTGCCTGCAAGAATGGTCTCCAAAAGCTGGGCCTGCCGACCGAGGTTCTCGGCCTCGGTCTGGTAGAACTGGATTTTCTGATCGATTTCGCGCCCTTTCAGTGAGCGGCGCAGGCCGGTTTCCGCGATTTTGATTTGCGCCAGTTGGACCTCCGCTCGCGCCGTCCGCGCCGCGACGGGCCACGAGAATTTCACCCCGAGGCGCTGACCCGCCAGTTCGCCCGACGGAAAAAACCGGGTGCCGTCGGCGAGGAGGGCAACGCTCAAATCAAGTTTCGGCTTGGCCTTTTCGCGCTTCAACCGGCGCTCGATGTCGAGTTCGCGGAGCTTGAATTCGTATTGCCGGAAGGCCGGGTTTTGGGTGAAATCGGCCGCCGCCTCACCCAATTCAGTCGGGGAAAAGACCTCAACGGGCCGCGCCTCTTTGGGCAAATCCTGCGACTGCCCGTCGCTTCTCCAGAGGAAAACGGCCAGTTTTTGGACGTTTTGCCGCAAATCGGCCTCGCTTTCGAGCAAATCGGCCCGCCGCTCCAGCACCTGCACCAACGCTTCGAGCGTGTCGACGGGCGGCCGGTCGCCGAGGCCGGCTGCGTCGCGCACGCCCTTGAAACGGGCCTGGGAAAGCTCGACAAACCGGCGGCGCATCTCGACGAGGCCGAACGAATAGGCCCAGTCCCAGTAGGCCTTCCCCGCGTCGAAAAGGAGGTCGTTGAGGGCGGCGAGCCGCTCCGTCTCGTTCAAAAAGGCGAGGTTCTTCGCCCGAGCGAGGGCGGCGCGGCGGTCGTCCATCAGGAGGCCCTGCCAGAGCGAGAGCGACGCGCCCGCGAAGGCCTGCCCGTTTTTCGGCAGTTTCTCCTCGGGGTTGAGGTAGTCGCCCTCGGCCGTCGCGTAGCCGGCCTGCGCCTCGACGCCGTACCAAGTTGGAAGGCGGACAAGGCCCTCGGAATAGCTGTAATAAGTCTTCCCCGCGAACCGCTTTTCGCCCGCCTGGAAGCTCAAAATCGGGTCGAACTGGCCTCGCGCGCCCATCACCGCCGCCGCCGTTTTTTGTTCCAAAAGGGCCGCCTCGCGGGCGACGGGGTGGAACTCGCCGACCGCTCGCAGGAACTCCTCCGGGGTGAAAACCGCGCCGGTTTGGGCCGACGCTTTTTCAAAAAAAAGGGCGGCGAAAAGGAAAGCCACCAGCCGGCCGGGCCTCGTTTTCGGCAAAATCGGGGCGGTCATTTCGCGTCTTTCGTTTTCGGCTCGGCCGCCGTCGGCTTCGCGTTTTGATAGAACTCGGGCGGGAAACCGTTGATTTTTCGCCAAATCTCATAGAAAACCCGCACGTCCGAGAGCATGGCGATGCACCTCGCGCCGCCGCCCGGCCGCAGCGCCGACGGCCACTCGGCAGCCCCTCGGTCGGGCGCGACGAGGACGCGGAACTTGCCGCCCTCCGAGATGCTGTTGTCGATGGCGGCGACGCGGCCCCGGAACGTGCCGAAGTTCAGCCCCGGCCAGCCGCTGAACACGAACGCAGGCCACCCGTCGAACACGAACCGAACCTCGCTGCCCGTGCGCATGAGCGGCAGGTCGACCGGCTTGACGAACATCTCGACGGCCAGCTCGTAGTCGGCCGGGACGATGCTGACGACCGGCTCGCCCTCCTTCACGATCTCGCCGATGCCCGGTTTGAGGGCCTTCGTGATGTAGCAGTCCTGCGGCGCGGTGACGGCGTAGAAGCTGGCGCGGGCGGCGTAGTTGGCGCGGTCGATCTCGAGTTTTTGGAGGCTGGCCTCGGCGTCGAAGCGGTCGGCGAGGGCCGATTGGCGGTCGCTCTGCGCCTTGGCCAGCTTCGACTGGAACTCGTTGAGGTTGTTCTTCGCGGCCAGTTGGGCGGTGGCCAGCTCCTGTTGGGCGGCCTCGTACTTGTTGAGGGCAGCGGTCAGTTTGGCGGCGGTCTCCTGGGCCTTTGCCCGTGCGTTTTCTAGTTGGGTTAAAGAATTCAGGCCTTTTTGGTGAAGCTCGGCGGCGCGGTCGGCCTGTTTCTGGGCGTTGTCGGCGGCGATTTTGGCGGCCTCGATTTCGCGCAGGTCGGCTTCGGCCTTCAGTCGGCTCTGTTCGATTTTGTTGTCGAGCTGGCGCGACTTGTTCTCCTGTTCGGCCAAAAGGGCGCGGATTTGCGCGTCGAGCGCGTCGAGTTTTTGCCCGTAGGTCGAGAGTGCGCCGGTCTTCGCCTCGACCTGCGCGGCGGCGCGGCCGACGAGGTTCGGGTCGAAGTACTCGGTTTTCACCTCGGAAAGGAGGGCGATGGTGTCGCCCTTCGCCACGCGCTGCCCCTCGGCGACGCGCCATTTTTCGATGCGCCCGGCGATGGTGGCATGGATGGTCTGCGGCCGCTGTTCGGGGCGGAGGGTGGTGACGCGGCCGTCGGCCTGCACGTTCTGCGTCCAAGGGCAAAGCATGATGGCGACGAAAAGGACGAAAAGCGCGGCCAGCCAGCGGCCGAACGCGCGTTTTTCGAACGGGGCCGTTACCTCGCGGTAGGTCTTGAAAACAGCGTCGTCGGGCACCGGCGAGAGCTGGTTGGGCGTGATGTCGAGCATCGTTCAGGCTGGTTAAAGGAGGTTGCTTTCCATGAAAAATCCGTGCAGATCGGGCCGCATTTTGATTTCGGAGAAAGGCCCGTCGGCCGTGATTTCGCCGTCTTTCAGAACGACAACGCGGTCGCAGCGGCTGGCGAAGTCGGCGTCGGTCGAGATGCCGACGAGCGTCCACGCGGCCGATTTTTCGGTCAAAAGGGCGGTCAAAAGGGCACGGTCGGCCGGGCCGAGGCTGGCGAAGGATTCCTCCACGACCATAAAACTGGGCCTTTTCAACAGTGCGCGGGCCACCTTTATCTTCATCAAAATGGAGCTTGGGATATTGCGGCCCGTCGCGGTCAGGTGGGTTTGCAGGCCATCGGGGAGCTTTTCGAGGAAGGTTTCGAGGCCGGTTTTTCGGCAGATTTCCATCACCTCCGTGAGGCTGGCGGCCGGGCTGCCGAGCGTCAGGTTTTCGAGGAGGGAGCCGTTGAAGACGTCGCGACCGGCCGAGATGTAGCCGATTCGCTGGCGCAGCGAGCGGAGGTCGAGGTCGCCGACGGGCAGGCCGTTCACCGCTAAAAAACCCTCAAAATCGCCGAAAACGGTGGCCAAAACCTGGATCAGCGTCGACTTGCCCGAGCCTGCGCCGCCCGCGAGGCAGATTTTTTCGCCCGGCTTTATGTCAAAATCGAGGCCGCGCAGGGTGTCGGAGGTCGAGTCGGCGAAGCGGTAGCCGAGGTTTTTTGCCGAAAAGGCGACGCCGCCCGGCCGCTCGATTTCCGAAAAGTCGAGGCCGCCGCGCCGGTCGAGGTCGAGGTCGAGCACGAGGCCGAGCTTGTCGAGCGAGGTAAGGAGGTCGTACAGCTTGTCGATGCTCAAGATGAGCTTCTCGGTGGCCTCGACGACGACGATGACGATAAGCTCGGCGGCGACGAACTGGCCGATGTTTATCCGGTTGCCCACGACAAGCCAACTGCCGACGAGCAGCAATGCGACCGTGATGGCCACTTTGAAAACGATGATGGCGACGAACTGGCCGGTCAAAATCTTGAAGTGCTTGCCGCGCGCGACGAGCCAGTTTTCAAGCAACTGGTCGGTGCGGCGCAGGGCCATCCGGTCGGCGCCGAAGAGCTTGAAAAGGCCCGAGTGGCGAGCCAGTTCCTCGAGCCAAAAGGCCGTCTGGTATTTGTACTTCGATTCTTTGATGCTCGTCTCGAGGCCGCGCGGGCCGGTCGCGCGGAAGACGGCGTAGAGGAAGAACAGCAGAACGACCGCGAAAAAGGCGAAAAACGCGCTGTAAAGCGACAGCAACAGCATCCCGAAGACGATTTGGAGGGCGGCCGTCGAGAAGTCGAGCGTGATTTTGGGCAGGTTTTTCTGCACGAAAACGGTGTCGAAAAAGTAGTTGACCATCTCCGGCAGGTACTTCTGGTGCTTCCGGTCGAGCTTCAAGTCCGGCAGCCGGACGGCGAACTCGAACGCCGAGCCGACGAACAGCGACCGCTGCAGCCGCTCCGTGACATAAAGCTGCATCACCCGGAGCGCACCGACGAGCGACAGTGCCGCGGCCACGACGAACACGAGCAGCGTCAGCGCGGCCGACTGCGTGCCGCCCTGCACAAGGTTGATGATGGCCTGAACGCCGAGCGGGAGGCCGAGCGAGATCAGCCCGGCGAGCATGGCGTAGACGACAATCCAGTAGATGGGCTTGCGCTGCTGGCCAAGGAGGCGGAGGAATCGTTGGTAGGGTGTGGTCATCGCTGTTTTTTCGACGGCCAAAAATGGCGCGGGCGGGTCGCGGGTTCAGGCGCGAGCGGAGGTTTTCTGTAAAAATTGGGTCAAGAAGGGCCGCCAGAGCCTGGCAGTTGCGCGGCCACGTCCAGTGCCAGCCGCGCCATCTCCTCGAAGGAGGTTTCTTTTTCGCCCTGCGAAAGATGCTCGCCCGTCTCTAACAGGTCTGAAACCGTGAGAACGGCCAGCGCGGCCGCGCCGAGGTGGGCGGCTGTCAGGTAGAGGGCGTAGGCCTCCATTTCGACGCAGAGGACGCCCATTTTTTGCCATTTCCGCCAGTTGTCCTTGTCAAAATGGTAGAAGACGTCGGAGCTTAAAACGTTGCCGACGTGGCAGCGCAGGCCGAGCGAGGCGGCGGCGGCGTCCGCTTTTTTGAGCAGCCCGAAGTCGGCGATGGCGGCCACCTCGCCACCCAGCCCGAACTGTTTCCCGAAGCTCGAATCGGTGGAGGCCGCCTGCGCCAGGACGATGTCGCGCAGCCCGACCGCGCCCTGCATTGAGCCAGCCGTGCCGGTTCGGAGGAGGTTTTTCACGCCAAAAACGGAAATCAGCTCGTGCGCGTAGATGGCGGCGGACGGCATCCCCATGCCTGTCCCCATGACCGAGACGGGCCGCCCCCGGTAGAGGCCGGTGAAGCCGAGCATGTTGCGGACACGGTTGAAACAGGCCGGTTTTCCCAAAAAGCGGTCGGCGATGAACTTCGCCCGCAGCGGGTCGCCGGGCAGGAGGACGGTCTCGGCAACGGCCCCGGGCTTGGCCTCGATGTGGAGCGATGGCATGGTCGAGGTGATTTTTGTTAGTTCCGGTTTTAAAAAAGAGATTGTCGCCTACCATTGTGCGACCAAGAAGCTCTTTTCACCAAACCAAGTTTTGTAAGATGGAACTTCCGCACAACGACAACTCCTCCCTCGAAACCTCCGCCCAAGACCAAGAAACCTCCAAAAACCGTCTGCTCGGCCGCCGGGGGATGCGGTGCGTCGTGGCCGGGTCGGTGCTGCTGGTGGTCAGCTTCCTCGTCAACTTCGCCTTCTTCCACGCAGGCTGGGACTTCTCCTCGGCCATGTTCGTGATGACGACCGGCGGCTCGGTGCTGCTGCTCGTCGGCATCGCGCTGCTGTTCGGGCTTTGACGGGCAGCCGAGGTTTTTTCTAAAAGTGTTTGAAATACTCGAACGGCTCCCGGCAGTCGTGGCAGGTGTAGAGTGCCTTGCAGGCCGTCGAGCCAAACTCGCTTTTGACCGCTGTGTTGGCCGAGCCGCAGCGCGGGCACGGCACGGCCGGAAGCTCGCCGAAATGCCCGACCGGTTCAGCGATGGGCGGGGCGATGCCGTACTTTCTCAATTTCTCCTTTGCCTCGGCCGGGAGCCAGTCCGTTGTCCAGGCGGGCGAATAGACGGTCTCGATTTCCACGTCGTCGATGCCGTGGACGTGCATAAGCGCCCGGATTTCGGCCACGAAGAGCGACATCGCCGGGCAGCCTGTGTAGGTCGGCGTGATGGTGATTTTGAGTCGCGAGCCGTCGAAACGAACCGCGCGGACGACGCCCAGCTCGAGGATGGACAGCACCGGCACCTCCGGGTCGGGGATGAGGGCGAGGTATTCCCAGACCATCTTTTCGACGTCGTTGCGGGCGGCGGTCGTTGCGGCGGCGGTTTCCATGAGCTTCTTTTTTAAAAATTCACCACGTAGCGCCGGGGAAGGCGCGCTGCAAAAACTGCATCTCCGAAAGGATGTGCCCCAAATGCTCGGTGTGGATGCCCGGTTTGGCGGCCGTGTGGCCGACGGGCAGCCGAAGCCCGGCCCGCTCGACGGCGGTCTCGACCGAGGCGGCCCATTTTTTTGAAATATCGGCCCAGTCGATGCCCGCCGGGCCGTCGAACAGGTCGGCCGTGTACCGCCACACCGCGTCGAGGGCGGCCTGCATCCGGCGGCGGCTCTCGTCGGTGCCGAGGCCGAGGCGGTTGAGCCACGCGCCGCTGTGCCGCCGGTGGTAGGCGGCCTCTTTCGAGAAGCGGACGGCCATCCCGGCCATCGTCGGGTCGACGTGGCCTTTCAGTTCATCATAAACGAGGTCGAAAAAGACGTCGAACAGGAACTGCCGGGCGACGACAAAGGCAAAGTCGGTGTTCGGCTGCTCGGCGAGGAGGCAGTTTCGGAACTCCCACTCGGGTCGCAGGTAGGCGAGGTCGTCCTCCGAGCGGTCGCGGCCTTCGAGTTCACCGGCGTATTTCAACAGGGCCTCGGCCTGCCCGATATGGTCGAGGGCGAGGTTGGCCAGCGCGATGTCCTCCTCCAAAAAGGGGGCGCGGCTGCACATCTCCGAGAGCCGGTGGCCGAGGATGAGGTTGGTGTCGCCGAGCCGCAAACAGCAAGCGTAGAGGTTGTCTTTTCCGTCCATTTTTAGTGAAAATCAGAGGTTGGCCACGCCCTCCGGCATGGAATAAAATGTGGGGTGCCGGTAAGGCTTGTCGTCGGCCGGGTCGAAAAAGGAGGGCGCGTCGTCCGGCGTGGCGGCCACAATGGCTGCTGCTGGGACGGCCCAGAGGCCCACCGTCTCGCCCCGGCGGCAGAAGAGGTCGCGGGCGTTCTCGATGGCCATTTCCTTGTCGAAGGCGTGCAGGCTGCCCGCGTGGCGGAACGGCTGACCGGCTTTCGACTGGGTGAAGACCTCCCAAAGAGGCCCCTGCGTGTCGTGTATTTTTTCCATAAAATCGTGGTTTCAAAAAAGCGGAGCGGGCCAGTTTGACTCGGTCAGACGCCGAGGCCTTTTGCCAAAAGCCACGCCCCGAGGAACAAAATCGGCACCAGCCACAACCGCAGCGACGCGGCCGCAAACCGTCCGGAAAGTTGCCCTGCCTCGCGGCCATACCCCAGCCGCATGACGGCCTTCGCCATCGCCGACCAGCCGAGCAGCGTCAGCGCGAGCCGCCAGTCGATTTGCCACGAGCTGTAGACGGCCAGGCTCCCCGCACCGAGCGTGAGGGCGAAAAGGCCGAAGACCGTCGACCAGTTCTCGTCAGCGGCGAGCGCGAGCAGCACCTCCGCCGCCCGAGGGCGGAGCAGGCAGATGAACGCGAAACCCAGCATCAGCAGGCCCCAGAACTTGGCGAGGAGGAGCGCGTCTTCCATCGAATTTCTTTTGTTTTTTGAAAAAGACGGGCAAAAAACCGGTCATGCTGCCGCGACCCGCGCCGCATGGACCGCCGCCGCCTCGCGCACCCAGGCACCCTCGTCGTGCCATTTTTTGTGGTGTTCGAGCCGCTCGCGGTTGCAGGGGCCGTCGCCCCGGACGACGCGGCGGAATTCCTCCCAGTCGATTTCGCCGGTCAGCCAATGGCCGGTTTTTTCGTCGAAGCAGAGCTTCGGGTCGGGGATTTTCAGCCCGAGGAACTCGGCCTGCGGCACCGTCTTGTCGATGAAGCGCTGGCGGAGTTCGTCGTTTCCGGCGCGCTTTATCTTCCAGCGCATCCCGTTGGAGGTGCGCGGCGAGTCGTTGTCGTGCGGGCCGAACATCATCAGCGCGGGCCACCACCAGCGGTCGAGGGCCGACTGGGCCATCTCGCGCTGCTCGGGCGTGCCGTTGGCCATTTTGAGCATGATTTCGTAGCCCTGCCGCTGGTGGAAGCTCTCCTCGTTGCAGATGCGCAGCATGCCGCGCGAGTAGGGGCCGTAGGAGGTGCGGCGCAGCGAGAGCTGGTTGGTTACGGCCGCCCCGTCGACGAGCCAGCCGATGGCCCCGATGTCGGCCCAGTTGAGCGTCGGGTAGTTGAAGACGGAGCTGTACTTCGCCTGCCCGCTGTGGAGCTGGGCTATCATCTCCTCGCGGCTCGTGCCGAGGGTCTCGGCGGCACTATATAAATAAAGGCCGTGACCGCCCTCGTCCTGGATTTTTGCCAATAGGATTTTTTTCGCCCTCAAAGTCGGGGCGCGGGTCAGCCAGTTGCCCTCGGGCTGCATCCCGATGACCTCCGAGTGGGCGTGCTGCGAGATTTGGCGGACGTTGTGCAGCCGGTACTCGTCGGGCATCCAGTCCTTCGGCTCGACTTTCTCCTCGGCGTCGATATGCCGCTGGAAGGCGGCGTGGCGGTCGATTTGCTCCATATTTTTCGGAAAGAAAACTGCGCTTTCGCCGCGAAAGGTCGGCCCATGCCCCGCCGTCGGGGGCTGACTTTTGCCGCCGCCCGCGCTGATTTTTGCCGCCCGGCAACCGGCCGCCGCTGCCCAATTTTGCCCGCCAACCCAGAGTTTTCTATGAAGAGGAGCTTTTCAGAAATCATCAACGGCGACAAGCCCGTGCTCGTCGATTTCTTCGCCGAGTGGTGCGGCCCGTGCAAGATGATGGCCCCCGTCTTGTCGGAGCTGAAACAGCGCGTCGGCGACGCGGCGACCGTCATCAAGATCGACGTCGACCGCAACCCCGAGGCGGCCCGTGCCTATCAGGTGCGCAGCGTCCCGACGCTCATTGTCTTTCAAAAAGGGGCGGTGAAATGGCGGCAGTCCGGCACGGCCTCGGCGGCGCAGTTGGAGAAAGTGCTTCTGGGGTAGAAACTCGACGGGCCGGGCTACAAGCGCACGACCTCTTTTTCGAAGACCCTTTTCCCCGCCGCGTCCTCGCCCCGGATGACGTAGACCCCCGACGGCAGCCACGACAAATCGACCACCACGCGCCCGAAGGTGAAGTCCAGTTTCTCCGAAAGGACGAGCCGCCCGTCGGCCGACCAGATTTTGACCGGCACCGCTCCCTGCCCCGGCAGCTCGATCTGGATGGCGCAACTGGTCGGGTTGGGGAAGGCGGTCACCTCCTCGACCGGCGGCACAGGCGAGGCGTCCGCAAAGATTTTCTCGGCAAAATCGAGCGCGGCCGGGCCGATTTTCATCCCGATGAGCCGCCCGGGGATGTCGTCGAACGGCGGGTGGATGCCGCCGAAGATGCGCGAGAGGCTGCACTGGTCGCTCGCGTCGCGGTAGGTCGCCCATTGGAGGGTGATGTCTTGGCTCGGGCCGTCCTCGAAAACCAGATACTCGTTTTTCTTGCAAAAAAATGTGCCCATCCCGCCGGGGAAATAGGGGTCGCCGGTGAGCGCGGTGAGCAGCTCGGCGGCGGCGCGGCTGTAGGTCGAGTGGCCCGAGACGTAGCCCGCGAACGGCGGCGTGACGAAGGTCGGCCGCTGGTAGGGGTACCAGTTCTCGGCGCGCAACCAGCCGACGCCGGCCACGTCCTTTTTCGGGTCGGTGATGGCGGTGGGGCCGCGCCAAGAGCGCAGTTTTATCTTGTTGATGTGCTGCCCATTGCCGCCCTGCAGCGGATCGCCCGCCGATATCAACTCGATGTAGCCGGGGATGAGCGGCAGCCCGGCCGGGTGGAAGTGCGGCTTCGCCGGGTCGGAGCTTTGCCCCCGGGTGGCCATCGCGCGGATGGCGGTCACGGGGCGGCCAGCGTCGTAGCAGCCCTTTATGCCCCATGCCGCGACAGCCGCGTCGTGCATCGCACCGCCGAGGGCGAAGTAGCTTTTCACGTCCCACTCCAGTTCGTCGAGGTCGGGGCCGGCGCCCCGGAACTTCCTCGTGGAGCCGGGCTGGTCGTCGACGTAGTTGAGGATTTCAAACCAGTGGCCCGGCGGCGTGACCGAGAGCGGCCCGTCGGCCCAAAACTCGGCCAGCACCCGCGCCCAGTCGCCGCGCGGCACGATTTGCGGGACATAAGGTTGGCCGGTCTTCGGGTTGAGTGGGCGACCGCTGCTGGAGTCGCCGCCCTCAAAAAAGTCGTAAAAATTGTGGTAGCCCGCCAGGTCCGTCGGGTAGTCCTTGTTGTTGCCGAAGGAGGCGGGCGAGATGTCGATTTTGACTCCGTCGGTCGGGTCGAGCAGGCCACCCCAAGCGGCGACGAGGGCCATGTTCCACTTGAACTCCGCGGACTCTGCACTGGTCGCGTCCACCGTGTCGAGCCGGGGCGGCGGGCCGGGGTCGTGGTAGGCCTTATACTCGTGGCCGTCGCGCATGAAGGTGCGCGAGTCGGCCTCCGTCATGGCGAAGGGCAGCACGCTCCCCCACTCCGCCGACTGGAACTTGGTGACGAAATCGCTCGTCGAGTGGCCGCTCTGGTCGACGAAGGTGGCGAAGCGCAGCGGCTGCCAGCGGTTGATGTCCACCACGCCCGAGTTGCCCGAAAACTCGGGCCGCATCGGCGGGTTGACGGGCTGGTAGAACTGGTTGGCGTAGTTGCCCGCCTCGTTCGAGCCGTCTTGCAGGCCGTACTCGATGATTTTTTGCGCGACGTAGTTGCCCAGCTCGGCCGGGCCGCAGACGTAGTTGGTCGACTCCTCGTGGATGTTGTAGCCGAGCTTGCCCATCAGCTTGTCGATGTTGCGGCGCAGGGTGTCGAAGCCGGGCGAGTTGGCGTAGCGGTGCAAAATCATGCGGTAGGCGGCGAAGCTCACGGCCTCCTCCTGCGCCTTTTTCTTGTCGCCCGGCGCGGCCGTCGGGCGGAACGGCACCTCAAAACCGTGGACGGTCTTCCCCAAAAAGTAGGTCCCGGCCGTCGGCTCGTAGGCCGCCCAGGCGTCGTACATGGCGGCCGAGACGTGGAAAAGGTTGCGGGCGTGGACGGGTGGCCGGGCGAAGTCGCCGCTGATCGCGCCCAAAAGCTGCTCGTTCCACTGCCGGGCGACGGAGTGCTGCGCACCGGCCGCGAGCGCGAGAAAGAAGAGGGCAAAAAGGAGAGCGGACCGTCTTTTCATGATGCAGCTATTTGGGGCAAAACTAACTCGGCCGACTGGTTGGACCCTTCTTACCGCTCGCCTGTTCGTCGCACAGGCCGCACCCCCAAAAGACACTGAGGCCCTTTCCCCCGGGGCGGTCGTCACGTCGTTGCCGAGGCAGAGGAAACGCACATTTAAAAGGAGAGACTGTTGAGGATGAGCACGACCATCGAAAGAGTTTCGCCCCAAAATGGAACCGGCGCAAGCACCAAATTGCCTCGACAAGGCCGGCTTAGGACTTGTTGTACGTTTCACCCTAATTTTTTTGGCATTTTGATAAAAAAACGGACCAATTGGCAACATTTGCGACGGGCAATGTCGCCCAAAAGCATTTTTCATTCTCAACCGCCCTTTTCTAAAGGCAAGTAAAATTCATCAATCATGAAGCTTTTTTCACTAAAAACAGGGTTGCTCCTCCTGCTCGCCGTGGGAGTTGCCCTTTCCTCCTGCAAAAAGAAGGACAAGGAGGTCATCTCCGGCTTCACCTATAAAGTGGACGCGACGGACTTCCTCAAGGTGACCTTCACCAACGCCTCGCAGAACGCCACGACCTACTCGTGGGACTTCGGCGACGGCTCCCCAGCCTCCACTGAGGAGAACCCGACGCACAGCTACACGGCGCTCGGCTCGTTCACCGTCAAGCTGACGGCGAAGGGCGACGGCGGCACCGAGATCTCGCAACAGACTCTCACGCTCACCGACCCCGACGCCGAGCTGGGCAAGCTCGCCGGAGCGGTCTCGAAGACTTGGCACCTCTTGCGTGTGCCGGGCACCAACAAGTGGCCCCTTGAGGTCGGGCCGATCGCCAAAGACCAGGTCTGGTGGGCGCAGGGCCGCGACAACGACGAAATCGCGCTCCGCCCCTGCATCATGAACGACGAGTGGATCTTTGGCCGCGACGGCTCCATGCAGTACAAGACCAACGGCGACTACTGGGCCGAAGGCGGCGTCTTCGAACCGGCCAACGAGTGCCGCTCGAGCGCGGCTGGCAACATGACCGGCCCCGGCGGCAGCGACCTGTCGGCCTTCGGCGACGGCACCCACACCTACGTCCTGACGACCGGCACCAAGCCGACGCTCGAGGTCAAGGGCCTCGGTGCCTTCATCGGCCTGCCGAAAATCGGGACCGAGACGGAGGTTAAGGTCCCGCAGAACTCGGTGAAGTTCGACATCATCAGCCTGACCGAAGGCACCGTCTACGACGAACTTGTCATCGAGTCGGACTACAAGTTCGACGCCGCCAACGCTGCCGACGACGCCTATTGGAAGGTGACCCTCGTCAGCTACCACAACCCGGCCGACGAACCGGCCATCCCCGACCCGTCGGCGCAGGCCAGCTTCGCCGTCGCGCAGGACAAGCTGACCGTCACTTTGACCAACAACTCGAAGTACGCCAGCAGCTACCTGTGGGACTTCGGCGACGGCTCCACCTCGACCGAGACCAGCCCGACGCACACCTATGCGGCTGATGGCGAGTACACCATCAAGCTGACGGCCACCTCCTCGGGTGCCCATCCGACCAACGCGACCAACGTGGCGACGCAGACCATCACCGCCTCCTCGGGCGTCGTGACGGAGGCCAACATCATCGGCGCGGCGTGGAAGGTGCGCAAGGCGGAGACCTCCGTCTTCGTCGGTCCGGGCCTCGGCTCGTCGGCTTGGTGGTCCTGCCCGCTTGTCAACCTCGACGGCACGAAGGCCGGCACGCCCGACGACTGGTCGTGCATGCCCGACGACGAGTTCATCTTCACGGCCGGCGGCAAGTATGAGTACAAGACAAACGGCTCGGCCCGCAACGACGGCTACATGGGCAAACCGGCCGGCACCCCCAACGGCTGCATGAGCGACGCGGAAATCGCCGCCTCGGGCCTCGGCGCCGCCTTCGGCTCGGGAGTCCACTCCTGGGCCTTCACCCCGGCCGCCGGCACCAACCGCGCCCGCATCACGCTGACCAACGGTGCATCGGGCGCGGCGTTCCTCGGCTTCTACAAAGGCTACTACGGCGGCGAGAACGACTACAATCCGGCGAACACCCCGCAGCCCCAGCCGAACGGCGGCAACACGACCAATCAGTACGAAATCATCAGCTACATCAAAGCTGGCGGCGTGGAGACGCTCACCGTCTCGGTCGACATCTCGGCCGCGCACGACGGCACGGCGGCCTGGACGATGGTGCTCGTCCGCTAAACTGACAGTGCCTTGAAGCTCTGCCTCGGGTGGGTTTTCAAACTGGAGACTCGCCCGAGGCTGGAGCATCAGGGCATTTTTTCCCAATTCAAAAGCATGAAAAAACTGCTCCTCCCCGCCCTTCTCGCCATCGCGACGGCCTCTTTCTCCCAAACCGAAGTGCTCGTCTGGAGCGACGAGTTCGACGGCACCGGCCTGCCCGACGCGGCCAACTGGGGCTACGACATCGGCGGCAACGGCTGGGGCAACAACGAGGTGCAGTACTACACCAACAGCGTCGCCAACGCCTTCCAGTCGGGCGGCAGCCTGTTCATCAAGGCCATCAAATCGGGCGGCTCGTGGACGTCGGCCCGCCTTCTTTCAAAGGGGAAAAAGGAGTTCAAGTACGGCCGCATCGTCTTCCGCGCCAAGCTGCCGAGCGGCTCCGGCACCTGGCCCGCCAACTGGATGCTCGGGGCCAACATCGGTTCCGTCGGCTGGCCCGCCTGCGGCGAGGTCGACGTGATGGAGCACGTCGGGAAGAATCCCACGGTCGTGCAGTGTGCCCTCCACACGCCGTCGAGCAACGGCAACACAGTCAACAAAAAAGAGAAGAGCCTCGCCGATTGCGAGACCGCGTTCCACGAATACGAGGTCAACTGGACGCCGCAGAAGATGGCGTTTGCCGTTGACGGCTTCGTCTACTACACCTACGCGCCGGCGGTCAAGAACGCCTCGACGTGGCCTTTCGACCTGCCGCAGTTCCTCATCCTGAACCTCGCCATGGGCGGCAACCTCGGCTCCGACCCGCAATACGAGACCGGCGGCCTGAAGAACGGCATCGACCCCGCCCTCACCTCCGCGACGATGGAAATCGACTGGGTGCGCGTCTTCCAACTGGTCACGCCGACGGTCGAGGCGGCACCCGACAACGGCAGCTGGCCCGACGGCCTGCGCCTCTCGCCCAACCCCGCGCCGGGCCGCTGCTCGGCCTTTCTGCCCGACGGGAAGACGGCCTCGCTGCTCCTCGTCAATGCGGCGGGGGCCATTGTCTTTGAAAAAAAATTGACCCAAAAAGAGACGGAACTGGATTTTTCAGCCCTGCCCAAAGGGGTCTATTTCTCCCGAATCCAGATGGAAAACATGATTTACTCGGGTACGGTAGTCGTGCAGTAGCCAGCCTTCCCGGCGCGAAAAAATTGGACCATGACAAGACTTTTTACCATCCTTTTCACCCTTCTCTTTATTGAAAACCTCGCCGCGCAGGTCGCCGGAAAAGTGACGGACGCGAAGGGCGAGCCGCTCATCGGCGCGTCCGTGCAGGTGAAAGGCACGAACACCGGTGCCGTGACCGACTTCGACGGCGCGTTCAGCATCGCCGCGCCAGCGGACGCGACGCTGATTTTCAGCTACACCGGCTTTGTTTCACAGGAAATCGCCGTCGCCGGGCAGAAGACCATCGCTGTCTCGCTCGCCGAGGACAACAAGGTTTTGGAGCAGGTCGTCGTCGTCGGCTACGGCGTTCAAAAAAAGAAGGACCTGACGACCGCCGTTGCCACCGTCTCCGAAAAAGACCTGCGCGACCGGCCGATGGTCAGCGCGGCCGAGGCTTTGCAGGGCAAGGCGGCGGGCGTTCAGGTCGTCCAGCCGTCTGGCAAGCCGGGCGGCGACATCGCCGTCAGGGTGCGCGGCGCGACCTCCGTGCTGGCCGGGAACGAGCCGCTCTACGTCGTCGACGGGGTGCCGACGACCGACATCCGGGGATTGAACCCGGCCGACATTGAAAGTTTGAGCGTGTTGAAAGACGCGTCATCCGCCGCGATCTACGGCGCGCGGGCGGCCAACGGCGTCGTCATCATCACCACGCGGCGCGGGGCGGCGGGGAAGAACGACGTGCGGTTTTCGAGCTATCTCGGCTTCTCGAAATTGAGAAAGACCATCTCGACCTTATCGACGAAAAAATACCGCGCCCTCATCGACGAGATCCTGCCCGGTGCGCTCGACCCCGCCGCGACCTCGTACACCGACTGGCAGGCCGAGACCTTCGGCTGGGGGAAGACACAGGGGGTGCAACTCGCCTTCTCGGGCGGCACCGAAAAATCCCGCTACCTCCTCTCGACAAACTACCTCAACGCCGAGGGCGTGGCCCGGCCCGCCCGTTTCGACCGCGCCTCCGTCCGCCTCAACCTCGACGACCAGGCGACCGACTGGCTGAAAATCGGCACCAGCCTCAACGTCCTGCGCAGCCGCACGAAGGACACGCCCGACAACGCATCGAGCGGCCGGGGCGGCGTCATCATGAGCGCGCTCAACACGCCGCCCTTCCTCCATATATATAGGACGGACGGCAGCGGGCAGTACGACCCGAACCCCTTCCAGCCGTCGTGGGAGAACCCTATTGCCTACATGTTCGGTGCCGACCAGCAGGCGACGGACACGCGGGTTTTCGGGAATTTCACCGCCGAGGCCGCCATTTTCAGAGGTTTTTCATTGAAAACAAACCTCGGGGCCGACCTCAACAACCACCAGTGGGACTACTACCTCGACCCGTTCAAGACCAATTTCGGGCGAAACCAGAACGGCCTCGGGCAGGCCGACAACTCGACGACCAACGCCTGGCTCTGGGAGAACACGGCCAACTATGTGACCTCTTTCGGGAAGAACACGCTCAACCTCCTCGCGGGCAGCTCGGCCCAGCATTCGCGGTGGAGCGACAGCTACATCTCGGGCAACGACTTCCCGACCGACACGCTGGTGAAAACCCTCAACGCGGCCAACAGCATCACCGCCTCGACCGACGCGCAGGCATGGTCGCTGGCCTCCTTCTTCGGCCGGGCGCACTGGGACTTTGACTCGAAATACCTGCTGACCGCCTCCGTCCGCCGCGACGGCACCTCCAAGCTGGCGCACAAATGGGGGACGATGCCCTCCGTCTCCGCCGCTTGGCGGCTGTCGGCAGAGCCCTTTTTCCCGAAAATCAAGTCCGTCGACGACCTGAAAATCCGCGCCGGTTGGGGAAAGAACGGGAATCAGGAGGGCATCGGAAACTATGCCCAATACGGCCTCGTCAACTATTTCCGCCGCGCCTCGACCAACCCGCTCTCCGGCCCCGGCTCCTATCAGGCCACCTACGGCAACCCCGATTTGCGGTGGGAGACGACGACCCAGACCAACGTCGGCGTCGACCTCTCGATGTGGGACGGGCGGGCAGTCTTCGCCGCTGATGCCTATTTGAAAAAGACGGACGACGTGCTGCTCAACGTGCAGCTCTCCAACTCGCTCCCGATCTCGAGCATCCAGACGAACGCCGGGGCCATCCAAAACCGGGGCCTCGACTTCAACCTCTCGACCGTCAACCTCGGCCGCGACCGGCGGCTCGGCTGGCGGACGGACTTCAACCTCTCTTTCAACAGGAACAAGGTGCTGCGGCTGGATTTCACCGACGTCTATTATTTCGGGCGGATTTACTCGAACAACCAGGACGTGGCCATCGTGAAAAAGGGCCTGCCGCTCGGCAGCTTCTTCGGCTACATCAGCGACGGCGTGGACCCGGAGACGGGCGACCTGAAATACCGCGACGTGAACAAGAACGGCATCTTCGACCCCGGCGACCGCACCATCATCGGCAACGGGAACCCGAAGTTCACCTTCGGCCTGACGAACACGCTCTCCTGGCGGCGCATCGACCTCAACCTCTTCTTTCAGGGGAGCTACGGCAACGACGTGTTCAACGCCACGCGCATCGACCTCGAGGGGATGTTCGACTCGAAGAACCAGTCGACCGCCGTGCTGCGCCGCTGGACGCCCGACAACCGCAATACCGACATCCCGCGCGCCATCGGCGGGGGGAAGGTGGACAACGTGTTCAACTCGACGCGCTTCGTGGAGGACGGCTCCTACATCCGGCTCAAGCAGCTGACCATCTCGTACAACTTCCGCCCCGAGCGGCTCAAGCGGGCGGGCATCGGCAAGCTCTCGGCCTACGTCACCGGCCAGAACCTGCTGACGCTGACGAAATACAGCGGCTTCGACCCCGAGGTGAACGCCTTCGGCCAGAGCGCGACCGAGCTGGGCATCGACTACGGGACGTACCCGCAGGCGCGGACGGCGACCGTGGGGGTGAACATGGAGTTTTGAGTTTTAAACTCGGGCAAATGCCCGAGTTTAGAATCATGGCACGGGCCCGAACTTTTAATAACAACCTGATGGACGGCAAAAAGCTCGAAGTGTTGGGCCTGCAAATCCGGGTGGACACCATCCGGCAGGACGACTACATCTCGCTGACCGACATCGCCAAAAGGAACAGCGAGGACAGGCCCTCCAACACGGTGTCCAACTGGCTCCGCAACCAAGCCACCTTGTCCTACCTCCAAACCTGGGAGGAGGTTCACAACCCGAATTTCAAACTCTTGCAAATGCAAGAGTTTAGATTGAGGGCGGTGGAGAACCGGAGCTTGGTCTCCCCGAAAAGCTATATCGAGATGACCGGCGCCATTGGGCTGGTCTCAAAGAGCGGTCGGCACGACGGCGGCACTTTCGCCCACTCGGAAATCGCGATGGAGTTCTGCACTTGGCTGTCGCCGCCGTTCAAGGTCTATTTCTACAAAGAATTCCAGCGGCTCAAAACGGAGGAGATGGGCCGCCGCAGCCTCGAATGGCACATCTCGAGGATAACCGACAACGTGGAGGAAATCCGCAACCTGCTCGACACCATCCCCGGCCAGCGGCCGGAGCGAAACCGGCTCCAACTGTTGGGAAAACCGGGCGACGAGGAGTGAACTATTGAAAAAAACGGCCCCGGCCAGGGGCTTCAACTTTTTAAAAGCATGAAAAAACTGGTTCAAATCACGGCCTGCCTCGCGGTCCTCGCGGCCGTCGGCTGCGAGAAGTTCCTTGACGAGAAGCCCCAGTCGCAGAGCATCGCCGTCGAGAACTCGTCGGCCGACTCGATTCTCTACCACAGCGCCTCCGAGGTGGAGGCCGCGCTCGCCGGGTGCTACGCCGACTTCAAGAACGAGTACTACGAGCTTGACTACTACGTCAATGGCGACGCGCAATCGGACGACGCCTACGCGGGCGGCGACAACCCGGCCAACTTCCAAATCGACGACTGCCGCCTCGACGCGACCAACTCGAACGTCAGCCGCGACTGGCGGTACCTCTATTCAACCATCGGGAAGTGCAACGCGGTGATAAACAACGTCGCCGCCGTCACCGACCCGGCTTTGACCGCTGCGCGGAAGGAGGAGATCCTGGGCGAGGCCTCGTTCATCCGGGCGTTCAACTACTTCCAGGCCGTGCAGCTCTGGGGCGACGTGCCGCTCCAATTGAAAGAGGTGAAAAGCATCTCGGCGGCGACGCTCGAACAAATTTACCCCCAAATCTTCCCGGCCCGGGCGACGCAAGGCGAGGTCTACGCGCAAATCATCGCCGACCTCGAAACCGCGCTGGCCAAGTGCCCGGCGACGGCGGCGCACAAGGGTTTTGCCACAAAAGGGGCCGTGAACGCCGTGCTGGCGAAGGTTTGGGCGACCGTCGAGCCGCACGACTGGGCGAAGGTGAAGCAGTACTGCGAGGCCGTCGAGGCGGGCGGCTACTCGCTCATGCCGAGCTACAACGACCTCTGGAACAACGCCAACGAGAACTGCGCCGAGTCGATTTTTGAGATAAACTACAGCGGCGGAAGCTCCGACGGGAACTGGGGGACGAAGATTTTCCGGGGCCTCGACTGGAAGAAGTTCAACCTCCCGGCCAACGACCTCGTCGCCGCCTTCGACGCGGAGGGCGACATGACGCGGAAGAACGCCAGCATCGTCTTCGCCGACGTGAGCGGCAAATGGTCGGACCCGCACTACCCGCAGACGAAGTACCCCTTCATCAACAAGTGGCACAACTACCAGGAGGGGAGCAACCAAAACTACATCTTCATCCGGCTGGCCGACATCCTCTTGCTGAAAGCGGAGGCCCTGAACGAACTCGGCGATCAGGCGGGCGCAGCGGCCATCGTCACCCAAATCAGGAAACGGGCGGGCCTCGCGGCGACGACGGCAGCCTCACAGGCCGATCTGCGGCTGGCCATCGAGAAGGAAAGGCGGCTCGAACTTGCTTTCGAGGGCCACCGCTGGTACGACCTCAAGCGCACCGGCCGCGCCATCGACGTGATGAACGCGGCGAAGGACCACAACGGGCAGGTCATCGGCTACGGGCTGACGGCGGAGCGGCTCCTCTGGCCCGTCCCGCAGGCTGAGCTGGACAAGAACCAAAAGCTGATCCAGAACCCGGGCTATTGAACCGTAAGGCCTTCTTTTTGAATCCGAATCAAGTCCAACAACACACTGTAAGTATGAAGCAATTTTCCAAACTCTACCTCGCCGCCCTGCTGCTGCTCATCGGCGCCACGGCGGCAATCTCGCAGACGGTCAGCGGCACCGTCACCGACGGCCGGGGCGAGGCCCTCATCGGGGCGAGCGTTTCGGTCAAAGGCTCGCAGGTGGGCACCGTGACCGACCTCGACGGCAAGTTCACCATCCCGGCGGCGGCCGACGCGACGCTCGTCGTGAGCTACACGGGCTTCGAGCCGCAGGAAATCGCCGTCGGCGGGCAGCGGTCGGTGGCCGTCACCCTTGCCGAGTCGAGTGCCGTGCTCGAGCAGGTGGTCGTCGTCGGCTACGGGACGCAGACGCGCAAACAGGTGACCGGGGCCATCGCCTCGGTGCGCGGCGACGACCTCAAAAAGCAGCCGCTCCTCACCCCCATCCAGGGCGTGCAGGGCCTCGCGGCGGGCATCCAGGTCATCGGGACGGGCGAGCCGGGCAAGCAGCCCCGCGTCCAGATCCGGGGCATCAACTCCATCCTATCGAGCGAGCAACCGCTCTACGTCGTCGATGGCGTCATCACGGACGACATCACGAACATCAACGGGGCCGACGTCCTCTCGGTCGACATCCTCAAGGACGGCGCGGCCGCCATCTACGGCACCCGGGCGGGCAACGGCGTCATCCTAATCACCACGAAAAAGGGCCGGTCGGGCAAGCTGACGGTCGGCTTGGACTCGTACCGGGGCTTCCGCAAGCTCATCAACGTCGTGCCGATGGCCGGTTCGCCGCTCTACGCGCAGTACACCAACGAAGCGCGGGCCTACGACGGGCAGAAGCCCCTCTTTGACGACGTGGCGGCCATCAAGAACAACACCGACTGGTTCAAGGCCATCTCGCAGAACGGGCTGGTGCAGAACCACAACCTCTCCGTCAGCGGCGGCACGGCCAACGCCGACTACCTGTTCAGCGCGGGCTACTACACGGACGAGGGCGTGTTGAAGGGCGCACAGTTCGACCGCGTCTCGCTGCGGGCGAACAACGAGTACCGGCCGTTCACTTTCGCGAAGGTGGGCAGCGTCCTCAACGTCAACGTGGCGAAGAGCAACAACAAATCGGCGGGTGCCTTCACAGATGCCTACCGGATGACCCCGACCGTGCCCGTCAAGGACTCGCTGGGCAACTACGGCACCCTCGACGCATTGAGTGTGGCCAACCCGCTGGCGACGCTCGAACTGGCCCACTCCACATGGAAGGGCAACCGCTTTCAGGGCAACCTTTACGGCGAAATCGAGCCATTCAAGGGGCTGGTTTACCGCTCGTCGTGGGGCTTCGACAAGAAACAGGCGAACTCGACCGACTTCTCGCCCATCTACAAGTACGGGAAATACTCCAACGACCACACCGAGCTTCGACTCTCGCCCTATGACCAGTTCTACTGGGTCTGGGACAACACGCTGCGCTACTCGCACACCTTCGGCGACATACACAGCGTCGAGCTGCTCGGCGGCCACTCGGCCGAGCGCGACAGGTGGCGCGGCTATACCATCCGCGTGGCCGACGTGCCGAACGACGAGAACCTCTGGTACATCGGGCAGGGCGACCCGAAGACCGTGACCATCACGGGTGAGAATGGCGGGTTGCTGCGGCGCGAGAGCTGGTTCGGCCGGCTCAACTACGGCCTCCTCGACCGCTACAACCTCTCCGCCACGCTGCGGCAGGACGGATCGAGCGCCTTCCCGACGGGGCAGAAGACGGGCAACTTCTACTCCGTCGGCGGCTCGTGGATTGTCTCGGAGGAGAACTTCCTTAAGAACAGCGGCAGCGTCGACTACCTGAAGCTGCGCGCCAGCTACGCGCTCTTGGGCAACGACAACATTTCGCGCATCGTCAACAACGAGCTGTCGCAGCTCCTCTTGGTGTCGAACACCGACCCGCTCTCGCTGCCGGGCGGCCTCTTTCAGGGCATCACCATCAACCAGCTCCCGAACGCGGCCGCCACTTGGGAGGACACAAAGAGCGTCGACGCGGGCGTCGAGTTCGGCCTCATCAGCCACATCACGGGCGAGTTTTCTTATTACAACAAGCTCACGCACGCCTACATCCACGTCCCGACGCCGCCCGTCGTCGACCCCGACGGCCTGCTCTCGAAGGCCGCCGACGTGCGCAACAAGGGCGTCGAGCTGTCGCTGAAATGGACGGACGACCCCTCGCGCGACTTCGGCTACCGCATCGGTTTCAACGCCACGTTCAACCGCAACAACGTCGAGAAGGTGCACGGCGGCATCGACCTCAAAGAGGGCGGCCTCGGCAACGGCGAGGTGACGACCTCCACCGTCGAGGGCAAGCCGCTGGGCAGCTTCTGGGTCTACCAGACGGACGGCATCTTCCAGACGCAGGCCGAAATCGACGCCGCGCCGCACGTCACCGGCACCCTGCCGGGCGACTTCAAATACAAGGACGTCAACGGCGACAACATCATCGACGCGAACGACCGCATCTTCGCCGGAAGCTACCAGCCGAAGGTCTACTACGGCATCAACCTCGGTGTCAACTGGCACGGCATCGACCTCGGCATCGACCTCTACGGCAACCAGGGCAACAAGGTCTACAACGGAAAGAAGGGCGTCCGCTTCGGCAACGACAACATCGAGGCCTCGCGCCGCGACCGCTGGCGCGACTACGCCCCCGACGACAAGGAGTACCGCGCCTCGAACAGCATCCCGAAGCCCTCGACCTACTTCGTCGAGTCGGGCGACTTCCTTCGCGTCAACAACATCACGCTCGGCTACACGCTCCCCGACGCGATGCTCAAGCGGGCGAGCATCAGCCGCGTGCGGATTTTCGGGACGGCACAGAACCCGTTCATCTGGAAGAAGTTCAGCGGCTTCACGCCCGAGCTTCCGGGGTCGAACGCGCTGAACAGCGGCATCGAGCTTTACGTCTACCCGTCGGTGGCGACGTTCATGGCGGGCTTCAACCTGAACTTTAATTGAAGAAAACTCCCGGCAGCCGTCGCGTGGCGGCTGCCGGGCGGCAAACTCTTTGAAATGAAAAAGACATTCGCACTCATCGCGCTCGCGCTGGCCGTCGCCTTCTCGACCACCAATTGCAAGAAGGATTGGCTCAAACCCGCGCCCGAGAACAACCTCATCTCCAGCGACTCCACTTTCTACAAGCCGGAGAACGCCGAGAAGTTCGTCAACGCCTGCTACCAATGGTCGACCACCTGGGGCGAGAGCGTCTTCTCGTGGATCGGCATGAGCAGCATCACCTCCGACGACGCCGACAAGGGCAGCGACCCCGGCGACCTCGGGGCCGACAAGGACCAGATGGACGCCCTCTCCTATGGCCCGACGAGCCTCTCGCCCAAAGAAGTTTGGGAGGCCAACTACACCGGCGTCGGCCGCTGCAACCAGACCATCGACAAGGTGCCGGTCTTCACCGGCCTCGACCCCGCGCTCGCCGACCGCTATGTGGGCGAGGCCAAGTTCATGCGGGCCTACTACTATTTCAACCTCGTGCGCTGCTTCGGCAACGTGCCGAAAATCGCCCGCGTCTACGCCCCCGACGAGACGGAGGAAATCTACTCCGACTTCGCCAGCACCCCGGCGGCCGACATCTACGCCCTCATCGAGGACGACCTGCGCGACGCCGCCTCGAAGCTCCCGTTGAAGAGTGCCTATACCGCCAAAGACCTCGGCCGGGCCACGAAGGGCGCGGCGCAGGGCCTGCTCGCAAAGGTTTTGATGTACGAAAAGAAATGGGCCGACTGCCTCGCCGCCTGCAACGACGTCATCAACTCGAACCAGTACGGCCTCGAACCGGATTTCGCCATGATCTGGCGGCAGTCGCACGAGAACGGCACGGAGTCCCTTTTTGAGATTCAGGGGCAGGATGGCGGCGAGGGCTGGGGCATCGGCGGCTACTTCTCCACGCAGGGGCCGCGCGGCAAGGTCATCGACGGCTACGACGGCTGGGGCTTCAACACGCCGAGCGACGACCTTATCGCCGCCTTCGAGCCAGGCGACGTGCGCCTGGGCGCCACCGTCTACTCCGTCGGCCAGACGCTCTGGGACGGCGCGGTGGTCGAGTCGGCCTCCAACCAGCACTACAACTACAAGGCATACGTCTCGAAGACGCAGGAGGTGAACTACGACAGCTGGTGGTCGGGAAAGAACATCCGCGTCCTGCGCTTCGGCGAAATCCTCTTGATTAAAGCCGAGGCGCTCAACGAACTCGGCCAGACCGCCGACGCGAAAGTCGAGCTGAACAAAATCCGCGCCCGCGCCGGGCTGACCGGCACCGCCGCCAGCTCGCAGGACGACGTGAGAAAAGCCATCTGGAATGAGCGCCGCGTCGAGCTGGCGATGGAGCACGACCGCTTCTTCGACCTCGTCCGGCAGGGCCGTGCGGGCGAGGTGATGCGTAAGCACGGCAAGAACTTCGTGGATGGCAAGAACGAGGTGTTCCCCATCCCGCAAGAGCAGCTCTCGCTCAGCAAGGGGCGCATCGTGCAGAACCCAGGATATTGAGCCTTTCCGGGAATGCGTCGGGGCGGCTACGGTCGCCCCGACGTGTTTTCGGCCCTTTTTCATCAAAATTTCATCAAAAACAATGGGGAAAAAACTACTCGTACTACTCCTTTTCTGCTCGGCCGCAATGGCTGCGCAGACCACCATTTCGGGCCGCGTGACCGACGGCACCGAGGCCCTGCTCGGCGCGACAGTCGTCGAAAAAGGCACCCAGAACGCCACCCAGACCGACGCCGACGGCCGGTTTGAACTCAAAAATGTCGGGAAAAGGGCCGTCGTGTCCGTCTCCTTCGTCGGCTTCAAAACGTGGGAGTCGGCCATCGGCAACCGCACGAATTTCGACATCCAGCTCGAAACGGCCGACGCGCTGCGCGAGGTCGTCGTCGTCGGCTACGGCACGCAGAAAAAAGCTTTGACAACTGGGGCCATCTCGAAAGTCAAAGCCGAGGATCTGGAAAACATGCCCGTCTCGCGCGTCGAGCAGTCGCTGTCGGGGCGCGTGTCGGGCGTCCTCGTCACCTCCAACTCGGGCGCGCCGAACAGCGCGGCGACCGTCCGCATCCGGGGCACGACGACCATCAACGATTCCGACCCGCTCTACATCGTCGACGGGATCCCCATCGGCGGCGGCATCGACTATCTCAACCAGTCGGACATCGAGTCGATCGAGGTCGTGAAAGATGCGGCATCCGCCGCTATCTACGGGGCGCGGGCGGCCAACGGCGTCATCCTCGTCACCACGAAAAAGGGCGCGAACGGCCGCACCTCCCTCCAGTACAACAACTATTTCGGATTCCAAAACCCCTGGCGACGACTCAACCTGCTCGGCGCGAAGGACTACGCGACCCTGATGAACGAGTCGTCGGTCAACGGCGGCGGCGGCATCCTCTTCCCCGACGCGGCCTCCCTGACCGGCGGGACGGACTGGCAGGACGCCGTTTTTGAAAAAAATGCACCGATTCAAAACCACGAGTTGAGCCTTTCGACGGGGTCGGAGCGGTCGCAGTACTTCGCCTCGTTCGGCTATTTCGACCAGTCGGGCATCGTCACCTCGGCCTCGTCGCACTTCCGGCGGTACTCCGTCCGGTTCAACTCGACCCACAAAGTCACGAGCTGGCTGACGATGGGCAACTCGCTCGGCTACTCCCGAAACGCCGGCCGGGGCGTGTCGGACAACTCCGAGTACGCCTCGCCGCTCATGCGGGCCATCAACCTCGACCCGCTCACGCCGATCATCGAGACGCGGCCGGAGGTCTTGAACAGCTCCGTTTTTCAGAATTTTCCTGTCGTAAAAGACAAGAACGGGCAGCCCTACGGCATCTCGCCCTACGTCACGTCGGAGGTCCTCAACCCTGTCGCGGCGGTTCGCGTGGCGCAAGGCTCGGGCTGGGGGCACAAGGTGGCGGGCAATGTTTTCGGTGAAATCGTCCCTGTGAAGGGCCTGAAACTCCGCTCCAGCTACGGCGTGGACTTCGGCTACTGGGGCGACGAGTCCTTTGCGCCCGTCTACTACCTCAACGCCGCCAACCAGCGCGAAATCAACCAGTACGGCCGCAGCCAGAACCGGGGCACCTACTGGATTTGGGAGAACACGGCCAGCGTCGAGCGCCATTTCGGCGACCACACCGCCTCGCTCCTCGCGGGCACCGTCGCCGAGCACAACAAGGGCGGCGGCATCAGCGGCTCCTACCAGGGCATCCCGGTGACGGACATCAAGGACGCGAGCTTCGGATTCAACGTCCCGGCCGACAAGAAGAACTTCGGCGGCTACGAGTACGAGGGCGCGCTCGTCTCCTACCTCGCCCGTTTCAACTACAATTTCTCTGGGAAATACCTGTTCACCGGGGTCGTGCGGCGCGACGGCTCGCCCAAGTTCGGGGCCAACTACCGCTACGGCAACTTCCCGTCCCTGTCCGCTGGCTGGGTCGTCTCGGAGGAAAATTTCATGGAAAACCTCCGCCCGGTCGACTTCCTCAAACTGCGCGGCTCGTGGGGCATCAACGGCAACGAGCGCATCGGCGATTTCCGCTATGTCTCGACCGTCGGCGGCTCGCGCAACTACACCTTCGGCATCCCCGAGACCCTCACCAACGGCAGCAGCCCGAACGCCCTCGCAAACCCGGATTTGCACTGGGAGGAAACCCGGCAGACCGACCTCGGCTTCGACGCACGGCTTTTCAAAAAGTGGACGCTGACGGCCGACTGGTTCGACAAAAAGACGAGCGGCATGCTCCTCGGCATCGCCGTCCCCGGCTACGTCGGCAACGCCGGGCCGGTGGGCAACGTCGCCACGATGAAGAACACGGGCGTGGAGGTCGAGCTGGGCACTTCGCAGAAAATCGGCCGGCTGCTGCTCGATTTCAGCGCGAACGTCTCGCACATCACCAACAAGATCACCAACCTCGGCGACGACAAGGACTTCCTCGTCGGCCAGACCTACGGGCCGCAGGGCCTCGAAATCACGCGGACGGCGGTCGGCCACTCGTTCGGCTCCTTCTACGGCTACCAGACCGACGGCATCTTCCAGACGCAGCAACAGGTCGAGGCGTACAACAAGAACGGCTACCTCCTCCAGCCCAACGCCTCGGCGGGCGACTTCAGGTTCAAGAACATCAACCGCGACAGCTTCATCGACGCCAACGACCGCACCTTCCTCGGCAACGCCATCCCGACGTGGACCTTCGGCACGACCATCACGGCCAAGCTGCGCGGCTTCGACCTCACCATCTTCGGGCAAGGCGTGGCGGGCAACAAAATCTTCAACGCCACCCGCCGCTTCGACCTCAACATGGCCAACCTCACGACCGACGCGCTCGGCCGATGGAACGGCGAGGGGACATCCGACGACTACCCGCGCCTCACGACCGTGGACGCGAACAAGAACTTGAGCCGCAGCTCGGACTTCTTCCTCCAAAACGGGGCGTATTTCAGGATAAAGACCGTCCAACTGGGCTGGACCGTGCCGATTGAAAGGTCGGCGCGGGCGGGGCTGCAGCGGCTGCGCGTCTTCGTCTCGACCAACAACCTGCTCACTTTCACCGCCTACAAGGGCTTCGACCCCGAAATCGGCGGCGGCAGCTTCGGCGTCGACCGGGGCATCTACCCGGCGGCGCGGGCGTTCATGGCGGGGGTCAACGTGGGGCTGTAAACCCTCGAGTCAAGCAATCCATCGCCATGGGCAAAAAGAAAACCATCGATGTTCAGGGGCTGGCCATCTCGATTGAGGAAATCAAGGATGTCGACTACATCTCGCTGACGGACATCGCCAAGCAGTCGACGGAGGAGCCTCGGTTCGTCATCCAGAACTGGTTGAAAAACCTGCAGACCATCCAATACCTCTGGGAATGGGAGACGCTGCACAACCCCGGTTTTAACCGTGTGCAATTGCACACGGTTATGGAGATGACGGCCTCCAACCGCCTCGTCATGTCGCCCAAAAAATGGATTGAACTGACGGGCGCCATCGGGCTTGTCTCCAAGTCCGGCCGATACGACGGCGGGACGATGGCGCACAAGGACATCGCGCTAAACTTCTGTTTTTGGATAAGCCCCAAGTTCCAAATCTATCTCATCAAAGAATTTCAACGGCTCAAAGAGGAGGAGTTCGCCAAGCTCAACCTCGAATGGCACATCGAGCGCATCACCGACCTGGTGGACGAGACCCGCAACTGGCTGGACACCGTGCCGGGCCAAAAGCCCAACCGGAAACGGCAGGGCGGCCACGCTGACGGCACGGACGTTTGACCCTGCTTTGAGCCTTTAATTTTTTTAAAGAACATGAATTTTAACAAGAAAGCCGCCCTCGCGGCGGCGGCCTTCGCGGCCCTTCTCTTCTCCTGCAAAAAATCCTTCCTCGAACTCGAGCCGCACGGCACTCAGCTCGAATCGGGCTTCTACAAAAACGCCGACCAGGTCTTCGAGGGCCTCGTCGCCGTCTACGACGTGCTGCAATGGAACGGCTCCAACGGCTGGACGATGAAGCTCGGCCTCCTCGACGCGGCCTCCGACGACTGCTACGCGGGCGGCTCCTCGGCCGACGACCAGCCCGCGTGGGTGGCGATGGACAACTTCAAGCTCGACCCCAACCTCGGCCCGCAGCTCGGGCTTTGGCAGAAGGGCTTCTCGGGCGTCTACCGCGCCAACCTCCTTTTGGAAAAGCTCGGCAACCCGCAAATCGACGGCTTGACTGACGCCGTTCGCGCCCGATATGTGGCGGAGACGAAGTTCCTGCGGGCGTTCTACTATTTCGACCTCGTCCGCTTTTTCGGCAACGTCCCGCTGATGACGCGCACGGTCGGCGGCGCGGAAATCTACCAGCAAGTGCAGGCGACGCCCGCCGAGGTTTTTGCTCAAATAGAAAAAGACCTGAAAGAGGCCGTTGACGAGCCGGAACTGCCGCTTTTCGTCATCCCGTCGGAGGCTGGGCGCGTGACGAAGGGCGCGGCGCGAGCCTTGCTGGCGCGGGTGCTCCTTTTTGAAAACGACCCGTCGCGCATGGCCGAGGCGGCCAGCCAGTGCGAGGAGGTCATCAACTCCGGCTTCTATCAACTGGAGAACTTCTACTCCGACGTCTTCCGGCCCGACAACAAGTTCGGCCCCGAGTCGGTCTTCGAGATTGCCCATTCCAACCTCTCGCGGGGCGGCTACGAGAGCTTCTCGAACGGGACGGAGGGCAACTACAACGTCCAGTTCTTCGGCATGCGCGACTACGTCGGGCCGACCTACGCCAACGGCTGGAGCTTCTGCCCGGTGACGGAGGACTTGGTCAATTTCATGAAAGGAGACCCGCGCTTCCAGCACACGGTCATCGACGGAAAGGCCCTCTTGCAGGGCGGCGCGAGCTACACGAAGGGCTACCAGAACACCGATTATTTCATCAAAAAGTACACGCCGCTGCCCGGCTTCAAGGCCACGAGCGGCGACGTGGCGCTCAACTGGCCGTACAACATCAAGGAAATCCGCCTCGCCGACGTGCTGCTCATGGCCGCCGAGGCCCTCGCCCGCAGCGGCAACGAGCCGCAAGCGAAGGTCTATTTGAACCGAGTGCGCAAGCGCGTCGGCCTGCCCGACCGCACCTCCACCGGCCAGGCCCTGCTCGACGACATCGCCACCGAGCGCCGCCTCGAACTGGCCACCGAGGGCCACCGCTTCTGGGATTTGTTGCGCACGGGGAAGGCCGTCGCCGCGCTCGGTTCGCAGGGCTTTGTGGCCGGAAAGAGCGAGTGGCTGCCCATCCCGCAGTCGGAAATCGACATCACGCAGGGGAAGTTTAAGCAGAACCCGAACTATTGACCAGCGATGCCGACGGCTTCGGCCGTCGGCTTTTTTCTTTTTCAAAAACCATGAAGGCCCTCGCGTCCAACTGCCTGTTGCTCGTCCTCTTGCTCGCCGCCGCGCCGCGCTGTGGCGGCCAGACGGTCAGGTTGATGACCTACAACCTCCGCCTCGACGTGGCGTCCGACAGCGCGGACGCATGGCCCAACCGCCGCGACTTCGTGGTAGGGCTGATAAGATTCCACGCGCCGGACATTTTCGGGGTACAGGAAGGGCTGCCGCACCAGATTGATTTTTTGCAGAAAAACCTGCCCGGCTACGGCAGCGAGGGCACGGGCCGCGAGGGCGGCGGGCGGGGCGAGTCGACCCATGTCTTTTTCGACAGGTCGAGGTTTTCGTTGACAGAGGCCCACACTTTTTGGCTCTCCCCGACGCCCGACTCGGTCTCGATGGGCTGGGACGCCGCCTGTTTGCGGGTCTGCACGGCCGTTTTGTTGAAAGAAAAGGGATCGAAACGCCGGTTCTGGGTCTTCAACACCCACCTCGACCACGTCGGCGAGACGGCGCGGCGCAACGGCATCGACCTGATTTTGAAAAAAATGGCGGCCCTCAACCCCCAAAAACTGCCCGTCATCTTGATGGGCGACCTCAACTCGGAGCCAGGGTCTGCCGTCGTTTCAAGATTGAAAAATGAGATGCTCGACACCCGCGAGGCCTCCGAGCAGCCGCCCTTCGGCCCGTCGGGGACGTTCAATGGCTTCCGGTTCGGCGAGTCGGTGATGAAGCTCATCGACTACATCTTCGTCTCGCGCTCACCCCGGGTCTTGGTGAAAAAACACGCCGTCCTCTCCGACTCGAAAGACCTGCACTACCCTTCCGACCACCTGCCGGTCTTTGCCGAAATCCAGTTTTTGAAAAAATGAAGAACAAGCTCTCTGCCCTCCTTTCCTGCCTCTTGGCCGTCGGCTGCGCCCCGAAAGGCGGCCACCGGATGGCGAAAACGGACTTTTCCGACCGGAAGACCGTCTCGGTCTTCACCACCGCCGACAGCTCCAGCCTCCGCCTGACGGAGACCGGCAAGCTCGCGCTCGCGCCCTTCGGCCAGCCGAACGAGGGGCAGCCCTGCATTTTCGTCGACCCACGCCAGCAGTTCCTGACGTTCGTGGGCATCGGCGGGGCGCTCACCGACGCGGCGGCCGAGACCTTCGCCAAGCTGCCGAAGGCCAAACAGGACGAGTTCCTGACCGCCGTCTTCGACCCCAAAAATGGCATCGGCTACACCATCGCCCGGACGAACATCAACTCCTGCGACTTTTCGAGCGACATGTACACCTATGTCGCGGACGGCGACCGAGAGCTGAAGACGTTCAACCTCGCGCACGACGAGCGTTTCAAGATGCCCTTCATCAAAAGGGCGACGGCGGCGGCGGGCGGGAATCTGCCGCTCTTCGTCAGCCCCTGGAGCCCGCCCGCGTGGATGAAGGACAACGGCGACATGCTCCACGGCGGCCACCTGAAGCCCGAGTTCTACGGGCCGTGGGCCGACTATTTCGTGAAGTTCATCAAAGGCTACGAGAACGCGGGCATCCCCGTCTGGGGCCTGACCGTGCAGAACGAGCCGATGGCCAAACAGACCTGGGAATCGTGCATCTACACCGCCGAGGAGGAGCGCGACCTCATCAAGAACCACCTCGGCCCGGCCCTCAAAAAGAACGGCCTCGGCGACAAAAAACTCATCGCTTGGGACCACAACCGCGACCTCGTCTACCAGCGCGCGTCGACCTATTTGAGCGACCCGGAGGCGGCCAAGTACATCTGGGGAATCGGCTTCCACTGGTACGAAATCTGGAACGGCGGCCGCCAGTGGGAGAACACAAAGCGTGTGGCCGAGGCCTTCCCCGACAAAAAACTGCTGCTGACGGAGGCCTGCAACTACCCTTTTTCGTGGAAGACCTTCGACGAGTGGCAGTGGGGCGAGCAGTACGGCGAGAACATGATCCACGACTTCAACAACGGCGCGGTGGCGTGGACGGACTGGAACGCGCTCCTCGACGAGACCGGCGGCCCCAACCACGTCGGCAACTTCTGCTTTGCGCCCGTCCACGCGAAGACGGCGGAGGGGTCGCTGCACTTCATGAACTCGTATTTCTACATCGGGCACTTTTCGAAGTTCGTCCGGCCGGGGGCGCGGCGGATTGTCGCGTCGTCCAACCGGGCGCAGCTCTTGACGACCGCTTTTTTGAACACCGACGGCACCGTCGCCGTCGTCGTGATGAACCCGACGCGCGAAAAAATCGCCTACCGCCTCTGGCTCGACGGCCGGGCGGCGGAGACGGTCAGCCTGCCGCATTCCATCTCGACGCTGGTTTTTTAGGCTTTTTTGAAACAGACCATGCACAGACGCTCGCCCATTTTCCCGACCATCCTTTGCGCGATGCTCGCCGCGACGGTTGCCCGCGCCGAAGTCCGCCCCGCCCGCGTCTTCGGCGACCACATGGTCTTGCAGCGCGACCGGCCCATCAAAATCTGGGGCCAAGCCGCGCCGGGCGAGCCGGTCACGGTCGAGTTTCATTTTCAAAAAAAATCGGTGACGGCCGGGAGTGACGGCGCGTGGGCCGTCATTTTGGAAAAAGAGGCGGCGGGCGGCCCGTATTCCCTCAAAATCGGGGTGGCCACGTTCTCCGACGTGCTCGTCGGCGAGGTCTGGATTTGCAGCGGCCAGTCGAACATGGAGTGGCCCGTCAGCGAGACGATGAACGCGGCGGCGGAGATGGCGGCCGCCGATTTTCCAAAAATCAGGCACCTGAAAGTGCCGCACCGCGTCAGTCTTCGGCCCGAGCCGGACATTGATGCGGCCGATTGGCAGGTCTGCACGCCCGCCTCGGTCGGGAGTTTTTCGGCCGTCGGCTACTTTTTCGCGAGGAAGGTTTTCGAGGAGACCGGCGTCCCCGTCGGCCTCGTCAACGCCAGTTGGGGCGGCACGATTTGCGAAACTTGGATGAGCAAAAACGGCCTCCTCGCCAGCCCCGAACTGCACGAAGCTGCCCAAAAACTGCCCGCCGACCTTGGCCAGTTGAGCATCCGGCAGCGCGAGCGGATGGCGCAGGTCGTCGAGAGATTTCAGGGAAAAACCCCGACCGTCGCCTCCGATGCCGGTTGGGCCGCGCCGGGTTTCGACGACTCGGGCTGGGCCAGCCTTTTCGTCCCGAAACAATGGGAGGAACAGGGCTTGCCTGGCTTCGACGGCACCGTCTGGCTGCGCCGCAAATTCGAGCTGACTGAGGCCGAGGCCGCGCAGCCCGCCGAGCTTCTTTTGGGAACCATCGACGACGCGGACACGACCTTCGTCAACGGCCAAAAAGTCGGCGCGACCTGGTCGTGGAACTCGCCGCGCCGCTACCCGCTGCCCGCCGGGGTTTTGCGGCCTGGCCGCAATTCAATCGCCGTGAAAGTCGTCGACACGGGCGGAGGAGGCGGTTTTTATGGGGAAGAAGAGGCCGTCCGGCTGGTTTTTTCCGACAAAAAGACGATGCCGCTGGCGGGGAATTGGCGGGCGCGGGCCGTCGTCCCCGAGAAAGTCTCGACCGACCCGAACAGCGCGGCGACGCTCCTTTTCAACGGCATGGTCGCGCCGCTCATCGGGCTGGGCATCCGCGGCGCGATTTGGTACCAGGGAGAGAGCAACACGCCCCGCGCCGAGCAGTACGGCCGCACCTTCCCCGCGCTCATCCGCGACTGGCGCGAGCGGTGGGGGCAGGGCGATTTCCCGTTCTATTTCGTGCAGCTCGCGGCCTTTTTGCCGCCGGAAAAGAACAGTCTCGCGGGAGGAGCGTGGGCCGAGCTTCGCGGGGCGCAGCTTTCGACGCTCTCGCTGCCGAAAACCGGCATGGCCGTCGCCACCGACATCGGCGACGCCGACGACATCCACCCGCGCAACAAACAGGAGGTTGGCCGCCGCCTCGCCCTCCATGCTTTGAAGAATGATTACGGAAAAGCCGTCGAGGAGAGCGGGCCCCTTTTCAAGTCGGTGAAATTCCGGCACGGCGCGGCCGTCCTGACGTTCAACCACGCAACCGGCGGGCTGACGGCGCACGACAAGTACGGCTACCTCACAGGCTTCGCCGTCGCGGGCGCCGACCAGCAATTTCACTGGGCGCGGGCCGAAATCCGAGGCAAAAAGGTCGTCGTCCGCTCCGACGAGGTGGCCGAGCCGGTGGCCGTCCGCTACGGCTGGCTCGACAACCCGGCGGAGGGCAACCTGTTCAACGGCGCGGGGCTGCCCGCCTCGCCCTTCCGCAGCGACGGGTGGCGGTTGACGACGGAGGGAAATAGGTTCGAATGAGTCATTCAAAACCATAAAATCAGACGAAAATGGCCTGCTTTTTTAAAAAAATGCCCCTCCTCTGGCTCCTCGCCGCCGCGCCGTTGGCTGCCCAGAACGGCTTCCCCCTGCAAGCCGAGGGCTTCGACAGCCACGTCGAGCTGCGGTGGAAGGCGCAGGCCGGGGCCGCCTCGTACAAAATCCTCCGCTCGCCGGACGGGCAGGTTTTCACCCCGCTCAAGACCGTCGGCGACACGGCCGCGCTCGACTTCACCGGTAGCCAGGGCACGGCGGGCACGACTTTTTTCTATCAAATCGAGGCCGACGGGCCGGGCGGCCCCCTCCTTTTTTCCTCTGAAAAGAAATCCGCGACGGTCGCCGAGCAGCCCGACAGCGCGCTCCTCGACATGGTGGAGCGGTACACGTTCCGCTATTTCTGGGACTTCGCGCACCCCGTCAGCGCGATGGCCCGCGAGCGCAACTCGAGCGGCGACATCGTCACGACGGGCGGCACCGGCTTCGGCGTGATGGCCGTGCTGGTCGGCGTCCGGCGGGGCTTCATCGCCCGCGAACAGGGGCGCGACCGGCTGCTGCAACTGGTCGGCTTCCTCCAGTTCGCCGACCGCTTCCACGGCGTTTTTCCCCACTGGATGGACGGCACGACGGGCAACACCATCCCCTTCGCCTCCGCACAGGACAATGGCGGCGACCTCGTCGAGACCGCCTTTTTGATGGAGGGGCTGCTGACGGCGCGGCAGTTTTTTGACAAAAGCGACCCATACGAGGCCGCGCTCCGGCAGGCCATCACGCAGCTTTGGGAAGAGGTCGAGTGGGATTTTTACCGGAAAAACGGCTCCGGCGTGCTCTACTGGCACTGGTCGCCGACGGACGGCTGGGCGCTCAACCACCAAGTCCGGGGCTGGAACGAGGCCATGATGGTCTACCTGCTGGCCGTCGCCTCGCCCACCCACCCCGTCCCGGCGAGCCTCTGGAAAACGGGCTGGGCCGGGAGCGGCTATGTCAACGGCGCCACCTATTACGGCGAAAAACTGCCCATCGGGCCGAACAAGGGCGGGCCGCTCTTCTTCGCCCACTACTCCTTCCTCGGCTTCGACCCGAGGGGGCGGAAGGACGCTTTTTGCAACTATTTCACCCAAAACGTGGCCCATTCGCGCATCAACCAGCGCTACTGCAAGACCAACCCGAAGGGCTTCGCGGGCTACTCGGCCGACTGCTGGGGCCTCACCGCCAGCGACGACCCCGGCGGCTACCTCGCCCACGAGCCGAACAACGACAACGGCACCCTCACCCCCTCGGCCGCCCTCTCGTCGATGCCTTACACGCCCGACGAGAGCATGGCCGCGCTGAAATGTTTTTATAGAAATAAAGGCGCGGCGCTCTGGGGCATGATGGGCTTCTTCGACGCCTTCAACGAGCAGAAAAACTGGACGGCCGACAGCTACCTCGCCATCGACCAGGGGCCGATCGTGGGGATGATCGAGAACTTCCGCAGCGGGCTTTTGTGGGAAAACTTCATGAAAAACCCCGAAATCGAGCCAGCCTTGACCGCCATCGGCTTCATGCCCGACGCGACGGCGACGAGCGAACCGACGGGCGATCTCTTTTTGAAAATCAGCCCGAACCCGGCGGGCGGGCGGGCCTTCGTCGAGTTCTCCAAAATCACAAACGAGCCGGTCGAGGTGCGCCTCTTTTCCGCCTCCGGGCTGCTTGTTTTGATGGCGACCGCCGGGGCCGGGCTGCCGGGCGTCGAGCTTGACCTCGACAGGCTGCCGAACGGGGCCTATTTTTTGAGAACAGAGGGCAGCGCGGCGCGGCTCCTGAAACTCTGAAAAACCTGTGTTTTTATGAAAAAACTGCTGATTTCCGCCCTGCTCCTCGCCGCGCTCGGCCCGTTCGCCGCCGCGCAAACCGTCATCGAGGATTTTGAAAACGCCTCCCCCACCTTCTCGTGGAAGCCGCTCGGGCAGAACGCGGTGCTCAACGGCATGTTCTCCGTCGTCGATAACCCTGGCCTGGCGGCGCCCAACACGTCGGCGAAATGCGGGCGGTACGTCAAAGGCTTCTCCCCTTTTTCAGCGCTGGCGGCGGACACGACGGGCTTTTTCGACCTCTCCCAAAACCCGCAATTCAACCTCCACATCCTCGCGCCGACGGGCGCGAAATCTGCCACTTTGCAGCTCTTTTCCGTCGCGCAGGGGAGCAAGGAGGTGACCAGCCCGCTCGCCGCGACGGGCGGCTGGGAAGTGCTCATCTTCGACTTCTCCGCCTTTCAGGGAATCTCCGACTGGGCCTCGCTGCGCCTCGTCTTCGACGGCGGGACGGCGGCAAACGGGGCCATCTACTTCTTCGACAACCTCTCGCAAAGCCCCTCCTCGGTCGACCCGTGCCCGCCAGGCGGTGCCGGACTTGCACATCGTCGTGGACGACTTGATGCCAACGGAACTACAGCTACGGCGCGGGCAACGACAAACTTTCCGTCGCCATCAACCCCTCCATCGGCGGGTTGAACCCGTCGATAAAGTGCGGCAAGTACGCCGACCCGGCCGACGACCCCTATGCAGCGCTCGTCGTCGAGATGCCGGGCGGGGTTGACCTGTCGACGGATTTCACCCGGTTTGAGATGCTTGTGAAGGCCCCGGCCGCTGGGCTGCCGGTCGTTTTCAAACTCGAGGGCGGCACGTCGCCAGCCGTCGAAAGCCCGAAGTATTTCTCCAGCGGCACCGGCTGGGCGAAAATCGGCCACGACTTCGCCGCGCAGGCGGGCGGCGACTTCAAGCGCGTCGCCCTCTTTCTCAACTTCGGGCAGAACGGGGCCTCCCAAAACTGGCAGATCGACGACCTGCAATGGACGCGGGCGGGCTACAACGGCTGCATCGCCACGTTCGACGCGCCCGAGCTTTCGCCCGCCGACTGGGGATTTTTCGAGAACGGAAACGTGCCGCCAAGCGAGGGCTTCAAAATCGTCGACAACCCAAATCCGACCGGCATCAATCAGAGCCAAAAGGTTGGAAAAGCCGTCGAGGCCGGGCTGAACAACGGCGGCTCGCAGGTCTGGGGCGGGATGTACACCGACCTTGACGCGCCGCTGCGCTTCTCCAACTCGACCAAAAAAATCAGGATGAAAGTCCTCATGCCCGCCCTCGCCGCCGTGACGATGAAGCTCGAAAACTCGGCGACCGGCGCGGCCAGCTCGCCCGACAACACCGTGACGGCCACCAAGACCGGCAAATGGGAGGAACTCGAATGGGACTTTTCGAGCCTCCCGAACAACGCCGACTACCGCCGAATCACCCTCATCTGGAACATCGCCGCCATCCCGCCGACCGACCAGACGTATTTTTTCGACGACATCCTCATGGTCGGTGGAAAGACGGACTGCCAGCCGCTCGGCACATGGCCGGGCGAGCCGACGGGTTGGCTGGAAATCTGGCCGAACCCGGTGGGCGATGTGCTTTTTGTCAAAAACTTTGAGGGGACAGCCCGTTTTTTGGCCCTCACTGCGCTCGGGCAGGTGACTTTGGACATCCCGGCACCGGCCATCGGCGAGGGTGAAATCGACATCTCGCGGTTGCCTCGGGGGCTGTTCGCGCTTGTCGGCCTTGCGGCGGACGGGCGGGCGGTGAGCCGGGCACGGTTTGTAAAACAATGAATTCTAGCATGAAAAAAGGCCTTCTCTACCTCGCCATCCTCGCCCTCGCCGCCTGCAAGCACGGCTCCGGCGAGGAGCCGATCGACCCCACCCCCACCCTGCCCGTGCGCGTCTGGACGACCTCCGGCAGCGGCGCAAACCTGCTCTACTCGAAGACCATCGACTTCGCGGCGGGGCGCGACGACCGCTTCCCGACCATCACCATCGACTCGGCGAAAACCTTCCAGAGCGTCGACGGCTTCGGCTGGACGCTCACCGGCGGCAGCGCGCTGCTCCTCCACGCGATGCCGGCGGCGGAAAGGGCCACCCTTTTGGAGGATTTTTTTGGAAAAAAAGAAGGCTCCATCGGCGCGAGCTACCTGCGGCTCTCCATCGGCGCGTCTGACCTCGACCCGGAGGTGTTCAGCTACGACGACCTCCCGTCGGGGCAGACGGATCCGTCGCTGGCCCATTTCAGCCTGTCGAAGGACACGCTGCACCTCATTCCGATTTTGAAAGAAATCCTCGCCATCAACCCCTCCATCAAGTTCATGGGGTCGCCGTGGAGCGCGCCGGTTTGGATGAAGACCAACGGCAGCTCGGTCGGCGGCGGGCTGAAGACGCAGTTCTACGCGGCCTACGCCGATTATTTCGTGAAATACGTCAAGGCCATGCAGGCGCACGGCATCCAGCTCGACGCCGTCACGCCGCAGAACGAGCCGCAGCACGGGGGCAACAACCCGAGCCTCGTCTTTTCCGCCGCTGAGGAGGCCGATTTCGTGAAAAACAATCTCGGCCCGGCCTTCCAGTCGGCGGGGATTCAGACCAAAATCATCGTCTGGGACCACAACTGCGACCGGCCCGACTACCCCATCGCCATCCTCGACGACGCAGCGGCACGGCCCTTCGTGGCCGGCTCGGCCTTCCACCTCTACGCGGGCGACGTGAGCGCGCTCGGACAAGTCCACGACGCGCACTCCGACAAGGCCCTCTATTTCACCGAGCAATGGACAGGCTCGACGGGCGAGTTCTCGGGCGACCTCATCTGGCACATGAAAAACGTGATCGTCGGCACAATGCGCAACTGGTCGCGCACGGCCCTCGAGTGGAACCTCGCCAACGACCCCTCCTTCGGCCCGCACACGCCCGGCGGCTGCACCCAATGCCGGGGCGCAGTGACCATCGACGGGCCGAAAGCCACGAAAAACGTCAGCTTTTACATCATCGGGCAGGCCGCATTGGCCGCGCCGACCGGTTCCATTCGACTCGACAGCTCCACGCCGACGCAGTTGGCCAACGTCGCCTTCCGGCGGCCGGACGGCAAAACGGCGCTCATAGTGGTCAATGAAAATGCGGAACTGAAAACCTTCAACATCAACTTCGGCAGCCGCTGGATCACGGCCTCCGTGCAGGGCGGCTCTGTGGCGACGTTCGTCTGGTGAGCCGTTCCGGTCAACAGCCCTGTTCCAACGGTTTTCTTCTTTCTTTTTTGAGTCGGCGCAGTGTCGGCCTGTCTCGCAATTGGCGCCAACAGGCAGCCTGACCGCCCCCTCGAACGCTCGGCGCAAGCCGACAGCACCCGACTTATTTTTCATTGAAAACAAACCGAAGCTGGCTGCGTCGGAACAGAGCCGTTTTCGAAACGGCTGGTTCTACTGGTCGGGCCGCGCCGAAATCCTGCGAGAGGGACCGCCCGAGGCCGAAACCCCGGTCGAAGAACCGGAGGAGGCCCCGGCCGAGACCGGCTCCCCCACCCTTTTCGGAAGCCCGAACCACGAGGCCGAACCGGAGGCCAGCGAGCGGGAGTCGTTCAACATTTCCGCCCAACGACCGGTCTTCCAGCCGTTCCAACAGGCCGCGCCGACCGCGCCTGTTTATGTTGAAAATAGGACCCCGGCCTCAACCGGTCTCGACCCGGCGGCCGCGAACTGGGGCATCCGCCCGCTTGCCCCGCCCGCACATCGAAAAGGGCGAGGACGTCGACTTCGGCCACGGGCTGCTGCAACTTCCCGACCTCTCTGGGTAGGTTTTGAGCGGAGTTTCTCGCAGATTTCACAAAGATTTGGGCGAAGATTTTTGACAGCCCCAGAGTTAAAACCTGCGTTTAAGCCTGCGAGAAAAGGTCCTTCACAACAGCGCACCATCGCTCGGGCAGGCCGTCTCGTGGCAGATCCGCTTTATCTCTCCGAAAAATGTTCGAGCATCGCTCCCAACCGCTCCTCCCCCGCCGCCGCTTCGTCGGCCGCGCCCTCCAGTTCGCGGGCGCTGCGCTCGCGCTGATTGTCGTCTCGCTCCTGATCGGCATGGCCGGGTACGGGTATTTTGCCGGTTGCTCGCCGACGGAGGCCTTCTACAATTCCTCGATGATATTGACCGGGATGGGCCCCGCGCTCGACGTGACGAGGGAAGAGTATACCGGGACGCGGGCCAGTATCGAAGTGTTTGCCGGGTTTTATGCGCTCTACAGCGGCGTGGTATTCCTCGCCGCGTCGGGGCTGGTCCTGTCGCCCCTCATCCACCGTTTTTTCCACAAGCTGCACCTCGACGTGAAGGACTGAACGGTGGCCGGACGCGCGCCTTTGCCCGAGAAAGAATCCCTCGCGCCGCTGCGTCGGCCCCTCAGAAGACTGAAGCCCTTCAAGACCGGCGGGCAACAGCCGGTGCGTGGTCGGCGGACAGTTCATCGTCCTGCTCGACATCCCAGTCGTGGCCGGCGGAAAGGAGGAGCTTCGGGTCGAAGGGCAGTTTCATCAAATTCCCGAAGCGCAGGTCGCTCGACTCGGGCGGCAGCACGTCGAGGCCGAAGCGCACCTCGTGGGCGAGGAGGTGCCGGTAGGTGCCGAACATCCGGTCCCAGATGCTGAACAGGTCGCCATAGTTCGAGTCGGTGTAGGGTTCCTGGAAATGGTGGTGGACGTGGTGCATGTTCGGCGTGAGCAGCACCAGCGACAGGCGGCGGTCGATGGCCTCGGGCAGCCGCCAGTTGGAGTGGATGATGATCTTCGAGACGATCTGAGTGAACTGGTGCAGCGTCACCACCCACATCGCCGGGCCGAGCGCCCACGAGACGAGCATGTAGTGCGCGAGGCGGATGAACGTTTCGCCCGGATGCTCGCGCAGGGAGGTAGAGACGTTCATCACCGGGTCGGAATGGTGCACAGCGTGGAAGCGCCAGACGGGCTTCACCTTGTGCATGACGACGTGGTAGACGTAGTAGAAGAAGTCCCAAACGACGAACGAGGCCGCAATCTGCCCCGCCGCGCCCGTGACGCCCCAGCGCTCGAGCAGCCCGAGGCCGTGCCCGTTGACGTAGACGAGGCCGCGCACAAAGACGAGGCCGAGGGCCAATTGCATCAGCCCGCCAGGTAGGACGAACCAGAAGTTCGTCCGGTCGTGCCGCCAGCGGCGGTAGTTTGTCGTCACCCCGAAGAAGCGCTCGAGGTTCCAGCAGAGAAGGAAGACAGCCACGAAGATGGCAAGTTGGGCCGGGCTTTGCCCGTGCGAGAAGAAATCGGCGAAGCGCATGCGCGTGGCTTTGTTGTTTACGGGGCCGCTCCGACGGACACGCCTTGTTGGGCGGGCCGGGCTGTCCGGCGGTTTTTTCGGGCAAAAAACAGGGGCGGTCTGCCTGTTTTGAGCGGGCGAAGATGCGAAGGGCCGGGCGGCTTGGCACCGCATCGCCCAAAAAAGACGGCCTCTTTGCAAAACCCGCCGCCGCCCGACCTTCGGCGCCTCTCCAGCCACTCGAAAGAATGACCGCGCAGCGCATCAAAGAGCATTTCAAAGACCGGTTCGGGGCCGAGCCGACCGTCACCGTCCGCGCCCCGGGCCGCATCAACCTCATCGGCGAGCACACCGACTACAACGGCGGCCTCGTCCTCCCGGCCGCCATCGACCGCGCCATCTGGCTGGCGGCCGCGCCACGCGACGACGGCCGCTTCCGCTTCTTCGCCGCCGACCTCGGGGAACTGTTCGAGGCGGCGGGTGCCGAGGTCTTTTTTCAAAAGGAAAAGAGCTGGGCCAACTACCTGCTCGGCGTCGTCAGCGAGGCGAGGCGCGACGGGCTGCCGGTCGGCGGCCTCGACGTGGCCTTCGGCGGCGACGTGCCGCTCGGGGCGGGCCTCTCGTCGTCGGCCGCGCTCGAGAGCGGGATGGGCTTTTTGATGAACGAAACCTTCCAGCTCGGCCTCTCGAAAATGGACATCGTGCGGCTGGCGCAGCGCGGCGAGAACGAGTTCGTAGGCATGAAGTGCGGCATCATGGACATGTTCGCCTCGGTCATGGGGCGCGAGGGCCATGTCGTGCGGCTCGACTGCCGAAGCCTCGCATTCGAGCATCTCCCCTTCCGGCCCGACGGCCTCTGCCTGCTCCTGCTCGACAGCGGCGTGAAGCACCAACTCGTTGATTCTCAATACAATGCGCGGCGCGAGGAGTGCGAGGCGGGGGTCTCTCTTTTGAAAAAGCACGACCCGGCGGTGGCCAGCCTTCGCGACGTCTCGCCCGCTTTTTTGGAAGAACACCGGGCCAAGCTTCCGAAGGTGGTGCTCAAAAGGTGCCGCTTCGTCGTCGAGGAAATCGAGCGGGTCGAAAGGGCCTGCGACGCGCTGCGGGCGGGCGACTTCCGCAAGTTCGGGCGGCTCATGTACGCCTGCCACGACGGGCTAAACCTGCTCTATGACGTCTGCGTCCCTCAGACGAGCTTTTTGGTCGAGCAGGCGCGCAGCCGACGAATTCTCGGGGCGCGGCAGATGGGCGGCGGCTTTGGCGGCTGCGTGCTCACCTTGTTGAAAACCGGTGAGGTGGACGAGTTTGTGGAGGAGGCTTCGGCGGCCTACCAGCGGGTTTTCGGGCTGGGTTTGAGGACCTACCCTGTCCGGCTCGCCGATGGCGTCGGCCGTGTCTGACCCACAAAAAGGAATCAAGTCAGCCGCCCTTTTTGTAGAAAGCCTCGAACTCAGCGTTCGTCATCGTCCGCGCAGTGAGGCGGTTCTGGAAGGCATCGGGGCTGGCGGCGGCCAGGTGCTTCTTTGCCGCGACGACCTCCTCGACGAGCAATGACCAGACGCCACCCTGCTCGAAGACCCTGTTTTCGAGCCACCACGTCACGAAGGTGGCGGCGCGGACGGGCTTGGCGGCGTCGGCCTGCCGGGCGTGCTTGAGGAAATAGGCGATGGCCCGCTCGACGAACACGTCCTCGAAGCCGTCCACCTCGCTGCCTTTGAGCGTAGGCAGTATCTGCCTTACGGCAATCCCCTCGAACACCCCGAAGTCGGCAAGACGGTAGAAGGCCTGCAGCCGTGCACGGGTCAGCGTGGCGAGTTCCGTCTCGGCGGCGGCCTCCCCTGCCCTGCCCTTTTCGGGCTTTGTGGCGGCGGTTTTCGAGGTCGGCCTGGCGGTTTTTCGGCCGGTTTCAGGCTCGGAGGCGGCCGCGTCGCCGCCCTTGTCGAAAACGACGAACTCCACGCCCGTGACCTTCCGCCCCGTTTTCCGGTACTCGTAGTCGACGGTCATCGACTGGCTCATGGCGTTTATCTCGTCGCGGATGACGTTGAGAACTCGGTTGCGGAAGTCCTTCAGGTCGCCCGAGTTGTACTTGTCGCCGATGCCGAGGAGGCTCTTCAGCTCGTCGAAGTCGTAGGCCAGCCGGACAACGCTCTTCACGCCGCGCAGCCGGTCCTTTTCCGATTTGAAGATGGAGAACATCCGGATGGAGTGGCCGCTCTTCATCTGCGCCACTTCGAGCGTGGAAATCCTGACATACTCGCTCAATTGCAGCAAAAACGGCTTCATCGGCTCCGAGAACAGGAACTCGATGCAGACCTGCCCGTGCTCGTTCTCGACGGGCATAATGGACTGGAACCAGTTGATATGGCCCCGGATGCGCTTGCCGTCGAGCAGGAACTTCGAGGGGAAGCTGATCTTCCGCCCGATCATGCTCTCGCAGAGCCGCTCCATCTCCGAGTAGAGGCCGCCCCACTTGCGCCCCGGTTCCTTGAGCGCGTCCTCGATTTCGCGGATGGGCACGACGATCTTGTTGAACGCCATCTCCTGCTTCGGCTTTAGGAAGGAGATGAGGTAGTAGAGCACCTTTTGCTCCTTCGCCGTGAGCTTGTACTGGGCGTTCATGATCAGCCCGTTGTCTATCCGGGCTATTTTGTCGGGTAGGTTTCGCTGTGGCATCGGCCGAGGTTTGACAGCGCAAGGTTAGCCGAAAAAGGGGGCGCGGAGGAAACCCCTGCCCCCTTTTTGTGCAGCCGCGCCCGATTTTTCTGACGCGGCCGGTGTTCAAGAGCGGCAATTCAGCCGTCCCAAATCTTGCCCCCTTTTCAGCCCGTGAACCGCCCAAATCTTGCCCCCTTTTGGCGACTGTCGCCGCTCGCAACAAGCCTTTTCATCACAGGCAAGGCCTATACCCGGGAGATCCTCGCCCCAAATCTTGCCCCCTTTTCAGGCCGTAAAAACCCGCTCGGCAAGGCAAAAATTGGTCAGTTTTCGAGGTTTTTAGGGCTTTTTCGGCCCTTTTTCATGCGCCTCGGTGGCGGCCCTAATCCCGTCCCCTTTTCATCCCTGACGGTGCCCCCTTTTCGACCCTGATGACGCCCCCTCTTTACCCAAAACCTGTCCCCTTTTTGCCCAAAACTTGCCCCCTTTACGGGAAGTAACTTACTGATATTCAATTATTTATTTGGCTTTAAAAGGAAAAAACTCAAACCATTAAAACCCCTTAAAATAAGAGTTTAAAAAAGCTGAGCCCTTCTCCCATGCTCAACCGCGAACGGAAAATGAAAGTCTGCGGGCACCCGGCTTGCGGCGCGGAGTGCAGTTGATCGGGATATTCAACTTCAAATCGCGAAAAGACAAGTGGCACGTCGGTTTGTTGAGGACCTAAATGGTGCCCAAACCGAGGCTTGCAGACCAAAAACAGGTCTGCTTTTCGGCTCTTGTTACACAAAAACGGGTGCCTTTTGCCCTTCCAGAATCTCGTGCCAAGCATTCAATTGGCGGGAAATTTTTCTCGCGCGAGGCAGCAAACCAGATTATTTTTTGGTCAGAGCATCGACGTAAATAATTGAAAACCAATTATTTGTAATTTAAGCTAATAAACTAAAAATAGATAAAAACGGTGCGGGTTCGGCTAAATATGTTTAAACAAATAAACTAACTATCGCGGAAATTATTTTTTAGATTAAACAAATTACCTTCTTTTTGAAAAAACTAAAAAACATACATTTGCGCATTCGATTAAACGAAGAAGCCTTTTTTAGAAATTTATAATTTTAGTTTAAACAAATAAAATATGCCGCTCATCATCAGCATCGCACACCAGAAGGGTGGGGTGGGGAAGTCGACGTTGGCCCTCAACCTCACGAGCTTTTTCAACCGGCAGGGCATCCCCTCCGCCGTGGTCGACGCGGACGCCCAAGGGAGCATCGCCAGCCTCGTCGCGGCGTTCGGCGACCAGGGGGCCTACGGGACGGTCAGGCTCATCCCGCGCGCCGCGTTCTCGGCGTTCGCCGACCTGCAGAAGCTCGACGAGTACGAAGTGCTGCTCATCGACACGCCGCCTTATCTATCGACCAACTTGATGGAGATTTTCCAGGCCTCCGACTTTGTACTCGTGCCGACGAAGCCGGCCGTGTTCGACATGTTCGCCATCGAGGGCACCATAGAACTGCTGCGCGAGGCCCAGCGCGCGAGGCCCGGGCTGAAGGTCGGCGTGGTGATGAACATGACGCAACCGGGCACGCGGCACACCGACGAGATGCGCGCCCACCTGACCGGGAAGGGCATCCACGTAATGAAGACCGAGGTGGTGAAGCGCGTCGAGTTCGAGCGGTGCCTGCTCTACTCCGACAGCATCTTCGCCGGGACGGACGAGAAGGCCAAGGACGACATCGCGCGCCTCGGAAACGAAATCATCGCCCAGGTCGAGGCTGCGGCCGAGTAGGGCACCCAAATTTCAATACGCCGTCGCCGGGCGGCACAAATCTTTCAGACTATGAAGAACTCGCTCCAGGAGAAGCTCGCCAACATCTCGAAGGCCAAGCAGTCGGCCGCTGCGCCCGTGCCGAAGCCCGTCATCCAAGAGGCGAAGATCAAGAAGCGCATCGGGCGCCCCACGTTCAAATCGGAGGGGACGGAGTATGCCCGCATCTTCGCCGACATCCCCTCCAGCCTCAAGGACCGCATGGCCGTCGCGCTCGTGCAGAAGTTCAAGGGCCAATACGGCACCATGTCGGAGCTGATAAACGCCTCCATCGAGGATTTTTTGACCCGCAATGGGGCATGAAGGACGGCCGCCTGCTTTTGGTTATTTAAGCCAAAAAACGTTTATTAGTTTTTTAGAATAAAATAATTTTAGATAAAACACCTTTCCAAGCCGCCGCCTTGCGGCTTTTGGGAGAAAACAGTGGCGCGCTCAGCAAGCACAAGTGGTCAAAGTGGGGTGGGGTAGGGGCCCAAACGCACAGGGGATAGGCCGAAAAGGCATACGAAAAACACTTGTTTGATTAAAAAATACGCCACTCACAGGGGAACGCCCGTCGAGCAGTTGGTAATCTTGGGCTTTGATTGGACCCTCACCAATGCCGATTTGACCAATTCTTTTCCTATAATCTCCAACCAATACTATGAAAAACGAGTTTCCACCGCGCCTTTCTTGCGCCCAGCAGGTTGTTGCTACTGTCCTTTTGCCCCTCAGGGCCAGACCGGTCGTGTTCGCGCTCTTGATGCTTGCGGGCATGGGTTTGAGCGCACAGGTCACGTATGGGTATGACACCTATCCGTATGCCGTCACCAACACAGCGGCCCCCAATTACCTTTTGGGGCAAAAGATAAACGTGCCGGTGCCAACCCTAATCACCCACATAGGCCTCAACACGGGGGATGCAGAGAACATCAATCTGTCCATTTATTCGGACAACGCCGACGCGCCCGACGCGCTTATGGCCCAGACCGGGGTGCTGCCTTTTGCCGCGGGCCAGAACCTCCTGCCGCTGACGGCCTCCATCAACCTGCCGCCCGGCGATTACTGGGTGATGGAAACGGGCGGGCCAACCGGTTTTTTGGTTGGGGCCGAGGCCGCCAATGCCAATGGCAGTACGCTTACCTATTACAAGGCACACGCCTACAACAGCCCGCTGCCCG
>JBGAWE010000226.1:0-7309 GCA_044227705.1 Saprospiraceae bacterium
GGTGGTCGCCGAGGAATATGTCTTTACGGTCGCCACGAAGGGCGTGCAGGAGTGCAACATCGAGAAGAAGGGCCGTAACTGGGAAAAGGAGCTGAAAAACTGCAAGGAGGAGAACAACAAACTGCTCGCCTCGCGCCAACAGGTGATGGCGGCCGTGCTGACTTCGATGGGCAAGAGGCTGGAGGAGATGTCGCGCAGTGAGTCGCCCGATTATTCCGGGATGGGCGGGGGCACGAAGCAGACCATCGTCCTCAAGTGCCGCAACCATGGTGATTTTGAGGCATTGCAGAAAACCCTGTTCGACGCCGACCAGGCCGGTTTTGACGTGGAAATGAAATTCGCGTCGGTGGCAGACAACGCCAAGGTCATCGGCGAGCTGACCATCGAGGCGCTTGCGGACGCCCGTGGAAAAGCCGACCGGATGGCCGCCGTGCTCGACAACAAGGTGGTCGGGACCTTTCAAATTTTCGAGCGGGAGCCGAATAGAGAGGCCGGTTTTCTGCAAGACATCCTCCGAACTGAGGCGGCACGCCGAAACGGAAATGTCATCGTGCCGGAGGAGTCTGAAAGCCCGTACTTTCCCGACGGGGCGGGTAAATTGCATTTTTCTAAAAAGGTGCTCGTCCGCTTTTTGATCAATTGAAGAAAGGCCTCATTTCCTCTTCAAGTCGTTGAAAGTCAACGCTTTAAGCGCAGGCGCGAACCAAGCTGCCGCGCCGACCACCAGCAACGTCATGCACCCGCCGAAGACGACCGACGGCACCGTCCCCATCAGCGAGGCGGCGAGGCCCGATTCGAAAGCCCCGATTTCATTGGAAGAAGTGATGAAAATCGAGTTGACCGACGAGACGCGGCCCTTCATCTCCTCCGGCGGCACGACCTGAAAAAGGCTCATACGGATGAAGACGCTCAACTCGTCGAACAGCCCGGCACAGACGAGGAGGCCGAGCGACAGCCCAAAATTTCCGCTCAAAGCAAAGGCGATGTAAGCCAGCCCGAACCCGGCGACGCACCACAGCAGCCGCCTTCCCGCGTTGCCCGACGGAGGGTTGTGCGACAGGTAGAACGCCATCAGCAAGGCCCCGATGCCCGGTGCGGCGCGGAGGAAGCCGAGGCCCGTCGGCCCGACGTACAAAATCTCCCCGGCAAATACCGGCAGAATCGAGACCGCGCCGCCGAACAGCACGGCGAACATGTCGAGCGCGATGGCTGCAATCAGCACCTCGTTTTTGAACACGAAACGCAGCCCGGCGCGGATGCGGGCAAGCGCGGGCTCGTTTGCGCCCGTCGAGGGCAGCATCGGCCGGGCCTTGATTTTCAAAAAGGAAAGCACCCCGATTCCCGATATCAGCGTGACGAGGAGGAAGACTTTTTCCACGCCGAGCCAGCCATAGAGCAGGCCGCCAATGGACAGCCCGCCGAGGTTGGCGACTTCCCAGGCGGTCGAGTTCCAGGTGATCGCGTTGCCGAGGTTTTCTTTTGAAACGAGCTGGCCGAGCAGGCTGAACGCGGCCGGGCTGTAAAAAGCACGAATGCAACCGACGACCACCGAGACCGAGTAAATGCAACCAATCAGCAAGGTTTTCGAGACAAAACCGGCCAAAAACGGCAGGCTGGCTAGGAAGCACCAGTTGAAAAACGAGACGACGAGGGTGGTGAAAACGATTGTCCGCCGGTCGAGCTTGTCGGCGAGGTGGCCGCCGTAGAGGCTCAACAGGATGGCGGGAACGGCCTCGAAAAGGCCCGTCAGGCCGAGCATCATCGGGCTGCGCGTCAGCTCATAGACCCACCACATTGTGCAGACGGACTGAACGGCGCTGGCCAGAACCATGCAAAACCGCATCGTGACGAAGCGGCGAAAGTCCGGCTCGCGCAGGGCCGAATAGGCGTCGTGGCCGGTCTCTTTTTTCAAAATCAGACTTTGGCGAGTTCGTCTTTCAGGTAGTCGATGACCCGGATTTCGACGGGGTCAACGCCGCGCAGTTCGGCCAAAAAGCAGGAAACCCAGTCGCCGAGATGGGTGAAATAAAACGCCTGCTCGACGAGCGAGCCGCCGTTCGAGAAGACCTCGATGAGCGAGCCAGTTAAGTGGCCGATGATCTCCTTGTTCAGGTCGATGCGGGCCTGGTTGCGGGGCAGGTCGTCGTGGTTCCTCAGGAAGATGACGGCGAGCGACGGGTCTTCCGTCCGCCAGCCGACCAGCTCGTTGTGGTTCATCTCGGGGACGACATGGTGCCAACAGAGGATTTTCGAGTTCTCGTTGAGCTGTTGCCGCAGGCGCACGGCCGCCGCCTCCATCCGGTCGGTGACGTAGATGACGGGGGTCTTTCCATCCAAAAACTGGGCAATCTGCCGCGCCCGCTTCTCGATGCTTTTTTGCTCTTTTTTCAACAGACGGGCCGCCGCTTTGAAATCTTTCAAAACCTGTGGGCCAATCAGGCGCAGTTTTTTGAAAACACACAATTGGGCCGCGATGCTGAAACCCATGCAGGCGCGCGGCGACGGCCAGCCGCCGGGGACCTGGACGAAGTCGAAGCCGTGCTTTTTCGCCAACTCGATGAGCTTGCCGCCCGAGGCAATGCAAACGATTTTGGCCCCCGTCGGGATGGCCTGTTCGAGGGCGGAGAGCGTCTCCTCCGTGTTGCCCGAATAGCTGGAAAAGATGGCGAGGGTGTTCTTCCCGACCCATCCGGGAATCGAGTAGCCCTTCGAGACGACGACCGGAACGGGGCATCCATTTCGGACGAAGTCCTGCACGAAGTTGCCGCCGATGGCCGAGCCACCGAGGCCCGAGATGTGGACGGCGCGAATGGGCGACGAGTGCCTTTTGATGTCGGCTGCGAGGCCGATTCGCAGGCCTTCGAGGAGAGTTTCGGGGAATTTTTGGACGAGTTCTTTCACGGGAATTGGATTTCAGATTGATGGAGCGGCCAGTCACTTGGTCGGCTGCCAGTCGATTTCTTCCAGTTTTTCTTCAAAGAATTTTTCAAAGCCGCGGAGGGAGAGCGGCGAGTCGAAATGGTCCTCGACTTGCCGGAAGTGCCCCTTCGACTCGATGAAAACCGTCGTCACCGGCAGGTCGGGGATGTCGGCGCCGGAGATCGGGTAGCGGGCGGCGAGGCCGAAATAGCCGACCGACTCGGCGGTTTCGAGCAGGTTTTTGAGCCACGCCTTTTTGGCGGTCGCTGTGAAGCGGCCGTCGCGCCGCGCCCATTTTTCACCGAGGTATTCTGCCCGGCCATCGCTCCAAATGGTTGCCGAGAAGACGGGACATTGGCCGAAGCAGCCCGTTTTTTTCAAACTGGCGATGACGCGGGCAGTCGAGGCGGGCGGGGTCGGAACCTCGGCCGGAACCGACGGCTTCGGAGCCTCGACGACCGGGGGAGGGGCGGTCGGCGGCTGCGAAATCTTTTTGTGGCAAGCGACGGCCGAGAGGGAAACGAGCAGAAACAGGGCCTTTTTCATGCGAAAACGGGCTATTTCTTTTTGGCTGGCGGCCGTTTGGCCGCTTCTTGCTGCTTCTGCTGCTCCTCCATCGCCTCCTGCAATTTCTTGCGGAAGCCGCTGACGACCTTCGGCTGGGCCTTCTTCTTCTCCAGCTCCCGCTTGATTTTCTCGTGGTCGATGAGGTAGTTCTTCGTCACGAGGGTCTGGCCGATGTTGAGCAGGTTCGAGAAGCTCAAATAGGCCGACAGGCCCGAGGCGAACTTGTTGAACATGAAGAAGAACATCACCGGCATCGCGTACTGCATGTACTTCATCATCTCCATCTGCGGGTTCTGCGCCATCGTTGCGGCCATCTGCTTCATCGAGTACCAGGTGTACCAGAGCGTCGTGATGGTCCAGATGAGGGTGAAAAGCGAGACGTGGTTGCCCAAAAACGGCACGTCGAACGGCAGGTGGATGGGCGCGTCGTAGCTCGACAGGTCGGGCGCCCAGAGGAACGACTGCTGCCGGAACTCGATGGACGCGGGGAAGAAGCGGTAGAGCGCGAACCAAATCGGCATCTGCAAGAGCATCGGCATGCAGCCACCGACGGGGTTCACGCCGTACTCTTGGTAGAGCTTCATGCTCTCCATGCTCATCTTCTGCTGGTCGTCGCCATATTTGGCTTTGAGCGCGTCGAGCTGCGGCTTGAGGGCGGTCTGCTTGGCTTGGCTGTGCACCATTTTATAGGTCAAAGGGTAGACCGCCAGCTTGACCAAAAGGGTCAAAACCAGAATCGAAACGCCCGCCGACCCGATGATTTTCAGCAAAAGGGTGAACAGGGGGTGGATGAGCCAGCGGTTGATGGTCCCGAAAATCGACGCGCCGAAGGGGATGATGTCCTCCATTTTGTTGCCGTAGGCCTTGAGCCGCTCGTACTCGTTCGGGCCGACGTACATCCGCATCGCCACGCGCTCGTTGCCGCCCGCCGAGAGCGGGATGTCGAGCGAGGTGTTGAGCAGCTTGAGGTCGTCGCCGCCTGCGGGCAGCATCCGCGTCTCGAGCTTCGCGTTTTTGAAGCTGGCTCCGCCCTGCGCGACGAGCGTCGCGTTGAAAAACTGGTTGGAATGGCTCACCCAGAGCAGCGGTTTGTCGCCGCCGAACTCTTGCGTGTCGTCCTTTTGGCACTTGCAGTAGTCGGGGCTTTTCTGATCAACGCGGTAGTAAATGGAGGAGTAGTTGGCCTCGTACTGGCTGTTCTTCTCCAATTTGTCGAGGTAATCTATCCAGTCGAGTCGGACGGCGGAGGTGCCGCCGTTTAGGACGCCGTTGTTCAGCCCGTTGAAGTTGACGGCCCAGTCAAGCGCGTAGTTGTCGGCGGCGAGGGTGTAGGATTGCTCCAAAAACCGGCCGTCGCCCGCGTCGGCGCGGAAGGTGACGGTGTTGCCCGACTTGCTCGGGGTGAAAAACAGGTCGCCCGACCGGACGGGGGCCGCTGCGCCCGCGACGGGCAGCACGAGGTCGAAGCGGTTCTTCGCGTCGTCGAGCAGGGCGAGGTCGGCCTTGACCTCATTGCCCTTCCCGTCGTCGGCCACTTTTTTGAAATTCTTCAACAGGACAGACTTGATGCGGCCGCCTTTTGAGGTGAATTCGATCTTGCACAGGTCGTTTTCCAGAACCTCGGTCGATTCGGAACCGGCCCCGGCGGCGGCGAACGCGCCCAGTTTGGCGGTCAAATCAGCAGAAAGCGGCGCGGCCGGGGCGGGAGCCTGGCCGTTTTGCACGGGCTGGGCGGCATTGTTCGAGTCAACCGGGGCGGTCGTTTGGGCCGGGTTTTGGCCGTCCGTCCCCGCCGCGCCTACCGGCTTTTTGGGGTTGGACATGTTCATCCAAATGAGCAGGAGGAAAAAGATGAGGCCCATTCCGATGGCCGTCATCCACTTTTGAGAAGAGGTCTCTTCCATGAGTTTGTCTGGTACACCCGTTTTGAAAGGGCGGGCAAAAGTAGTTTTTTTAACCACAGAGGCCCGTCCAGGTTCAACCAGTGGCTGCGGTCGGTGGCGCCCCGCACATGGAAGCGGGAATTTTGGGGGCCGCGCGGCGCATCCTTTTTTTTCGAAAACAGTAAAAAGCCGCATGTTCCAACCGAACCGCATGGACGAGACTATCTGCAATTTGAGCCTCCTCCTCGGCGAGTACCGAGGTGTCGAGTACCGCGAACAGCTGAAAGAGCGGCTTCTTTATTTCACCAAAAAAGAAAAGGCCGACATCGCCCGCGACCTGCGGCGCGAGTTCGAGTCGCAGTTCCGAAGGTTCGAGCTGCGGCAGCCGACGATGGCGGAGGCGAACTGAACAGATGCCCTTTTCCGCAATACTCACTGCTCTCCCGGCTTCTTCGGCAGCTCCGGCAGCGGCTTTCCGCCGGGCCTCGGGCTTTCCTTTTCGCGCTCCATGAACTGGTCAAAGTCGATTTCGTCCGGTCCCCCGTCGGAGTGGTCCTCGAAGTCGCCGATTGACTTGCGTTTCTCAAAGACCAGTTGGCTGGGCTTGGCCGATGGCGTTTTTTCCATCTCGGTTTTGGCTTTCCCCAAAAAGCTTGTGGTCGTCGGCCCAGAGGTGCTCGACGCGGTGCCCGCCTTTCCGCCGTGCGTGACGGTCGGGATGTTGTCCTCGGAGGATGAGGGGTCGTCGTCGTCCTCTTTTCTCCGCGCCCGGATCCATTGCCTCGGCGGCGGCTGCTGTCTCGGCGGTGCCTGTTGATTGGGCAACGGAGGCAGATTGGGCAATTGCGGCAGGTTGGGCAGGTTCATCTGCATAGGTTGCGGTTGCATCGGCTGCGGCTGCATCGAGCTGCTAGACGAGCCGCCGACTGCTGGCTGCAAATTGGCCACCGCTTGCAGGTCGCCCTCCTTGTCGTCCCAGCCGCCGGTCAACCCGTAGTTGATGATGGTGCCGAGGTAGCTGTTGTCCTTGTGGTGAAGGCCGCGCATGTCGGGGCCGCCCCAAGCCATCATCCCGAAGTCTGCCACGCCTGCCAGTTCGCGCAGTTGTCTGACGGTTCGGAAGTCTGTCATCCCCTTGAAGGTCGCCACCTGCCCTTTGGCCACACGCAGTTTGATTTCGGCCTGCGTCGCCTTCAGCCGTTCGAAGGCCTTGTCGCGGTCGGCCGGTTTTAGGTGGCGCATCTTGTCGGCCAGCTCTTTGGGATTGGCCGACAGGATTTTCACTGCCGTGTGCAGGTCGACGACGGGTGGGAAGCCGGGCGTTTTCGAGCTTGACCCCCAGTTGTCCTGAAAGCGCCAGTTGGGCGCGAAGCAGTCGTCGTTGTCGATGCCCACCACGCGGACGACTTGGTTGCGGTCGCCCATCTCGTACATGAGGTTGCCCGGGTGGCGGTCCTGCGCGCCCATGAAGCAGTCGAGCCATTGGAGCGAGGACATGCCCTCTTGGATGACCTCCGAGTCGAAGTCCTGCGGGACCATGAGGATACTGCGGTCGTAGATTTCGATGATTTGCCCATCCGGGCCGTGGATGACCTCCTGAATTGAATTCGTCTCGACCTTCTCGCCCCGGCTTTCGGCGAACTCGATGAGGCCCTCCATTTTCTGCTTTGACATTTTCGCCCCTCGCTTCGTCTTCTGGCCCGTCGGCCCGTTGATGAACGCGATGGCCTGCCCGATGCGGGCGCGGCCTGTGTTGTCGGCCTGCCGGATGAAAAAGGTTTCGGGGATGCAGTTCATCTTGAGCGACTGGCAAACCTCGAACGCGGCCACGCCCCGGCGGCTCTCCTCCGGGTTGAGTTTGTCGATGCCGGCCGCGCCCGCCGCGTCGCTCGCCTTGTTGGAGTCCCACTTGACGGCGCCCAGCCATTTCCCCCGGTTCG
>JBGAWE010000227.1:0-7279 GCA_044227705.1 Saprospiraceae bacterium
GTGCCGAGAAGCTGGCCAGCGTGGCCGACGCGGAGATGCGGACGCTCGTCGCGGTGAAGCCGGTGGACGAGCTGAAAAAGCTTTAAGAGCTTGCCCAGCCTCATTGTCAAGGCGGATTTGCAGTGGGCTTACTTGTTTTACAGCCGTAAGACCTTACCAAGCCATGCGCAGCAAATTTGAAACCGAGGCCGATTTCGCACAGGCCAGCCGGGAGTTGGCAGAAATGCGCGAGCACCTTTGTGGGCAATTGGAGGAAAACTCGGCGTACGTGGTGGCCGAGTTTGCCGAGGAGCTGGGGAGGCTCATGGAGCTGCACTTGGCGTACTTTTCCCAAAAGCCCGGGCAGGATTTCGAAATGATGGGGCAGATCAACCAAATCCGGGTTGCCCTGAACAAGGAGCGTTTGCAACGGGAGCGCGGATGGGTTGAACGGGCGGCCGAATGCACCGATGAGCAGGTGGAACTGAAGCGGGCATATGCCCAAATCCTGCATTCGTTTTCGCACCAGCACGGCATGTTTTGCAGCCGCAAGACGAAGTGGAAGATGTTCCTCGTGACGTTTATCCGGTGGTCGGGCGAGGGCTACGACCCATATTTCAGAGGCTCGTTTGGGCCGACGGCCGTCGACGAAGAGGGCGCCAAACAATGCTTCATAGAGCTGCTATCGGACCTTTACTTTTTGCGCTGGCTGCGCAAGCGTTATCAGGAGCTGCAACTCCAGCTTCCCGGGTTATCAGCCAAGTTTTACAGGCGACGAACACATGCCTACGGCAATTTCCGCGACCTTTTCAAAAAGCCGGAACACGAGTTGCGATTCACCACATACCTGCAATCCGCGGAGGCGGGCGTGTTGGACGGCGACGAAAAGCTGATTGATGTCAGCCCAAACATCAAAAAACTGTGGATGGCCTTCCACGCAGCATTTGACTTGGGCTGGGTGCGGATTACGAGCAGGGAGAACTATGCCGAATGTTTGTCGGATAAATTCGAGAGACACCTAGACATGAGTTTCTTTTCAAAGACGAAAAAGGAGCGCATGGGCAACGAGTTTTACGAGGAGGCCAAAAAGGAACTGTCGCTGACAGAATGTTAAAATCAGTCACCATTCGCGAACGGTGACTGGGGCGAGGCTCGCCAAATTGAGCCGTCATTCCTTTGTCCCATCGGACAAAAATTTGCAGAAACAAGGCTGTTTTGCCCGAGTTGTGCAGTCGTGTTGCGACTGTTTGACGTGCGTTTTATGAGGCCGTAAAACGCGCCGAACCCAATTTTTAACCCTCTAAACGCCATTTTTTCATGATTTACAGATGCGAAAAGGGCCAGCGGACCACGTACACCTCCATCTCCAACCTGAACCACTACCACAATCGACTCCACGACTGGTCGGACAGCGGCAAACACCGCAGGCAGGGGTGGCTTGGGATGGCCTGCGGCTTCATCACAGGCGACGAGCAAAAGGGCAAGCTGGTGAAATCCCTGCCGAACGCCTATGCCTCGATCCTCGCCCAGCTTCTCGGTGAGCAACCGACCGCGCTTCCAAGCCCGCCCGCCGTGCCGGAAAGGCCGCAAACGGGCCGGCCCGTTGAATTTCGAATGAACCTTGGCGTGCCTCGAACCACCAACACTCAAAGCGTTGGAGAATTGGCCCAAACCCTCTACCACCAAAAACCCTGAAACCATGGAACAATCATTAGCGGACGCCAAGCTGGCGAACATCAACGTGCGCGTGACGCACCTCCAAAAAGCGCGATTGGCCGAGGCTGCCCGCCGGCGCGGGATGAGCCTGACCGACCAAGTTCTTTTTTTGATGGAATCGGGCGAACCTTCAAAATCCGAAAACATGAAAATTGAGCTTTTCCAGGCAGAGGAATTCGTCGTTGGTAGGAGCAGGGCAGGGGAGGGGACTGCCCGACCGTTCTGGGCCGTGATGCTTGTCCTGCTCCTGCTGGCTTTGGGGCTGGCCGCACTTTGGGTGAGGAAAAAAGGGCAGGACAAAAAGCCACCGAATGCCCCGCCTCGCTAGCTTCGCCACACCGCACGGCCTGAACTCAAACCTTTCCGCCCATGAAAAGAGCCCTCCTCTCCGCCCTTCTCCCTCTTTTCTTTTTATCCAAAACGATGGCGCAGGTGCCGCCCGCCTGCTCGCCGCCGGTGGCCACGCCGGGCGAGACCTGCGCCGAGACCTGCGTGACCTGCTCGGGCCTCAACAACTACATGGGCACGACCGCCGAGCGGCAGCCGAGCAGCATCCCGAACTTTTGCGGCTCGAACGAGAACGACCAGTTCTTCGGCTTCGTGGCTGGCGCGACGACCGCCACCTTCACCGTCACGCCGTCCAACTGCACCAACGGCGACGGCGTCCAGATCGCCCTCTACGACGACTGCGAGGGCGTGCCACTGGCCTGCAACGGCGGCTGCTCCAGCTGCGGCGGCGTGCCACAGGCGATAACCGTCTCCAACATGGTCGTCGGCAAGAACTACTGGGTGCTCGTCGACGGCTGGGCTGGCGACATCTGCGACTTCACCCTCACCATGAACCCGGCCTCGGCCGTCATCGCGCCGCCGGTTTCCTGGCCGTCGGGCGCGGCGGTCACGGGGCCGGCCGCCGTCTGCACCAACGACCCGCGCGAGTTCTGCGTCCCCGTCGCCTCGGGCGCTGGTTTTTACCAATGGACGATACCGTCCGACGCGAGCATCAACGGCATCAGCGGCCCCGGCCCGATCGCCCTCGCCGCGCCCGACGGGCACTGCGCCACCGTGCTTTTTGGAAACTCGACCGGCTCGAAGACGGTCTGCGCGAAGGCCGTCAACTCCTGCAACTCCGCCGCCCAGCTCTGCAAGACGGTCACGACCTATGCCCCCTCGACCGCCACCATCAGCGGCTCGACGACGACCTGCGTCCCCAGCCCGATTCAGGTGAGCATTCCGGTCCATTTCACAGGCATCGGCCCCTGGTCGATAACCTACAACATCGACGGGTCGGGCGGCTACACCGTCAACAACATCACGGCCAACCCCTACACCCTCACCGTCATCGCCGACGGCGAGGTCGCGCTGACCGGCGTCGTCGGCACGGGCGGCTGTGCGGGGACGGCGAGCGGCTCTTTCCTCATCGTCCACTCGGTGGTCGGCTTCACGGGCGCGGCGACCGGCGCGACCTGCTTCGGGCTGGCCAACGGCTCCGTCTCGGTCGTGCCGTACTCGGGCGCCGCGCCGTTCAACTTCAGCTGGTCGCCGCCGCAGGGCAACACCGACAACCCGACCAACCTCGCCGCCGGGACCTACACCGTCACCGTGACCGACGCGGTGGGCTGCACGAACTCGGCCTCCTACGTCGTCGCCCAGCCGATGGCGCTGGCGGTCAATTTCATCAACGTCGTCCAGCCCGGCTGCTCCACGCCCAACGGCGGCTCCGTCACCGCCGCGCCGTCGGGCGGGACGCCCGGTTTCACCTACCACTGGTCGACCGGCGCGACCACGGCCACCATCTCCGGGCTGGCCGTGGGCAGCTATTCCGTCACCGTGACCGACGCCTACACCTGCACGAAGGCCGAGACCTTTGTCCTGACGGCGAACAACTCGCAGCCGCTCGCCATGGCTGCCGCCGCCCAACTGACCTGCGCCGCCGCGACGGCGACCGTCTCGGGCAGCGGCTCCTCGACCGGCCCCTCCATCGCCTATCTGTGGACGACGGCGGGCGGCCAGATCAGCGGCCCGGCGAACGAGCTGAACTGCCTCGCCGCCGCGCCCGGCACCTACCAGATCCTCGTGACGAACACCGCCTCCGGCTGCACGGCGACGGCCTCGGCAGTTGTCTCACAAAACAATGCCGCACCCGGCGCGACGGCCAGCGGCGGGACGATCACCTGCCTCCTGCCCGCCGACACCCTTTTTGGAAGCTCGCCGACGCCCGGCGCGACCTTCGAGTGGACGGGCCCGGGCGGCTTCTTTTCGACCAATCAAAACCCGGTTGCCGCCGCGCCGGGCGACTATTTTTTGAAGGTCACTAACCCCGCCAACGGCTGCACCTCGACGGCGACCGCTGCCCTTTTGGCGAACAACGCGCCGCCCACAGCGACCGCCTCCGGCGGGACCTTGACCTGCTCGGTCGGAACCGTCAACTTGACGGGAAGCTCGAGCGAGAGCGGCTCGGCTTTTTTGTGGGCGGGGCCGGGCGGCTTTTCGTCCACTTTGCAAAACCCGCCGGTCTCTGTCGCGGGGCTTTACCACCTCGTCGTGACCTCCGTTTCGAGCGGCTGCACGGGCGCGGCCGATGCCGTCGTCTCGCAAAACACCGCCGCGCCAACCGCCTCGGCGACCGTGCCGGGCAACCTCAACTGCGTCAATTCGAGCGTCACCATCGACGGCTCGGCCTCGTCCCAGGGGCCTGATTTTTCGCACAACTGGACGACGGCGGACGGCCACATCGTCTCCGGCGGGAACACGCCGACGCCCGTCGTCGACCAGCCGGGGCTTTATCTTTTGTCGATTTTGAACACGTCGAACGGCTGCACCGCCTCGACGGCGGTAACGGTAGCCCAGTCGACGACGGTCGCGGCGGGCATTTCCTCGATTGAAAACGCGGCCTGTTTCGGCGGCTCGAACGGAGCGGCGACGGCGGCAGCGACGGGCGGCTCGGGCAGTTTCACCTATCTCTGGTCGAACGGCGCGACGACGGCCACCGCCTCCGGCCTTCCCGCCGGGACCTATCAGGTCACCGCGACCGACGGCGAGGGCTGCACGGGCACGGCGTCGGCGACCGTCGGCGAGCCGCCCGTTTTGCTGGCCAACGCGACGGCCACGCCCGTCTCCGCCCCCGGCTCGGCGGACGGGACGGCGGCGGCCAGCCCGAGCGGCGGCACCCCGGTTTTTTCCTATCAATGGAGCAACGGCGCGACGACGGCCGCGATTTCCGGCCTCGCGCCGGGCAGCTATTCGGTCGTCGTGACCGACGCGAACGGCTGCACGGCTACCCAAACCGTCGTCGTCAACGATGCGGGCTGCGCCCTCTCGGCTTTGATTAACGCAACCAACGTCACCTGCTTCGGCGCGGCCGACGGCACGGCCACCGCGCAGGCGGCGGGCGCCAGCGGCGGCCTCTCCTTTCTCTGGTCGAACGGCGCGACGACGGCCGCGATTTCCGGCCTCGCGGCGGGCGCGTACTCCTGCACGGTTTCCGATGCGGGCGGCTGCCAGTCGGTCGGCTCGACGGCCATCGGGCAGCCGCCGGTCTTGAGCCTGACGGCGACGGCCACCGCCTGCACCGCGCCCGGCTCGACGGACGGGACGGCCACCGCGACGGCCAGCGGCGGCACCCCGGTTTTTTCCTATCAATGGAGCAACGGCGCGACGACGGCCGCGATTTCCGGCCTCGAGCCGGGCAGCTACGCGGTCACGGCGACCGACGCGAACGGCTGCACGGCGGTGCAGGGCGCGGTCGTCCTGCCGTTCGGCTGTGCGCTGTCGGCGGCTGTTTCCTCCACGAACGTCAGCTGCTTCGGCGCGGCCGACGGCACCGCGACGGCCACCGCGACGGGCGGCAGCGGCCCGACCTTCCTCTGGTCGAACGGCGCGACGACGGCGGCAATCTCCGGCCTCGCGCCGGGCGCGTACTCCTGCACGATTTCGGACGCGAACGGCTGTTTGTCGGTCGGCTCGGCGATGATTTCAGAACCAACGGCTTTGAACCTGACGGCCACTTCGACGGCCTGCACCGCGCCCGGCTCGACGGACGGGACGGCCACCGCGACGGTCGGCGGCGGCACGCCCGGTTTCACTTTCTTGTGGAGCAACGGCCTGGCGACGGCCGCGATTTCCGGCCTCGCGCCGGGCAGCTACGCGGTCACGGCGACCGACGCCAACGGCTGCACGGCGGCGCAAAGCGCAACCGTCGCGCCGTTCGGCTGCGCGGTCGCGGCGGCGGTTTTGACGGCGAACATCTCGTGCTTCGGCGCGGCCGACGGCGCGGCCGAGGCCAGTTCGACGGGCGGGACGGCCCCTTTTCAATACCTCTGGTCGAACGGCGCGACCACGTCCTCCATCCAAAACCTCGGCCCCGGCGGCGGCTCGGTGACGGTGACGGACGCGGCGGGCTGCCCGGGCGTGGCCTTTTTCGAGATTCTCGAACCGGCTGTTTTGCAAAGCGCGGTGGCCGTGATTTCAAACAACACCTGCCCGGAGGGCATGGACGGCGCCGCCACCGCGACGGCCACCGGCGGGAAGCCGCCCCACAGCTTCCAATGGTCGAACGGACAGAGCGGCCCGACGGCCAGCGGCCTGCCGACCGGGCCCGTCTCGCTGACCGTGACCGACGCGAACGGCTGCACCTCGACGGGCGGGGCGACCATTTTTTCAAAAGACACGGAGCCGCCGGTCTTGACCTGCCCGGCCGGGTTTGCGGTCTGCGGCGGCGAGTCGGTCAGCTTCGCCGAGCCGGTGGCGACGGACAACTGCTCGCTCGGCGCGGCCAAGCCGTTGCTGACGGGCGGGCTGCCGTCGGGCGCGGCCTTCCCGCTCGGCACGACGGTCGAGGTTTTTCAGGTGACCGACGCGAGCGGGAACGCGGCGACGTGCAGTTTCACGGTTATGGTAGAGGAATGGCCGACGGCAGCGGTCGACTCGGTGAAAAATGATGTTGGCGGTCAGGGCGTGGGCAGCATCGACATCACCATCGGGGCGGGTGCGGCATCGGTCGCTTGGACGAAGAACGGGCTGCCCTTCTCCAACCAGACGGACTTGACGGGCCTTTTCATGGGCAGTTACGCCTGCACCGTGACCGGTGCGAACGGCTGCACGACCACCGTCGGGCCAATCGACGTGCTGAACACGGTGACGACGGGCGGGCTTTTTGAGGAAGACTTTGTCCGTCTTGTTCCAAACCCGGCGGCGGATGAGTTCCGTGTTGAGACGGGCGGCTGGCAGCCGGTCTTTCTGAAAATCTTTGATGCGCGGGGTTTGAAAGTGGTCGATTTGCCCGAGTTCTCGGTCGGGCCGGTCGGCATTGAAAGGTTGCCGGATGGGGTCTATTTTGTGGAAATCGGTGGCCGATTGGGTGGGGTGGAGGTGTCGCGGTTGATGAAACTGAAGTGAGGGACGGAGTGGGGGATTCAAGTTTCAAAAAGGCTATCATGGAAAACAAAATCGTCATTTTTCAGGAAAAGGGCATCCGCCGCATCTGGCACGGGGAGGAATGGTGGTTCTCGGTCGTCGATGTCGTCGAGGTGCTTTCCGGCTCGAACAACCCGCGCCGGTACTGGAGCGACCTCAAAATCAAGCTCAG
>JBGAWE010000228.1:0-7519 GCA_044227705.1 Saprospiraceae bacterium
CGACACCATGCAGGCCGACACCGAAAGAATCCTGAAAGGCCTCGGCTTCAAGGACAAAGACTTTTCGCGGCTTACGGACGAGTTCAGCGGAGGTTGGCAGATGCGCATCGAGCTGGCGAAAATGCTCCTGCGCCGCCCCGACGTGCTCCTCCTCGACGAGCCGACCAACCACCTCGACATCGAATCCATCCTCTGGCTCGAAAACTGGATTCTCAACTCGACTGGCATAGTCGTCACCATCTCGCACGACAAAAGATTCCTCGACAACACGACCAACCGGACCATCGAAATCGAACTCGGGAAGCTGTTCGAGTACAAAGCGAGCTACTCAAAGGCCATGGAGATGCGGGCCGAGCGGCGCGAGCTGCTGCAAAACGCCTTCGAGAACCAGCAAAAGGTCATCGCCGACCGGCAGCGCACCATCGACCGCTTCATGGCTAAAGCAACGAAGACGTCGATGGCCCAGTCGATGCAGAAACAGCTCAACAAGATGGAGCTTGTCGAGATCGATGACGAGGACGTGGCGGCGATGAACATCAAGTTCCCTCCCGCGCCACGCTCGGGCGAGGTTGTTGCCGAGGCCAAGCACCTGTCGAAGTCGTATGGCGGTTTGAAAGTGCTCGAAAACGTTGATTTTCAGCTGCTTCGCGGCGAGCGCGTGGCGTTTGTCGGCCAAAACGGACAGGGAAAAACAACTTTGGCCAAGATGCTCGTCGGTCAAGAGGCGGCGACGAAGGGAAAGGCCGGGACAGGCTTCAACGTCCAGATCGGCTACTACGCACAGAACCAGGCCGAGACCCTCGACCCGAAAATCACCCTTTTGGAGACGATGGAAAAGCACTCGCCGCCTGAGATGCGTACCAAGTTGCGGTCGATTCTCGGAGCATTCATGTTTAGCGGCGAGGATGTGGAGAAGAAGGTCGTCGTCCTCTCCGGCGGCGAGCGTGCGCGGCTGGCGCTGGCCTGCATGATGCTGCGGCCCATCAACCTCCTCGTGCTGGACGAGCCGACGAACCACCTCGACATGATTTCAAAAGAGGTGCTGCGGCAGGCAATTCTCGATTTCGACGGCACCTTGCTCGTGGTCTCGCACGACCGGGCCTTTCTCGAAGGCCTCACGGACAAGACCATCGAGTTCCGCGACCACAAGCTGAAGGAATACCTCGGCGACGTCAACTATTTCCTCGAAAAACGCGCCCTCGACGACATGCGCGAAGTCGAAAAAGCGACCGCCGTCGCCAAAACGGCTACCAATTGGGGTACCCAGCCCGACGCCGAGGAGAAAAAACGCCTGCAACGCTCCGCCCAGAAGGCCGAAAAGCGCATTGAGGAACTGGAAAGCGACCTGAAATCGCTTGAAAAGCAGATGGGCGAGCCGGATTTCTATTCAAGAAAGGACTCGGAAGCCACCACGAAAAAGTACGCCGCCCAAAAAGCCGAACTCGACAAGCTCTACGGCGAGTGGGAGGAGATGCTGGCGATGATTTGACCCCGAAATTTCTTCCCAATTCCCTTATTCACAGCTTTTTGGAATTGACGTAGAAGTCCTCGTTCACGTCCAGATAGTCTTGCTTCGTGCGCTTGTGGCGGGTTGACTTCCAACTTGTCGTCGGGTAAATCCACTTGAAATTTCCCGGTTCGAGGGCCACCTTCACCGGCATGTTGAAGCCGTCGACACAGTCGGCCCAGCGGTATTTCACCTTGCGCCTTTTCATTTTGTATTCGAGCGTCGGGGTGTTCGCCTGACGCAGGTATTGGTCGAAGACTTTCTGCAAGTCCTTGTGCGACTTCTCGATGACATAAGCTTCAACCTGCTTGCTGCTTACTGTCTGGTGGTAGAAATCGCGGTTCAAACCGCGCAACACGCCTCGCCAGATGGCGTCGTCGTTGACGATTTGGCGGATGGTGTGGAGCATGTTGCCGCCTTTGTAGTACATGTCCGTTGGGCCTTCCGCGTTCACGTTGTAAGGAGGGATGATGGGCAACTTGTTGGCAATCGAGGCCCGCGTGCCGCGCACATATTCTGCTCCAGCCTGTTTTCCGTACATGAACTCTGTATAGAGACACTCGCTGTAGTTCGTGAAGCTCTCGTGTATCCACATATCGGCCATATCGCGGTAAGTGATGTTGTTGGCAAACCACTCGTGCCCGCTCTCGTGGACAATGATGAAGTCCCATTTAAGCCCCCAGCCGGTCTTTGAGAGATCCATGCCGAGGTAGCCGTTCTTGTACTTGTTGCCGTAGGTCACGGAGCTTTGATGTTCCATGCCGAGGTAGGGCACCTCGACGAGCTTGTAGCCATCTTCATAAAAAGGATAGGGGCCAAACCAATATTCAAAAGCCCGGAGCATCCCTTTCACCTGTTGAAACTGGGCTTTGGCCTTGTCCAGATTCTCTGGGAGGACGTAGTAGTTCAAGTCCAGCACCCCTTTTTCGCCGTGCAGCGTGTCTGAAAAATTGGAGTAGACCGCCAGGTTCGCGTTCACCCCGTAGTTGCCGATTGGGTTTTTCACGAACCACTCGAAGGTGCGCGTGCTGTCGGCATTGGTGGTCGTGCGGCGAAGGCGGCCGTTCGACACATCCATCAGCGGCTGCGGCACGGTGATGGAGATGGCTTGCGAGTCCGGCTCGTCATAGGGGTGGTCTTTACAAGGCCACCAGACGCTTGCTCCGAGGCCTTGGCAGGAAGTGGCGACAAACGGCCGCCCCTCGCTGTCCTTCGACCAACTGAAACCGCCGTCCCACGGCGCGCGAATGGCTGTCTTCGGCTTGCCCGAGTACCATACCGTGACGGATTCCGTCGCCCCGGGCCGCTGCTGTTTCTGCAACTCGACGAGATGGGCGTTGCGCCCGATTTTTTTGACAACGAGCCGCTGCCCGTCCTGCTCGACGCGCTCGATTTCGAGCGGCGGTTGCAGGTCGATTTGCATCAAGTTATTGGCTTTCAGCACTTTGTAGCGGATGAGGTTGCTCCCCGCGATGCTCCGTTGCGCCGGGTCGATGCGCAGCCGGAGGTCGTAGAAGGTCAAATCCCACCAAGCCCTTTCGGGGGTCATGGCGCCACGCAAGGTGTCGTCGCGGGTGAAAACTTGGGTTTGCGCGTGAGCCTGCTTGCAGAGCAGCAGACAGAGCATCGAAAGGCGGAAAAAATGAGTCATATTGAAAAAGTTGGTCGGCAAAGGACACAAGGTTTTGCCCGATTCGGGCGGCAAGTCTCACTTCCGAAGCGTCACTTTTTTGAAAAGAAAGCCATCGGCTGGGCTGTCGGGGGCCGGTAATTTTGGGCAAAAAAAAACGCTCTTCATGAAAGTCCTTTCTGCATTCCATCCCACTGGTTTCTTGCTGGTCGCGCTGTTCGCCATTGGCTGTGGCCCGCAACCTTCCCCGCTTTCCGCGCAGCCCACGCTCGCGCTCGTTTCCAAGATCACCGGCCTCGCCAACCCCGTGCAGGTCGTCAACGCGGGCGACGGGACCGGCCGCCTCTTCGTCGTCCAAAAGGGAGGAATCATCAAGTGCTACAACTCCAGTTACACCTTCCTCTCCAACTTCCTGACCGTCACCGGCATCCTCACATCGGGCGAGCAAGGTCTGTTGAGCCTCGTCTTCCACCCCGATTATGAGACGAACGGGTTCTTTTGGGTCTATTACGTCAACTCGGCGGGCAACCTCGAGCTTTCCAGATTCAAAGTCTCGAACGGCGATCCCAACACTGCCGACGCCGCCTCCAAACAGGTGGTTCTGACCATCCCCCACCCGACCAACGCCAACCACAACGGCGGCGAGCTGCACTTCGGCCCCGACGGCTACCTCTATCTTTCCACCGGCGACGGCGGCGGCGGCGGCGACACGCCCAACAACTCGCAGAACACCTCCGTCCTGCTCGGGAAACTGCTGCGCATCAACCCGAGCACCGGCTCGTCGGCGCCCTGGTACACCGTCCCGGCGGGCAACCCGTTTGGCAACGAGGTCTACTGCTACGGCCTGCGCAACCCCTTCCGCTGGAGCTTCGACCCGCTCAACGGCGACCTTTGGATTGGCGACGTCGGCCAGAACGCCTGGGAGGAAATCGACTACCGAGCCGCCGCCAGCATCAACGGCACCAACTTCGGCTGGCGGTGCTACGAGGGGAACGCCACCTACAACACGTCGGGCTGCGGGCCGATGTCGAGCTACACTTTCCCCGTCTATGTCTACCCGACCTCCGGTTCGAGCGTCATCGGCGGGCAAGTCTATCGCGGCACGAGCTACCCGGCCATGCAGGGGATGTACGTCGCCTGCGACTACTACTCGGGCAGTTTCTACAAGATTATCTCCAACGGCGGCGGCGGCTGGACGACCACCGTGCAGACCGGTTTGCAGGTCAACGTCGCCGATTTCGGCGTCAGCGAGGCAGGCGAGATGTTCGTCGTCGTCAATGCGACCTCGACCGGCGCCGTCCTGCAATTGACCGGCGGCTCGCTCCCGCTCGAACTGGCCGAGTTCACCGCCCGCCTCGTCGGCCCGACCGCCGAGCTGAACTGGAAGACCGCGAGCGCGACCTCTCTCGTTTTGAAATCGAGTTTTCAGCCGACAGCCGGAGCTACAAGACCGTCGGCTCGGTCGCGGCGGTGAACAGCGCGGACGGAGCCGCGTACCAGTTCCGCTTCGACCCGGGCGCGGCCGAGGCCATGCTTTTTCGATTGAAAATGATTGGTTTTGACGGAAAATCGGAGCTTTCAAAACTCGTCAGCCTCGACCGGCGCGGCACGGCAAGTGGGGCGACCTTTCCGGTTTCAATCGAAAACAACCTCCTAGTGGCCAACATCGCCGAGGGTTTCGACGTGCTGGAAATCGTGGCGACAGACGGCCGGCTCCTTTTTTCGGAAAACATCTCCGGGCTGGCGGGCCGCGTGGAGTTTCCCATCGACGGGGTGCCGGTCGGGCCGTGCTTTGTGCGTTTGCGGGGGCAGTTCAAAGAGGCAACGCAACCGGTCATGGCTCGATAGCCGACCGGTTTTCCCGTTTTTCAGCCGACCATTTTCAAAGAAAAAGCATGGGGCAGCCGCCGCTCCCCAAAATCGCCCCAGACGAACTTGCCCGGCTCCCGTTCACGCATCCCGGGAAAGCACGGGTAGAGCGAATGGTCGAACTCGCGCATCTCCACCAGCCGCAGCCCGGCCCCGAGAAGCGAGCCGAGCGTCTCCTCGAACGAGTGGTTCCAGCCGACCTCGGTGTCGTGCAGGTCGGCCGACGGGTCGGCGTAGGTGCCGTCCAGTTGCTCGACGATGGGGCGCGTGTTGAACCAATCGTGAGCCAGTTGGCCGGTCGGCCAGTCGTACATCTGGAGCCAAGGATGGAAGTCGGCGATGTAGAACGTCCCTCCTTTTTTCAAAAAATGTCGGACGACGGCGGCCCATTTTTTCAAATCCGGCAACCAGCCGATGGTGCCCCACGAGGTGAAGACGATGTCGAACCGGCCGTCTAGTTTTTCGGGCAGCGCATAGATGTCGGACTCGACGAAGTGGGCCTTGAGGCCGGTATCCCTCGACAGTTTCCGAGCGGTTTTGATGGCGTTTTGGGAAAAATCGACGCCCGTGACCCGAGCCCCGAGCCTCGCCCAGCAGAGCGAGTCTTGCCCGAAATGGCATTGCAAGTGCAGCATCTTGCGCCCGGCGACCTGCCCGGCGAGGGCCTCCATCTCGACATGAGTGAGCACGTTCTTCCCGGCGAGGAAGGCCTCCGTTTCGTAAAAATCGGATTTGAGGTGGACAAGGACTTTTGCGTCCCAGAGTTTGCGGTTGATGTCGAGCCAGTTATCCATGCGGGAGATTTTGTGTTTATGAAAAACGGCCAGCCCGGTTGTCCGAGCTGGCCGTCTGCTGTTCAGGTCTCGACCTGAAATCAGTGGGAAACCACAAGTTTCCGCGTCATCACCTCCTTGCCGACCACGACCTGGACGGTGTAGACGCCGCCGACGATCTCGCCCGTCACGACGGGGAGGACTTGCTGGCCGAACAGGCTCCCGTAGCTGCGCTGCGAAACGAGCCGCCCCATCTGGTCGAAGAGCCGCACCGAGGTCTCCGCCGCGCTCGTCAGCACGAGCGAGATGGCCGCCGACTCGCTCGCCGGGTTCGGGCTGATGCTGACCGAGTTCTCGAGGACGAAGTCGTTGGTGCCAGAGGCGAGGCCGTTGGCGATGGCCTCGTCGAGCGTCGTCTCGGCGGCGTTGACGATGGCCCCGTCTGGCCCGAGGACCATGCCGACGATGTGCATGTGCTTCGGGTCGGCCAGCGCGTCCGTTTGATAATTGAACTGAAAAATGTGGCTGTCGCCCGCCGAGATGCTCGACGGCAGGCTGCCCGACTCGCCCGAGAAGGTGCCGAGGATGCCGCGCGCGACGTGGTTGTAGTTCATCTTCGAGGCGGGCACGGTGGCCGGAAGCAGCTCAAAGCCGCCCATCGGGCCGGCTGCGTTGTTGGCGTAGGCATTTTTTTGCGCCCAGCCGGAGGTCGTGCCGTGCATGGAGTCCTGGGTGATGGCGACGTTGAAACGGTAGTCGTCGTTGCCGTTGTCGAGCGACTCGGTAAAGTTGCCCTTGACGCTGACCGTAAGCTCACCGGTCGAGGCGTCATAACTGGCCCCGTTCTCGATCAAGACCGGCGGCGCGAGGACGAGCCTTTCGAGGATCGGGATCTCCATCGCCGCCGGGTCCATCAAGGCTTCGCGCTGCACCACGACACTCGGGAAGCCCGTGAAACCGGGGAAGCCCGTCAGCCCTGAGTCGTATTCCGGGATGGTCATCGGGTCGGTCGTCGAGTTGTGAACGGCGATACCGATGAAATGGTCGGGGTAGTATTCCTTCATCCTGTCCATGAAGACGGCACCGCGCGGGCACCACTGGCACCACGTCCCCGTCGCTTCCTCGACCACGACGGCCTTGCCGGGGGCTGCCGTATAGCCTTTGGCGTTGGTGGTCTTCGTGTTGTTGGCGGCGTTGGCATCGGAGCCTCCGTTGATGTTCGAGATTTCCATCGAGATGGTCTGGTCACCTGCAACGAGCGTGTACGGCACCGACTGCGAGAAGGCGTAGGTCGCCAGCGAAGCCACGTTGACGCCCGTTACGTTGATGGTCTGCGACCCGATTTTTGCGTCGAAAGACGTGATCGGGTCGATGCCCACGTTGCGGATCGTGCCAGTCACCGGGATGACGAGGCCCGTCAGGCCGAGGGTGCGGGCGTTGATGGAGTAGAGGCTCGCGTCCTTTTGCGGCAGCACATATGGTGTGTAGGTGAACGAGACGTCGTCGAGGTAATATTGGCCGAGCGAACCCGACGGCCCATAGGCGAAGAAGTCGATGGACGCGACCTGGTTGAGGGCGTTGGCGAACTTCCCGGCCGACACATCGTTGACGAGCACCTCCCAGACGTTGTTCGTCAGGTCGATGTTGACGTTGAGCTTGAACCACTCGCCAACGGGGTACGGCGCGCCCTTGATGACGGTCGTCGCGTTGCCGTTGGTGTTGACCTGCAGCGTCCCGGCC
>JBGAWE010000229.1:0-7539 GCA_044227705.1 Saprospiraceae bacterium
TGGTAGGCCCAGCGGGTCCCCGGCTCGGCGAGGTACTGGAAGCAGGCGGGATCGGTGCAGGAGTTCGGGTCGGTGGTGCCGGTGGGCGTGTCGTCGAGGCCGCTCGTCATTTCCAGCAGGTGGCGGACGGTGATGGCCGACTCCTGCGCCGGTGTGCAGCTCGTCCAGCCCGCGCCCAAAAAGTCGGCGGCCGGCTGGTCGAGCGCAAGCAGATTTTCCTGTTTGGCGATGCCGACGAGGGCGGCGGTCAGCGTCTTCCCGGCCGATGCCCAGTACCAAATCGAGTCTTGCTGGAAGGTGCCGAAGTATTTTTCGAGGACGATTTTCCCGTCCTTCAAAAGGAGGAAACCCTTCGTGTGCTCGTCGGCCAAAAACTGATAGAGGCTGTCGATTCGCGGCTGACACCAACCGAGCGAAGCGGGGTCGGTCGTGGCCCACGCGGAGCCGGTCTTCGGGGGAAAATAGAGCGGCGGGTTCTGCGCGGCGAGGCGCAAGGCGTTGATAACCAGGAGGTTGAGGACGAAAAGTCGAAGAAGCATCGGTTGGATTTTTAGTGCAAAGAAGTTGAATGCGGAGAAGACGGCCGGCATCCCGAACGGTTTAATCCCGGCGACGAATTTCGACACGGAAATTTTTAAACGAGCTTTCTACTTTTGCCCGGTTGAAAATTTTTGTTTGAAAAAGCATGGCTAAAAAGGAAAACCGCGCGGCCGAAAACGGCATAGACGAACTCGTCGACCCGAACGCCATCGTCATAAAAGGCGCCCGGTCGAACAACCTGAAGAACGTCGACCTGCGCATCCCGAAGAACAAACTGGTCGTCGTCACCGGGGTCTCCGGCAGCGGGAAAAGCTCCATCACGATGGACACGCTCTATGCCGAGGGGCAACGGCGGTATGTCGAGAGCCTGTCAAGCTACGCCCGCCAATTTCTTGGCCGGATGAAAAAGCCCGACGTCGACTACATCCGGGGAATCTGCCCGGCCATCGCCATCGAGCAGCGAGTGACGACGGGCAACAACCGCTCGACCGTCGGCTCCATGACGGAGGTCAACGAGTTCCTGCGGCTTCTTTTTGCCCGCGTCGGGAGGATGATTTCGCCGGTCTCCGGGCGTGAGGTGAAAAAGCACGAGGTGACCGACGTTGTGGATTTCTGCAAAAACCTCCCGGCCGGGACGCGCGGCCTCATCCTCGCCCCCTTTTCCACGAAATATGCCGAGCGGTCGCTCGAACAGGAGTTGAAGCTGCGCTTGCAGAAGGGCTACACCCGCGTCCAGTTCGGCGGCGAGACCCTCCAAATCGAGGACATTTTGGAAAAAAAAGTGGCCGCGCTCGGCGACATCGGACAGCTCGCGGTCTCTTTTCGGGACAAAAACTTGTCGCTGCTCATCGACCGCTTCTCCGCCAACGACGACGAAGGAAACCTGCGGCGAATTGCTGATTCCGTCTTGACCGCTTTCGGCGAAAGCGACGGCGAGTGCCAAATCACGGTCGTCGGCGACAAGCCCTCGGTCTCCAATTTCAACCATCGCTTTGAACTTGATGGCATCGAATTTCCCGAGCTGACCCCGCAGCTTTTCAACTACAACAACCCCTACGGCGCCTGCCCGACATGCGAGGGCTACGGCAAAACGATGGGCATCGACGAGGAAAAAGTCGTCCCCGACCCCGCTAAAAGCCTCGCCGCCGGAGCCGTCGCGCCGTGGAAGGGCGAGACGCTCGGCTGGTGGCTCGAACAATTTTTGGCCTCGGCGCACAAGTTTGACTTCCCCGTCCACAAGCCCTGGCGAGAGCTTTCGAAGGCCGAGCAGAGGCTGGTTTGGAAAGGCAACGCGCACTTTTTGGGCATCGACGCCTTCTTCGCCGAGCTTGAATCGAAGCTCTACAAGATTCAAAACCGGGTCATGCTCGCCCGCTACCGGGGCCGCCGAACCTGCCCGACCTGCGACGGGGCGCGGCTCCGCGTCGAGGCAACGTATGTGAAAGTTGCGGGCAAGTCAATCCACGAACTGACGGACATCCCCATCGACGAGGTGGCCGATTTTTTCAAAAACATCGGGCTGACGGCGCACGAACTGGACATCGCCCGGCGGCTTTTGATTGAACTGAACGGGCGGCTCGAGATGCTCTGCCGCCTCGGCCTCGGCTATCTGACGCTCGACCGCATCAGCTCGACCCTCTCGGGCGGCGAGACGCAGCGAATCAACTTGACGCGAACGCTCAATTCAAACTTGACGCAGAGCATGTATTTGCTCGACGAGCCGTCGGTCGGTTTGCACCCGAGGGACACGGGGCGGCTGGTATCGGTTCTCAAAAATTTGAGGGACCTCGGCAACACCGTCATCGTCGTCGAGCACGAGGAGGACGTGATCAAAAACGGCGATTTCCTCGTCGACATGGGGCCTGCGGCGGGTCATCTGGGCGGCGAGGTCGTCTTCGCCGGTGACTTCAAACACATCTTCGACGACGCGACCGAGAGCCTCACCACGAAGTACATGAGCGGGCGGTTGCAAATCGAACTGCCCAAAAAGCGGCGGGCAGCGACCGGTTTCATAGAGGTGAAAGGGGCGAAGCAGCACAACCTGAAAGACATTTCAATAAAAATCCCGACGGGCTGCCTCACGGTCGTCAGCGGGGTGAGCGGGTCGGGCAAGACGACGCTCGTGCGCGACATCCTCTACCCCGCCCTCGCGGCGACGACGGCCGAACCGAGCGGAAGGCAGCCGGGGCTTTTCGACGGGCTGGCTGGGAGTTTCAAGAAATTTACGGCGGTCGAGATGGTCAATCAGTCGCCCATCGGCAAGTCGAGCCGCTCCAACCCCGTGACCTATGTAAAGGCTTGGGACTTCATCCGCGACCTTTTTGCCGGACAGCAGCTTTCCAAAATCAGGGGTTTCCAGCCGAAGCACTTCAGCTTCAACGTCGAGGGGGGCCGCTGCGAGACGTGCAAAGGAGAGGGCGAGCTGGTCGTCGAGATGCAGTTCTTGGCCGACGTTCGGCTCGAATGCGAGGAGTGCCGGGGGCGGCGGTTCCGGCAGGAGGTGCTCGACGTGCAATTCAAGGGGAAGAACATTTTTGAAATCCTTCAGATGAGCGTGGACGACGCGCTCCAGTTTTTTCACGGGAACAAGGACATCGCGGCGCGGCTGCAACCGCTCTCGGACGTGGGCCTCGGCTACGTTCAGCTCGGTCAGTCGAGCTCGACGCTGTCTGGCGGCGAGGCGCAAAGGGTCAAACTGGCCTCCTTTTTAATGGGCGGCGCGGCGGCGGGCAACCTCTTTTTCATATTCGACGAGCCGACGACGGGGCTGCACTTCCACGACATCCAAAAACTGCTCATCGCACTGCAAGCATTGGTCGAAAAAGGCCACACTGTCCTCGTCGTCGAGCACAACATGGAGGTCATCAAGTCGGCCGACTGGGTCGTTGACCTCGGGCCGGAGGGAGGAAAGGAAGGCGGCTTTCTCGTTTTCGAGGGAACGCCGGAAGGGTTGGCAGCTTGCGAATCGGGGCACACAGGGCGGTACCTTCGGGAGAAGCTGGCTAGCAGTTGACCCTTCATTTTTTCAATGAAAAGAGGGAACGCGACCACCTGCCGCGCTCCCTCTTTTTTTGTCTAAACGATTGAAAATCAAAGCTTCAAGAACCGCGTCGTGAAGCTGCGCCCGTCTTTTTGGAAGCGGGCGAAGTAGATGCCCGGTGCCAGCTGCTGCACATTGAGGCTTTCCGACAGTCCCGGTTTTTCAATCGAGAACATCAGCTGGCCGGTCGGCGAGGAGACCGATATCCGGTCAAGGTCGACGGCCGAGCGGACGGTCAGGAAGTCGAACACCGGGTTCGGGGCGATGTCGATTTTCTCGCCGAGCGAGAGGTCGTTCGTGGCCGAGACTTCTTGGATGTCCGATGCACGGCGCGGGAAGATTTGATAGCCGGCCGTGAACGGGCTTGTGTTGTCGAACTGGCTGCCGATGCCGGTGACGTAGAAGGGCAGTGCGGGCGGCGGCAAGTTCCAGAGGTCGACGTCGTTGTCGATGCGCAGCTGCCAAGCGGTCGTGCCGTCGGTCGCGTCGACGGTGAAACCGCTGGCGCCCATGCCGGTAGTCCATTGAGTAGAATTGACCAGCGTCAGGGTCTTGCTCGACTTGACGAGGCGCGACTCGGTTTGCTCCGTCAGCGAGTCGACGACGAGGGGCGAAACGAGCGGGTTGTTCGAGCTGACCTTTATCAAGGTGTCGAGTTCCATGCGCGTCACGCCCTGGATTTGTTGGATTTGGCCGAAACAACGCACTTTGTCGCCTTCCTTGACGGTGTAGCCGAAGGTCGAGGAGGTGTCGTTGTTTATCAAAATGCCGCTGTTCGACGCATCGATCAGTCCGAACCGCAGGCCCTTTGCGACGAGGTTGCCGCCGTAGACGATGCCTTGCAGCTCGCAGTAGATGTTGGCTGAGTCGGCCTTGCCCGTCAGGTCCTCCCCGTGCACTTGGGGGATGGTATAGAGCGGGTAGCAGTAGACCTTGATTTGGATGTCGGCCGTGTACGTCTGCCCGCCGTTGACGACGGAATACTTGATGAGGTCGGGGCCGCAGTAGCCGCCTCCCGAGGAGGTGTAGGTGATTTTGTTGTTGCTCAAGGTCGCCGTCCCATGCGACGGGTTTTGGGCGATGCTGACGACGAACGTGGATCCGGGGATGAGATCATTGGCCAGCATGTCAATGATGACCGGCTTGCCGCTCGGCACATTCACCTGGTCGTTGGCCAGGATGGTACCGCTCGGGCAGCCTGCGCCGGGGTTCCCGTACATGTCCTTACCGTTGACGACGACGCCCATCGGGCTGGTCGCGGCCACCCAGTTGGCCGGGTCAGCGTTGTCTAGCGAGGGGTCGCAGAGGGTAATCGAATGGCCATTGCCGTTGGCCTCAACCGGCCACGGGGCGGCGTTGCCATACTTGACAGAGTCGATTTTTGTGCCGTTGTTGTCGGCGAGGACGATGGCCTCGCCACTGTTGGAGAGCGCGCCACCATCCCATTTGATGGCGTTTTGGACATTGAGTATCGTCTTCAAGGCGGTCGCGTTGATGGTCAGCACGAGGTAGCCGTTCGCCGCGAGGCTGGCACCGGCAGGGAACGTGTGGGTGACGCCCGCCGTGAACTTCCACCCCTCGAGATTGACGGCCGAGGAGCCGTGGTTGTGGAGTTCGATGTATTCGAGCGTATCGGTCCCTGGCTCCGGAGGGTTGTACATGATCTCGGTGATGACCACCTGCGCCTGCGCGGGCAGCCAGCAGCAGAGAGGAGGAATGCGAGGATGGAGTAGACTTTTTTCATAAAAAAGCGAGGGTTTGATGAATGAGAATCGTGGATTTACCCGGACTTCGGGCGGGTCAAATGTAAAAATCCAGACCGGCGGCGAGGGGTGGTATTGGGTTAAACAATTGTTTCGTCGGCGGCTGGCCATCGGCTTTCCCCGAACAAAAAAATAACGCGCGGGTTAAGCGGGCAGCTTGCCCGGCCATCGAGCCATGCAGCCCGATTTTTTTCAAAACGACACAGAAAATGCCTGTTTCATCAAAGAAAATGCTTCTCGTCGGCACCGGCCCCGGCATCGGGATGAGCCTCGCCCGCCGGTTCGGCCGCGAGGGGTTTGAGATAATCATGGTCGCCCGGAGTGCGGAGAAGCTCGCCGGTTTTCAAAAAGAGCTTGCTGCCGAGGGCATTGCCAGCCACTCCTGCCCGGCCGATTTGACCGACCTCGCCGGCCTCCAGTCCATTCTGGAAAAAACAGTCGCGGAGCACGGCCCCGTCGATCTCCTGCACTACAACGCCAGCAACTGGCGCCCCGCCCTCATCGCCGACATCGGAATCGCGGGTTTTATGGACGATTTCAAGACCAGCGTCGCCGGGGTGCTCGTGGCCGTACAAGCCGTCTTGCCGGGCATGAAGGAAAGAAGGGGCGGCACCATCTTTTTCACCGGCGGCGGCTCCGCTTTCACCCACACGCCGAAGCTCGCAGCACTCGGCCTCGGCAAGGCGGCCATGCGCCACTTCGCCTTTTCGCTCGCAGAGGAGGCCAAAGGCCTCGGGATCCGCGTCGGGACGGTCACTGTCTGCGGGGCCGTACAGCCCGGCACGCGCTTCGACCCGAGCCTCATCGCCGACGAGTTTTGGCGGCTTTTCAATGAAAGCGAGGCGGGGTTCCAGACCGAGGTTGTATGGAAATAAGGTCGGCTCGGCTATCGCGGCCGATCCATCGCGGCCGCCTTTTCGAGCACTTTTTGCTCCAGTTCCTTTTTGAAATCGACGATTTTGGACAAAATCCGCGCGTCGCCTGCCGCCAGGATTTGTGCGGCAAGGATGCCCGCGTTCTGCCCGGCATTGAGCGCTACGGTGGCGACCGGCACCCCGTTCGGCATCTGGAGGATGGAGAGAATCGAGTCCCACCCGTCGATGGAGTTGGAGCTTTTCACCGGCACCCCGATGACCGGCAGCGGCGAAATCGCGGCGACCATGCCCGGCAAGTGCGCCGCTCCGCCCGCCCCGGCGACGACGACCTTCACCCCGCGCAGATGGGCGTTTTTGGCGAACTCGAACAGCCGTTCGGGCGTCCGGTGCGCGCTGACGATTGTCATCTCATGGGCCACGCCGAACCTTTCGAGGATGTCGGCCGCCTGTTTCATGACGGGCAGGTCGGAGTCGCTGCCCATGATTATTGACACCATGTTCTTTCAGTTTCCCAGTTTTTTCCAGTTCCAATCAACGCCCATCTTTTTGTTGAGCGTGTAGCAAAAAGCGGCAGCCGTCCACAGCGACATGAGCGAGTAGATAAGCGGCGGCTTGACCATCATCTGGTTGCCTAGCAGCGTCCCGGCGATAAGAAAGGAGAGCGTCGTGTTCTGCACGCCCGACTCGATGGCGGCGGTGAGCGAGGCGGGGTAGCTGGCCCCCATCTTCCTCAAAAAGTTGTACCCGAAGGACAGGCAGGCGAGGTTCTGGAGCAGGCAGAACGGGGCAATGGTGAGCAGGTCCGACAGCTCAAGTTCAGTGCCTCCGTGGCTTTGCCCGGCGAAGATTTTTATCAAAAAGACCACGCCCAGCAAGGCGAGCATCACGAACCGGATGGGCTTGCCCGCCCGGTCGGCAAAGCGCGGCGCGCGGCGGCGTGTCCACACCCCGAGCGTCGCGGGGACTATGGTGATGGAAAAAATCTGCACGACCGTCTCCCAAAAAGGGAGCCGGATTTCAGAGTGCGAGCCGAGGAAGGCGAACAGCGCCAGATTGACCACAACCGGGATGGAAAAGAGGCAGATGAAGCTGTTGAGCGTCGTCATCGATATGCTCAAGGCGGTGTCGGCCTTGAATAGGTGGGCGACCAAACCGCTCGTCGCGCCGCCAGGGCTGGCCGCGAGTATGACGAGGCCGACCTTCACCTCCGCCGGAAGCGGGGCCAGCGCGGCAATCAAAAAAGCGATGACCGGCAAGGCCAGCATCTGCGAGCAAAGAGCGAGAAGGAGGTTACGCGGCCGCCGCAGAACGCGCCGAAAAT
>JBGAWE010000230.1:0-7098 GCA_044227705.1 Saprospiraceae bacterium
GCATCACGCCGCCCTCCTTTTTGGCAAGGGCGGAGGTCAGTTCATCGACGGTGCGGACGGGCTTCCCGTCGACCTTCGTGATGACGAAACCCTCGGCCATGTCGGTCTGGTTAGACAGCTTGCCATTGCCGAGGCGCGAGACCTGCACGCCGCCCGCGAGGCCCATCTTCCGGGCTTCTTTTTCCGAAAGCTCCCTGAACTCGGCGCCGAGCAAGGCGGCCACGCCCGAAGCCTCCGTCTTTTTCACCTCGCCGGTGTTGCCCTGCTTGTTTTTCAGGACGACCTTGAAGTCCTTCTCCGAGCCGCCGCGCACGACGGTCACGTCGAGCCGGTCGCCGGGCCGGTGGCGGCCGACTGCCTCGAGCAGGTCGGAAGAAGCGGCCACCGGCTGCCCGTCGATTTTCACGATGACGTCGCCCCGGCGGACGCCCGCTTCGCCCGCCGCCGAGTTGTCGGCGAGGCTGTCGACGTAGACTCCCTGGGCAAGGTTGCCGAGGTCGTGTTTTTGGGCGAACTCGCCATCGACCTCGCGGATGGTCACGCCGAGGTAGCCGCGCTGGGCGATGCCGTATTTTTTGAGGTCGTCGACGACTTTGGCCACGATGTTCGACGGGATGGCGAAGCCGTAGCCTGCGTAGGCGCCGGTCGGGCTGGCGATGGCCGAGTTGATGCCGATGAGGTCGCCGTTGAGGTTGACGAGCGCGCCGCCCGAGTTGCCGGGGTTGATGGCCGCGTCGGTCTGGATGAACGACTCGATGGGGGCCTGGTCCTGCAGGATGTGAATGTCGCGCCCCTTCGCCGAGACGATGCCGGCCGTGACGGTCGATGTGAGGTTGAAGGGGTTGCCGACGGCCAGCACCCACTCGCCGACCTGCGTGGCGTCGCTGTTGGAGAAGTTGACGAAGGGCAACCCGTCGGTCTCGATTTTGATGAGGCCGAGGTCGGTCGAGGGGTCGGTGCCGACGACTTTCGCCTTGAAGCTGCGTTTGTCGTTGAGGGTGACGGTCAGCTCGTCGGCCCCGGCGACGACGTGGTTGTTGGTCACGATGTAGCCATCGGGGCTGATGATGACGCCCGAGCCGGTGCCCATCTGGACGTTCTCGTCGCCGCCACTGTCGCCGTGCCGCTGCTGGGGCTGCGGTTGCTGGAAGCCGCGCGGCATTTCAAAAAACTGCCGGAACGGGCCGGGCAGGTCATGCATGTCGAAGCCGCCGAGGCCGCCCGAGCCGCCGCGCTCGCGCATCCGCTCGGCCGTTTGGATGTTGACGACGACGGGGAGCGTCTTGCCCGCCGCGGCCGTGAAGTCGAGGCTTGCAGAGGTCGCGGCGGCCGCGCCGTTCAGCCCGGCGAAGTGCACCTGCCCGTTGAACGCTGGCGCCGAGCCGAGGCTGCCGCTGTTTTGAAAAAAACCGAAAGCCCGCGCCCCGCCGAGAACGGTCAGGCCGCCGAGCAAGGCCGCGCCGAGCGCGACCGCGATGAGCTTTTTCATGATGCAGAAAGATTTTGGTTTAGAAAATTGGCCACCCCTGTTCGGGATGATGGGCAAAAATTTGGCGGCGGCGAGGGCCGACTGAGCGGGTCGGGGCCGAGGCGGCCGAGACGAGGGGCGAGGCGGGCGGTTGGCGGGGGGAAGCCTCTGCAGGTCGATACCCGCAATTGCTTTTGCCCTTTGCAGCGGGCCTATAAAGCGAAAAGCCCCTGACCGTTCGCCGGTCAGGGGCTTTTGAATATTCAAAAAGGAGAAATCAGGCATCCTTGTCGTCGTCCTCGGCGGGTTTTGCTGCCGATTTTTTCGACTTCTTCGCCGGTTTTTCGTCGGCATCGTCGTCGTCGATTTTGTCGATGGCATCCTCTACGGCGTCGGCAATCTGCTTGAGCTTTTTGCCGAGGGCCTTTGCCATCGGGCCTGCTTTTTCGGTGATGTTCTCGACGGCGTGCTCGACCTGCTCAACGACCTTTTCCACGACCGGCTCGGCCTTTGCGGAAAGCTGGTCGCCCATGGTTTTGGCCTTTTCAGTCGCCTTTTCGATGGCATCGGTGGCGGCTTCAGTCGCGGCATCAACCATCGGCTTGGCCTTGACTTTCACATTGTCGATGGCCTCAGAGGCGTGCCCGGCGGCGACCGAGCCGACGGCCGAGACCGAGTCGCTCAAGTCTTCCATAACCTCGCCGAGAACGGATTGAAGGGCCCCAAAAACGGACTTCCCCTTTTCCGCCGCGTCGGCCGCGAAGTCGACGGCCGTATCGACCGCCTTTTCTATGCTGCCCTTTTCGGCCGGGCCGTGCGACTTGGCCTCCGCGTCGATGCGGGCCTTCGCGGCCTCCTTCGCCTCTTCGAACTTGGCGCGGTCCTGCTCTTTTTCCTTGCGCTTCTCGTCGCGGCTCTTGGCCTGCGCGATGGCGGCCAGCACCTCGGCCTCGGTCTTTTTCATGTCGGCCAGCTTCTCGCGCTTCGACTCGAGCCGCTCGCGGACCATCTTGATTTTCGCGGTGCGGATTTGCGCCTCGAGTTGGCCCTCGCTCGCCGCGATGCGCCGTTCCTCGTACTTCAAGTCCTCCGCATCGCGGTCGACGGAGTGCTGCATTTTTTTGATGGCATCAATCAAGCCGGCCAGCCGCCGCTCGTGGCGCTCGGCAAGTGAGCCGTCGTTGGCGCCGGGGCCGAAGCGGCGCTCTTTGGCCGCTTTGAACGCCTTGTCGAGCCGCGCCCAGACGGCGTCGCTGTCCTCACGGGTCATCTTTGCCTGGCGAAACTTGCTTTGCAAAGCACGCAAGTCGTCGAACACGTTGGCAAAGCGCCCGCCGCCCGACTTGAGCTTCGCCTCGATGCCGTCGAGTGCGCCGTTCAGTTCGGCGACGACTTGGCTGCTCGTTCCCTTGAAGGCGCTGTCGGCCTCCGAACGCAGGGTTTTCAGTTGCTCGAACACCTCGTTGATGCCGTCGCGCAGCGTGTCGCTGTGCTCACGGAAGAGGTTGCGGTCCTTCACCTGGTTGCTCACCTTGTCCCAGAACTGCTTGACGCTGTCCCACATCTTTTTGTCGTAGCCCTGCATCGCGTTGACCTTCTCGCGCAAGTCGGCCAGCTCCGATTGGTAGACCTGGCTCATCTTGTGGCTCAAGACCACGAAGTGCCACTCCGACTGCGCCCGGTTGATGACGTCCGACCGGTCGACCTTGAGGTTGTCGGGCAGCAGCGACTCGGTGACGGCGAGGTCGCGCTCGACGGTCGTCGTCCCTTCGGGGAATTCGACATCTCCGCCGCTGCGCCACGTGTCCATCATTTTCTTGGTGAAATCGTCGCTCGCCACGGCCTCGGGGAAGGTGTGGAGGTTCACTTTGTTGGCCTCTGGCTTGAGTTCCAGCGCGATGAGGACACGCTCGCCCCCGTCGTTTTTGCCCCAGATGACAATCCTGTTTTTCATGTAAGCTGTGTAGAAGTTGAATGTTTTGCCCCGGAGCCGGGGCCGCCTGTGTGTGAAATCGGGGATAAAAGTCTTCTTTTATTTGAAATGAGGGGTTTTTGACGAGAAAAACTACCCTTTGATTCGCTTTGAAATGAGGCCGTGGCTGACGAGGTGCTCCGCGATTTGAACGGCGTTCGTCGCCGCGCCCTTCCGCAGGTTGTCGCTGACGACCCACATGTTGAGCGTGCGCGGCTGGCTCTCGTCGCGGCGGATGCGGCCGACAAAGACCTCGTCGCGGTCGTGCGCCGTCAAGGGCATCGGGTATTCGGCCTTCGACGGCTCGTCGACGACGACCACGCCCGGGGCCTTTTCGAGCAATTCCCGTACCTCTTTCAGGTCGAATTCATGGGCAAACTCCACATTGACCGACTCCGAATGCCCACCGATGACCGGCACGCGCACGGTCGTCGCTGTCAGCCGGAGGCTTTCGTCACCCATGATTTTGCGGGTCTCGTTGACCATTTTCATCTCCTCTTTCGTGTAGCCGTTGTCGAGGAACTGATCGATGTGCGGCAACAAATTGAGGTCGATTTGATGTGGATAGGCGCGGTCGGCGGGCTTGCCCTTTCGCTCGCCCATGAGCTGCGCAACAGCCTTCACGCCCGTGCCTGTGACGGATTGATAGGTGGAAACCACCACCCGCTCGATTTTGTACTTGTCGTGGAGCGGCTTCAGCGCGACGACCATCTGAATCGTAGAACAGTTCGGGTTGGCGATGATTTTATCGTGCTTCGTCAAAACATGGGCGTTCACCTCGGGGACGACGAGCTTTTTCGTCGGGTCCATCCGCCAGGCGGAAGAGTTGTCGACGACCACCGTACCGACCTCGGCGAACCTCGGCGCGAAGGCCAGCGACGTCGAGCCGCCCGCCGAGAAGATGGCTATGTCGGGCCGCTTGGCGATGGCATCCTCCATCGAGATGACGCGAACGTTCTTGCCGCCAAACTTCACCTTCTTCCCCACCGACCTTTCCGAGGCGACGGGCAGCAGGCGCGTCACCGGGAAGTTCCGCTCGGCGAGCACCTGCAACATCTTCGTGCCGACCAGACCGGTCGCGCCGACCACTGCGACTTTCATTTTTGAGAATGGGTTTTTCCTAAAAATCAATTCGGGCGGCAAAAGTAGCCTGACAACCCACCGGCCGCCGGTTTTCGGAAAAAATCTTTCCCTACCCATATTCTGAAAAGAAAAAGGCCCAAGCCGCTGATTTTCAACGACTTGGGCCTCAATAGCCACCTTCTATGGTCACTGCTTGCCCTTCGGCAGCACGGGCGGGGTGGGCGGCACGGGCGTGGCCGGTGTGCCACCGCTGGCGTTTATCTGCTCGAAGAAGGACTTCACGTTGGCGTTGTTCGGGTCGAGGGCCAGCACCTTGTTGGCCCACTCGGTGGCCGTCGCGATGTCCTCGTGAACGGAGAAGTAGAAGACCTTTTCGTTGTAGATTTCGATAAGATCCTTCTTGTACTTGTCCGCGTCCTTCGGCTCCTTCGCGATGGCGGCGTTAACGACTTCGAGCCACTTGTCGTAGTACGGCTGGCTCTTCATGCCATACTCCGGCGCTTTTGTCGCGTCGGCGATGACGTCCGGCTCGAAGGCCTTCTTCTGGAGCCTTGCCCGCTGCCGGTAGCCGGTCGCGGCGCTGGGGCTCATCTTCACGACCGTCCCCCAAAGGGAGTCGGCCTGCTCAAAGTTCTTGACCTTCTCGGTGGCGAGGGCGAGCCAGTAGAAGTCCTCGGACGAAACCGGGGGCATATCGCCCTCATCGCCCCGCGAGGCGGTCGCGTTGATGGTGAAATAGCGCACCGCCTCCTCGTTGCGGCCCAGCTTGAGGGCGAGCTTGCCCGCCGACTTGTTGAGCGCGAACTGCTTCTCCGGCTCCATCTTGACGGCCTTCACATAGTTCTCGAACGCCAGCGAGTCCTGCCCCTTCTTTTCGAGGAGCTTGCCGTAGAACTCGTAGTCGTCGGCAATGATGTCGGCCGGTTTCACTTTCGCGAAGTAGTCGTTCATGATGCCCATGCCCTTGTCGTAGTCGCCCGTCTCGTAGGCGGCGTAGCCGAGGAGGCGGCGCAGGTAGTTGCGCGAGCCGTCCATCTTGACGATCTCGTCGACATAGGGCACGAGGTTCTTGTAGTCCTTGACGAGGAAGAGGATGTTGGCATACTGCATCCGGTCCTCGATGGTGATGTCTGGGCTGTTCTTGGTGATGAACTGGTCGTACATCTGCTTGGCCAGCGACATCTTGTTGAACGTGTAATAATGGTCACCGAGGTCGCGCGCGGCGGTCATGAAGTTCGGATCGATGGTCAGTGCCTTCTTCAGCGACTCTTCGTACTTGAGCCAGTTGCGCGACTGCTTGTAGACCTGCCCGATGCGGAAGACCGGCACGGGGTTCGACTTGTCGAGGTCGGCGGCGAACTCGTAGAAAGTCACAGCCTTGCCGCCCTCGAGCAGTTCCTTGTTCACCCAGCCGAGGCTCATCAGCGTTGCGAAGTCCTTCGTGTTCGACTGGTTGGCTGCGTCGAGCAGCTCGGCGGCGCGTTTCAGGTTCTTCGTCTTGCCGAAGAAATAGGACTCGCCCGCCTGCCGCAGCAGGTTGGTGTTCTTGCCCTTCGCGGCCTTGACGGCCGAGTTGATTTGCTTGACCGACTCGTCCGTCTTGCCGGAAAGGAGCGCGATACGGGCGTTGGCGACCATCGCCAGCTTGTCCTCCGGGTTGATGGTGGCCGCCTTTTGGAAGGTGGCGAGGGCCTGGTCCTGCTTCCCCTGCGCGAGGTAGAGGTTGCCGAGCTGGAGCGCGGCGTTGATATCGGTCGGAGCGGCCTTCGCCACCTGTTCGTAGATGCCAACGGCCTTGTCAATCTGGCCAAGCTGGAAGGCCGCGTCGCCGTCGGAAGCCTTTTGGGCCGAGAGGCTGTGGCCGACAAAGACCGCCGCAATCAGTAGCGGCGCCGTTTTTAAGGAGATTTTCATGTGTGCAAAAATTGTTGGAAGTGGTTGCTGAAAGAGAGTAAGCCGTTGTCGGTTTGGGGTTGCAAAGCAAGGAAATTTCCGCTGTAAACGCCTTTCAGACGAATTGAGGGCCGTCGGTTATCGGCCTTGCGGGACTGTTGGCCAAAATTTAACTGACGGCTGACAGACCGCCTTTCGGCTGTTAATGGCAGAATGGAAAAAGCCCGGCTCGCGCAGTTCGGCGGGCCGGGCTTTTCGCATTGCGACCGGGCCTGTTCAATCGACGAAGACCACGCCGGAGGCCATGAAGCGAAGCTCCTTTTCCGGCGATTTGATGGCGTCGATTTCGGCCTTCGACTTGCCCGCGTCGCCCGCGAGGTGCTTCAGCTCCTCGACCGAGGTCGTCTGCGTGTAGGCGTAGCCGTCGACGACGACGCGCTTGCCCGCGCAGTCCTTCGGCATGAAAAAGGCGTAGTCCTTGAACTTCACCTTCATCACCGGCTGGGCCGGGTCGCCAGTCGTCAGATCCATCCAGCAGCCCTTCGCTTGGCAGACGGCGTCGACCTTGCCGACGACCTTCGCGGGCATCGAGTCGGAGGTCATCTTTTTGACGAACTCGGCGTACTCGATCGCGCCGTCGGGCGTGATGGCCGCGCCGAAGTGCTTGCCGTCGGCGGAAACG
>JBGAWE010000231.1:0-7105 GCA_044227705.1 Saprospiraceae bacterium
TGCAGCCGAAGGCCGAAGGCTCGTCGTTCCTGCCACCGTTGCCGCCGCCTGCGTAGTTGCCGCCGCCGCCGCCGCCCGAGTTGTGGTCGTTCCCCCCTCCACCTCCGGTGCTCATTGCGCCTTTCCCCGCTTCCTTGCCAGGTAATGTCTGGGCTATTCCCTCGCCCTTCATCGCGCCGCGCCAATTGTTCATGTCGTAGAAATAGTCGCTCTGCGGGATGGCCCAGTTGCAGTTGTTGCCGCCGGGCGAGGTCGCCGCGCCGCCCCGGAAGCCGCAGCCGCTGGCCATGAGCGGGGCCTTGAGCACGATTTTTTTGGCGGAGATGGCGAGCATGCCACCTGTCTGCCCGTCCCATTTTTGGGCGAAAAGGGTGTCGACGACCGTCGCCGAGTCGAACTTCGGGTAGCTGACAAGCTGGACAGAGCCGCCCGCCAAGTTGAACTTGTTGACAAGGTTGTTCTTCAAAAAAATGCTCGACGGCGGGGTGATGGCCGCCACCTCGTTTTCGTCGCAAGCTCCGATGAAGCCGAAGGTAGCAAAGGAGCCGAAGCTACTGTTGTTGCCCGAGTTGAGCGTCCCGTCTTGGGTCTGCCACAAGAGCACCGCCCCGCCAACCTGAAAACCCGCCGTCGTCGAGACGGTCAGTTGCCCCGTGCAGGTATCGATGGCCGTAACTTTTGCGTAGCTGTTGATGATGCCGGAGAGGTCTTGCGAGAAGGCTTTTTGCCCGAGAAGGAGAGAGAATAGGGCGGCCAGCGCGGCGCGGAAAAGATTTTTCATGCTTCGAAAAAAGTTTTTGGCCAGTTCGGGGGGGTGAAAGAGGCGATTGTCGAGCTACCTTCGCGGCCGCTTTATGCGCCCGGTGCTTGCGTGCAAGGTGGCCGGGCGGGATTTTTCATCAAAAAATTCAACAACAACATGGCAGTCAAACTGCGCCTGCAACGCAAAGGACGCAAACAAGCGCCTTTTTACCACATCGTTGCCGCCGACGCTCGGTCCCCGCGAGACGGGAGGTTCATCGAGAAAATCGGCACGTACAACCCCCTCACCCAGCCCGCCACCATCTCCCTCAACGCGGACTCGGCCTACGAATGGCTCTCGAAGGGCGCCCAGCCCACCGACACCGTTCGCGCCATCCTGCGCTACAAGGGCGTCCTCTACCGCCGCCACCTCATGGAGGGCGTGAAGAAGGGCGCGCTCACCGTTGAGCAGGCCGAGGAGAAACTGGCCGCGTGGCTCTCCGTGAAGGAAGGCTCCGTCGAGGCCGCGGCGCAGAAGACCTACGCCGCCCGGCAGGCCCAACTGGTCGCCATCAATGGCAAGGTCCAGCCGAAGAAGGTGAAGGAGGTTCCGGCCCCCGTCGTCGAAGAGGCTGCCGCACAAGCCTTTGATGAGGTCGTCGAGCACGCGAGCGAGCAGGCCGTCGAGGAGGTGGTCGCCGCCGCCGAGCCGGTCGTTGAGGCAGCCGCCGAGGTCGTTGCCGAGGCGCCCGCTGCCGAGCCGACGGAAGCCGCCGCAGAGGCTTGAAAAAAATTATCGGAGGAAGTTCCGGGGCGTTCTACATTCGCCACTGTTTCCTAATTGTTTGTTTGTCGAACCTGGCAGGGCCTTTGTTGCGCTGCCAGGTTTCGATTTATTTAAGGGCCTTTTTTTGAGCAAAAACCTGTAAATCAGACCGAAAATGTTGAAGTTAGAAGACCGCTACGCCCAGCACCTCGATGCCATCGCGCAGCATATCCAGGCCTCCGACATCCTCGCACAGTATCTCGAAGAAGAGGACGAGGAGCTTTACAAAAATCTCGCGCAGGCCTACGAGCCGGCCATCTCCGATGCGCACCACCTCGTCAGCGCGGAGGCACCGCTGCAGCTCGAGGCGTTCGAGCGTCGGCTGCTCGAGGCAGATTTTGAGGGGCTTTACCTGCCGCGCGTCCTCGGCTGGTCGGTGCTGCGCGGGGAGATCAGCCCGCAGTTCAAGTACGTCCGGCCGAACGACCACTTCAAGCAGGTGCTCCTCGCCATCTGCAACTCGGCCAACTTCGAGCAGCTCAAAAAGCGCATCGGCCAGACCATCCAGATCGGCTTCATGCTCTCGTCGGACATATGGATCACGAGCCTCATGTCGCTCATCGACAACAAGCGCATCCGCTTCTTCCTCCAGAGCCAGAAGCTCGACAAGTACCGCGACCAGAAGGACCGCGAAATCGCCTACAACCGCTACGCCAACCAGTTCCGCAACGAAATCTACTTCTCGGCCGACTTCCCGACAGGGCTGGGCGAGATGAAGGCCGGCTGGTCGGCGTTGCGCCAGTTCATCGTCAAGCGCATCGAAAAGGGGGTGGACAACACCTCGCTCGTCCCGAAAATCCGGGCCTTCATCACCAACCCGGACTTTCACTGCACCGACGAGCAGCAGGAGATGCTCTCGCTGTTCGCCAATTTCTTCGACCACGACGATGATGAGCTGGCCGAACTCAAAAAGGTCTTCAACTCGGCGCGGAAGGAGATGCCGCGCTTCGTCGAGAAGTTCTTCACCTTCCAACTCGAGCTTTACAAAGCAGGCCTGCCGCTCGGCGAGGAGAGCGACCGCCGCGTGTCGGCCATACTCGACAAGAAGATCGCCGACAAGCTGACGGAGTTCTACAGCCTCGCCGACGAAATCCACACGAAGGGCTACGTCTCGCCCGACGTTATCGAGTCGGTCAAGTCCTATTACCTCGGGCACGAGGGGCTTTCTGTCGAGAACGAGAACCTGCGGCAGCTCGTCCTCAAGTATTTCCTCCGCCTCATCGAGGGCCTGCGCTCGGCCGACTACGGCGACTATTTCGAGAGCTGGAAAATCTTCCAGCTCTACATGACGCTGTTCGCCAACCAGCACTTCAACCAGAGCATCGAGAAGGTGTCGATGAAGTTCGTCGCGGGCCTGCTGAAACGCTTCACCGACAAGCGCAGCAAGGACTACCAGGACATCAAGAAGTTCGTCGCCTACAACTTCACGGAGGCGGGCTTTCTGGACGAGAAAGAGGTGGTCGAGATGTTCAAGACCCGTCGGAAGCGGCGGGCGGCAGGGGCGAATTGATTGGTTTTGTAAGAAATCAAACCCGCCCGCAACCAACCCTCCCGACAATTCCGCATTCCGAATTCAGCATTCCGCATACCAAACATGAGCGTCCTGATTTTCCTCCTCGTCTCCTACCTGCTGACCTGTTTCACCCTCGCCCCGCTGTTCAAAAAGGCGGGCGTCGAGCCGTCGAAGGCGTGGGTGCCGGGCGTCAACTTCTCCGAGTGGGCCAAGCTCATAGGCCGCAAGCCGAGCTACGCGCTTTGGATGCTCTTCCCGGTCGTCAACTTTTTCATCTGGTGCGGCATGGCGGTCGACCTCGTCCGGTCTTTCGGAAAACTCGGCTTCGCCGATGAGGCTTGGGCCGTCATCTGGGCGCCCTTCGCCTTTTGGAAGACCGACAAATCGGGGGCGAATTACAACGGCCCCATTCTTCATCAAGAGGCCGCATATCAGGCCCAAATCGAGGAGGCCGCCGCCAAAAAGGACACCCGCGCGCTCGAAAAACTCGTGAAAAACAGTCCGTACAAAAAGGGCGTCGTGCGGGAGTGGACGGAGGCACTGGTCTTCGCTGTGTTCGCCGCGTCGTTCATCCGGATGTTTCTGATTGAGGCATACGTCATCCCGACGTCGTCGATGGAGGGGTCGCTCTTGGTCGGCGATTTCCTTTTCGTCTCGAAAGCAAACTATGGCATCCGCCTGCCGATGACGGTGGCCCAACTGCCCCTCGTCCACAACCAGATGCCGCTGCTGGGCTGCGAGTCTTATCTCAAAAAGCCCTCGCTCGGCTATCACCGCCTGCCCGCTTTTGAAAAAATCGACCGCATGGAGCCGGTCGTGTTCAACTTCCCGGAGGGCGACTCGGTCTACGTCACCCCCGGCCGGACGTATTCGCAGATGGACCTCTGGGGCCTCGAAAAGAGCCGCGACCCGCGCTTCGCCGACGACATCCAGATGATGAAGCGCGCCGGGCTGGTCACGCGCCCCGTCGACAAGAAGGACCACTACATCAAGCGATGCGTCGGCCTGCCCGGCGACAGCCTATCGGTGCGCAACGGGCAGCTCTACGTCAACGGCACGGCCGCGCCCAACCCGCCGGGCGTGCAGTCGAGCTACCAGGTCTCGCCGGAAGTGGGCTACAAGTTTTTGGAAAACCTCGGGGTGAACATGAACGACATCAGCCTGCAGGCGCGGGTGTTCAACCTCAACCAGTCGCAGGTGGCGAAAATCAACGCGCTGGGCGGCGGAGCGAAAGTGGTCCCGTTCCCGCTGCCGAACAGCCACCCGTTCAGCATCTTCCCAAAGGACACGAGCATCACGAAGACGTGGACGATGGACAACTTCGGCCCCATCTACATCCCGAAAGCCGGGGCGACGGTCAAAATCTCGCCCTCAAACATCGCTTTCTATGCCCGCGTCATCCACCATTACGAGGGCAACGAACTGGCCGTGCGCGGCGGCAAAATCTTCATCAACGGCGCAGAGGCCACCGAGTACACCTTTAAACAGGACTACTACTGGATGATGGGCGACAACCGGCACAATTCGGAGGACAGCCGCGTCTGGGGCTACGTCCCCGAGGACCATATCGTGGGCAAGCCGCTCTTCGTCTGGATGTCGGTGCGCGCGCCCGAGACCTATGCCGACCGCAAAGGGCCAGGCCTGCTCAAGCGCATCCGCTGGGGGCGGATTTTCAGCGGGGCGGCGAAGAATTGAGGTTCTTTTTTCACGCCACCACCTCAAAAGAAAAAACCACCCATCGCTATCGATGGGTGGTTTTTTCTTTCAACACCGAGGCCGGCGACGGTCGAAATCACTGCGGAGCGACCTGTCCACAGGAACTCTTCAAGTCGAAGAGGATGACTGGCGAATAGACCCCACCACCCTTGACATCCCCCAAATAACCAGAGGAGAGGGCGTCGGATTTGAACTTGTCAAGCGACGAGCCAGCGTTCATTGCCGGTTCGGGCGCGGGCTGCGGATGGGTTTGCGGAGCCTCCGCTTGGTAGTTTCTCTCTGAATTCACGGTTGAGAAAATTTGAAAGGTGAAAGAATGACCGTGAGGCGGATGAGTAGTTTAGTCGGCCAAAGGTAGCCAGCCCCCTGAACGAGGCGCAATGGGAGGGACTGTTTTTTGTCGGATATGTGGCAAATGGCGGGCATCGTTGGACGAATCGCGGCGCGGAAAAGGGCTGGCTTGAATTTTTTCGATCATGCCTCGCCTGCGCCTACCGCGCCGAGCAGACGCGATTTTTTCAGCCATTCGAGCCAGCCCGCGACGGCCATCCCTAGGAAGACCGTGTAAAGCCCGGCCATCCAAAACAGCCCGCGAGACAGGAGCATCGGGACGTAGAGCACATCGACCAGAAGCCAGACGGGCCAGTTTTCCAAAAAGCGGAGGTTCATCAAAAACTGCGCGGCGACGCTGGCCGCCGTCGTGAAACCGTCGAGCCAGGGGAGTGGCGAGTCGGTGTTCTCTCTCAAAAAAAAGCCGAGCGCGGCGGTGCCGAGGGCCGTCCCGACAACGGTCAGGAGCCAGCCGCGCGGCGTGAGGCGACGGACGGCGATGCGCTCGTCGACGGCCTTTTCGCTCTGTTTCCATGCCAGCCAGCCGTGAACCTGCATCGCGCCGAAAAAGAGCTGGAGCGCCATGTCGCCATAAAGTTTACCCGAAAAAAGGACCGGCACGGCCAGCAAGACCCCGGCCAGCCCCGTCGGAAAGGCGAGGATGTTGCGCCGGACGACGAGCCAGACGGACACGCCCTGCAAGACTGCGCTGATGAACTCTACCATCGTTTTGTGGACTGATGCCCGGCTTCGGGCATTTGATTTTTTGAAGCCTGAAGGCCGCGTCAACTTTGTGGCGAAAATCACGTTTCGCGGCGCATGGCAGAAAATCAAGACAAGAAAAAGAAGTTCGACCTCGGCCTCCTTTCGAAGGTGCTGAAGCTCGGGAGGCCCTACCGGAAGACGCTGCGGCTGACCATCACGCTCTCGCTCGTGCTCGCCTGCCTCTCCGTTTTGAGGCCTTTTTTGATTGAAAAAATGGTCGACGAGCACGTCATGACCGGCGACGTCCCCGGCATGAACAAGATGCTCATCGCCATCTTCGCGGCCCTCATCACCGAGGTCGTGCTGCGCTATTTCTTCCTGTTCAACGCAGACTGGATGGGCCAGGCCGTCATCCGCGACCTGCGGGTGCGCACGTTCAACCACATCAACTCGCTCAACCTGCGCTACTTCGACCGCACGCCCGTCGGCCAGTCGACCACGCGCACCATCAACGACGTGGAGGCCATCAACACCATCTTCGCCGACGGCTCCATCACCATCATATCCGACCTGCTCAACATCGTCTCGGTGCTCGGCTTCATGCTCTTCCTTTCGTGGAAACTGGCGCTCATCACCATCTCGGTCTTCCCACTGCTCATCCTCGGCTCCTATTTTTTCAAAGAGGCCGTGCGGAAGAGCTATGAAAAGGTGCGGAACCACATCGCCGCGATGAACGCCTTTTTGCAGGAAAGGATAAGCGGGATGCGCGTCGTCCAAATCTTCAACGCGGAAAAACAGGAGGCCGAGCGGTTCAAAAAAATCAACCGCGACTACACCCGCGCCAACCTGGACAGCATCAACGCCTATGCCGTCTTCTTCCCGGTCGTCGACATCATCTCGGCCGTCTCGCTCGGCCTCATGGTCTGGTACGGCGCGGGCGGCGTGATGCGGCAGGAGGTGACGCTCGGCACGCTCATCGCCTTCCCGCTCTACATCTCGATGCTCTACAGGCCCATTCGCCTGCTGGCCGACAAGTTCAACACCCTCCAGATGGGCCTCATCGCCGCCGAGCGCGTGTTCAAACTTTTGGAGAGCGACGAGGTGACGAAGAACTCGGGCCGGTTTTCTCCCGACCGCTTCCGGGGCGAGGTCAGTTTCGAGAACGTGGATTTCGAGTACGTGGAGGACACGCCGATTCTTAAAAACGTCTCCTTCAAAATCGACCCTGGCCAGACGCTGGCCATCGTCGGCTCTACGGGCAGCGGAAAGACGAC
>JBGAWE010000232.1:0-7509 GCA_044227705.1 Saprospiraceae bacterium
CGGCGGCGACAAACCCCTGTTCCTGTTTACCCTTGCGAACAAATCGACGCCGAAACGGACATGGACGAGCAGCAATGGGACCAACTCCTCTGGGCGCTGTCGAAGGGCAAGTGCCTCTTCCTGCTCGGCGCGGGCGCCTCGACCTACGAGCGCGGCGGGGCCGACGTGCCGCTCACGACGGGCCTCTCGCTCCACCTCGCCGCCCTGCTCGAAGCGGCGGGCAACCCCGTCGAAAAAGAGGACGCGGCCAGCCTCCTCTTCGTGGCCACAGAGTTCCAGCAGGCGCACGGCGCCATCCGGCTACGGCAGGAGACCGAGGATTTCTACAAAAAAAACGCCCGCCAACCCAACGAGTTGCTCCGCCTGCTGGCCGAGCTGCCGGTGCCGCTCTTCGTCAACACCGCCCCCGACGCCTCCCTCGCCGCCTCCCTCAAGGCCGCCTTCCGTGAGCACCGGACGGCCCACTACAGCTTCCGAAAAGGCCGCCAACAGGAACCCCTCGAAGACCCGAGGGCCGATTGCCCGCTCGTCTACAACCTCTTCGGCACGGTGGCCGACACCGACTCGCTCGTCCTCACCGAGCGCGACCGGCTCCATTTCGTGCAAGACGTCATCCAGCACAACGAAGCCATACCGAGCGCCATACTCAAAGAGATGCAGGCCGACAAGGTCGTCATCTTCCTCGGCTTCGACTTCGAGCAGTGGCACCTCCGCATCCTCCCCAGACGCTGCTCAAGGCCGACGACGACACGGCCGCGCCCGTCCTCGTGCCGAGCAGGGGAGGGGAGGGCTGGCCCGCTCGACCATGCTCTTTTTTAAAAAACAGTACCGCATGGACTTCCCTTCCGCTCGACGCGACCGGCTTCGCGCGGGAGCTTCAGCGCCTTGGCGCAGAACAGGAAAAACCCGACGGCGGCGCGGCGGCGCAGAAGCCCATCAGGTCTTCTACCTGCTGACGAGGCCGACGCGGACTTCAAGGACGCACTCGACAGAAACATCTCGCCCAATTGAAAAGGGGCCGCCATCGAACGTGGGACGAGCGCACGCCTGACCGCCCCCGGCATGGCCCCGACGAGCAAGCGGCCGAGCAGCTCGACCGCGCCAACCTCGTCCTGATGCTCGTCAGCGCCGACCTGCTGGCCAACGACCAGCTCTATGAGCAACAGCTCCTCCGCGCGATGGACCGCTGCGCGAAGGCAAGGCGCTCGTCTGCCCCGTCCTCGTCAGACCTTGCCAGTGGGAGGGGGCTGTCTTCGCCAAGCTGCCGACGGTGCTGCCGCGCGGGCGCCGGGCGGTGGCCGAGTGGGACGACCGCGACTCGGCCCTGCGGCACGTCGCGCAGCAGCTCGAGGGCTTCGTCGAACAGCTTTTGGAAAACCTCACGACCTGACCGATGAACTACCGCTACCCCGGCCCGCAGTCGTTCCGGGAGGAGGACGAGCTGCTCTTCCACGGACGGAAAAAAGAGGCGAAGGCCCTCCACGACCTCGTCATGGCGCAGCCGCTGGTGGCCCTTTTCTCGAAGTCGGGCATGGGGAAGACCTCCCTTTTACAGGCCGGGCTGGCGCCGAGGCTGCGCTTTTCCCCCTTTGATTTGGTCAAAATCAGACTCAACCGCACGGCCGACCCGCTCGAGGAGCAGGCCATCGGCGCCCTGCTCCCGGGGATGCCGCCGGGGTCGCTGCTGTGGGAGGCGGTCGGCTGCTACAACCGCGAACGGCGCGGCACGCCGCTGCTCGTCTTCGACCAGTTTGAGGAGGTCTTCACCCTTTACTCGCCCGAGCGGCGGGCCGAGTTCGTCAGACAACTGGCCGACGTGGCCAACCAGTTTTTGCCCGAAAAAATCCGGCAGGCGATCCGCCAAAAGCTTGCCGCCGGGACCCTGACCGACGCGGAGGCCGCTGAACTGGAGGCACCGCCGAAGGTCAAAATCGTCCTCTCCATCCGCTCCGACCTGCTGCACTGCCTGCACGACCTCTCGGACGAGATCCCGTCCATCCTCCGCAACCGCTTCGAGCTGCTCGGCCTCGCCCCCGAGCAGGCCCGCGACGCCATCGAGCTGCCTGCCGCCGAGCCGAGGGAGGTGGGCGATTTTGCCTCGCCCTCGTTTCGCTGGTCGGCGGCGGCGGTCGGACAGGTGCTGGATTTTTTGAGTAAAAAAAGACAGGCCGCGCCATTCGACGGCCCGAGCCAGACGGGCAAGGAAGTAGAAACCTTTCAACTTCAACTGGTCTGCGAACACGTCGAGCGGCGAGTATTGGAGATGGGAGATTCAGCCAAATCCAACCTCGTCGTCACCCCCGATTTCTATGGGGGAGAGGCGGGTATCGAGGCGATTTTGGGCAGTTTTTATGAAATGACCCTTTCCCAGATAGCCGACGAACAGGAAAGGGAGCGGGCGCGCCGCCTCGTCGAGGACCACCTCGTCGTGAGCGGCCGCCGCGTCGCCGTCGACGAGGCGACCATCGAACAGGCGCACGGCGTGGCCCCGGCGACGCTCGCCCTGCTGGCCGACGCGCGGCTGCTGCGTCGCGACGTGCGCGAGACGGGGAACTATTTTGAACTGGCCCACGACACGCTTTTGCCCCCGATTCTGCGAAGCCGGGAGGTTTGGGAGAAGGCGGAGGCGGAGCGCATTTCCCGCGAAGCGGAAAAAAAGGCGCAGGCTGAGGAGCGAAAAAGGCGGAAGGCGGTGATGATCGCCATCGTGTCGGGCGGGCTGGCGGTGGTGGCCATCGCGGCTTCCGCCGCTGCTTTTTTTCAATACAAAAAAGCGGAGCGGGCGCGGCTGGAGGTCTTCCGAAACGCCCTCGATGCGCAGCGCAACCTTGCCGAGCGGCTGAAGGTGGACGGACAATACGACGAGGCCATCGGCCTTTTGTGGAAAATCTCGGCGCAAGCCGGAACCGACGCCGCCCTGCGCGATTCGACCGACCGACGCCGCGACGAATGGCAAAAAGTGGCTGCCCACGTCAAGGCCGGGGAATCGCTTTATGAAAGAGGGTCGCTTCGGGAGGCCGTCATCGAGTTGGAGGCTGCTCAAATAATCAGCCCCGACCAGCGCGTGGCGAGTATGGTGGGCGTGGCTGCTCGGGAACTGGAGGCCCGTTTCGCCGACCTGTGCAATAACGCCGTGCTGCAGGCGCGTGTGGGGCAGACGGGCCTCGCCATCGGGAACTACGAGGCGGCACTGCGCCTCAAGCCGGGCGACACGGCGGTCGAGGCGCGGCTGCGGGCGTTGAAGAGGTGAGCCGGGGAAGGGCAAGCCGGGTTCTATACCCAAATAGGTAGAAATGAGCGCGGATTCGCTCGCATGTGTGGACGCTGATTACGTTTGCCAACCGCTCGCCATAAAACCGCCAACCCCGGGAAGGCCGATTCGCTCACGTTTCAATGCCCTCCGTTCATGAAAACAATCACCTCCGCCGGGCTGCGCCTCTGCGCCCTCCTCTTTTTCCAAAGCCAGATCTTGGCCGGGTTCAACCACAAGGACAGCCTTGCCGGGGCCGCCCCGCCCGACAGCACGGCCGATGCCGCGCCGTCGTCGCTGGGCAAGTGCGACGTGTTCACGTCGATGTCGTGCGGCTCGACGTTCACCCACTCGACCGTGGGCCAGGGCAACGACTTCGTGCTGGCCGACTACCCGACACTGCCCACCACGGCGGCCATGGACGGCCCCGACCGCCTCTACAAGCTGACGCTGACGGCGCGGAGCAGCGTGCATTTGTTGATGACCATCACCACACCGGGCATCGACCTCGACCTAATGCTGCTCACGAGCTGCACGACGCCCTTCTTGAAGGCCTACAGCGTCGAGGACAACGTCGGCCTGGGCATCAACTTCGAGAGCATCGACGTGAACCTCGACGCGGGCACCTACTACCTCGTCGTCGACGGCTACAACAGCAGCCAGCAGGGCAGCTACACCGTCAAGGCTGACTGCGCCTGCAACTGCCTCGAGGCATCGGGCGATATGCCGACGGGCGAGAAGTACTGGTGCGACGACTTCGGCAACTACAACAACAACCAGGCCCTCAACCCGCAGTCGAGCCGATGGCGGCGATGGGACTTCGTCGGCACCGGCTCCGGCGACGCGCTGGTGACGAACTCGGGCAACTCAGGCAACAAGTACGCCCGCTTCCAGTACAACGCCACCGCAGCGCCCGACCTCATCTACAGCTTCAGCGAGGGCAACGCCAACACCACGCCGGGCTTCACGACGGGCCGCTACCGGATGTCGTGGCGGATGCTTGTGCCGAGCAACAAGAAGGGCTACTTCAACGTGCTGCACAAATGGCCCGATGCCAGCGGAAACGGTGCCAACTGGGCCTACCACGTCTTTTTCAACAACAACGGCTCGGGGCAGGGCAGCCTCGTCGTGGGCAACGGCGACAACCCGCCCTTGGCGACCTTCTACACCCCGCTCGGCAACTGGTTCAACGTCGTTCAGATAATCGACCTGAACACCGACCGGGCCGAGCTTTGGATTAACAACGCCTACGTCGGGCAGTGGCAGTTCAGCATCGGGGACAACACCAACCTGCTACAACTGGCCGGCGTCGACTTCTACGCCGGCGACGACACCGCCATGGACTTCTACCTCGACGACCTGTGCATCTGGCGGCAGCCGCCGGGAGCCGACTGTTCGAACCTGCCAGGCCCCTACCAGGTCTGTCTGCCTACTGGGGGCAAGTACGAAAGCCCCGCCGCCGGCCGCTGCGCCCTGTACACCTCGGCGGAGTTTGACGGTTGTTTCAGCATCTGCGACTTCGGGGGGACACTCATCTACCGGGCGGAGCCGCGCACGGGCAAATTCGGCCTCTCTGACCGCATCCCCGGTGCCCTGCGCGACATGTGCTGCGTGCAGGCGGCCTACGGAGGGAGCGTGCCGGACGACCTGTACTGCAACATCTATGTCTTCTACAACGACCAGCCGACGCAGGATCAGTTCGTCCTCTGGGAGCCGCCCCCGGGCAGCGCAACGCGGTGCTTCGTCATGCAGTGTCACAACGAGTATCAGGTCGACGCCAGGTCTGGCGGTGCCGAGTCGGCGGGCGCGGCGATCCTCCCCTGCGCTTACGGCGCGGAGTGTGTGGCAACTTGCTCGCCGGGGAGCACCACCAAGTTCTACGACCCAGACGGGTCGCTGCCCAACTGCGCGGGGGGGCGCGTGGGCTGCCATGTCGATCCATTCTTCTACGTCGCATTCGTCGGGCCGCTGAACGACTCGTACAGCAACTTCCAGATCTTCCCCACGGGCAAGTGCCCGCCCGCCGGGGTGCCGCCACTGCCCTGCGGTACGACAGACCTTGCGGGGACGGTTGATGCGGGCATCGACTCCGACACCCACTTCGCGAAGGGCGGCGCGGGCTATCCGTGCTACGACGGTGTGCAAACCTATGTGGGGGGCGAGGCATTCTTCCGCGTCGAGGTGACGCAACCCCAGAAGGTCTCCTTCAAGCTCAAGGCCGACGACCCGGCGCAGCGCATGGGGATGTTCCTCTTCTCGAACGTCTGCGGGGAGGACTGCATCGACTACGCCGGGACCGACGTGGGGCCGGGCGACGCCACGCTCGACGCGGTGCTCGAGACCGGCATCTACTACCTCATCGTCGACAAGGACACGAAGACGGGCAATCCTTCCTTCCATATTTCACTCTCCTGCCAAACCGTCACGACGACGACGACTTTCGTCACTTTCGACGAATACATGAACCAGCCTGACTGCCCCTATCAGGCGGGCGGCTCGCACCAGATAGAGCTGCCCAACCCAGCGGCAGGGAGCTACCACTTCGACACATCCACCTTCGTCCAGCTCCTCTTCCCCACCACAGGCAACTACAAGAAGACCATCTCCGCCATGAGCAAGCAATGGACGGAGCCGAGCAACTTGAGCGGCTTCTTCACCGCCTACGGCGACCTATCGGGCGACGGCTACGACTGCGGCTTCGAGCAGTCGCAGAACGACAGCATCACCATCCGCGCCCAGCACCTCGACAACGCAGGGGCCGACCACTACACGAGCTTCAACGTGGTCTGGGCACCGGTCGGCGGGGGGAACAACGCCGGGAAGTATTTCCAGGCGGGCGGCACCAGTGCTGTGACGAAGCTCGTCGAGAAGGAGAACGTCACGTTCAGCCTGTCGAACAACATCCAACTTTTCGGCCCGAACCCGGCCACGGCCACGCTCATCTTCCACAACAACCGCGCTTGGCACGTCGTCAACGCCGACGGATCGACCATGCCGACCTGGCTGGAGGTCACGCCGGCGTCGGCGTCGGCGGGCGTCATCGCCGTCGAGATAAAGACCAAGACGGCCAACAACACGCCCGTTCCGCGAAAGGCGCTGCTGCGCTTCTACGCCGACCTCGCGCCGAACGAGTACAACGAGTTCCTGCAAGTGGAGCAGTCGGGCATTTGCACCGACGTGGTGGGGCTGCAGGTGACCGCCTCGCCCAGCGCCACCATCTGTAACGGCCAGTCCGTCACCCTAACCGCCACGACCCCGCCGGGGACGCAGGGCCTCTACAACTACTACTGGTCGGACAACCTGCCGAGGGCAGCCGACATCACGGTGACACCCTCGACGCCCACGACCTACAAGGTGACGGTGTCGGCCGCTTGCGGCAAATACCAGACGGCCGAGATCACCGTCGTCGTCAAGAATCCGCCGACGGTGGCGGCCAACGGCGGCACCATCACCTGCCAGAACCCCTCGGCGACCCTTACCGTCTCGACCAACGCCACGCAGCCCACCTTCTCGTGGTCGGGGCCGGGCGGCTTCACCTCCCCGTTGCAGAACCCGACCGTGACAGTGGCCGGGACGTACACCGTCACCGTCACCCCCGGCGGCGGTGCGGCGGCCTGCACCGCCACGGCGACGGCCACCGTCGTGGGCAACGGAACGGTGCCGCAGGCATTGGCCACGACGGACGGAGCTATAAGCTGCGTCACTCCGACGGCCACCGTCTGCGCTACGTCTTCCAACGTGCCCAACGCCGTCTTCTCGTGGTCGGGGCCGGGCGGCTTCTCCTCCTCGATGGCCTGCCCACCGGTCGGCACGGCGGGGAGCTACACCGTCACCGTCACCAACCCGGCCAACGGCTGCACTGCCGCCGTCGCCACCGCCGTGACCGGCAGCACGACGGCCCCGATGGCCACGGCCACGGGGGGCGCGCTCTCTTGCTCCGTCGGCTCGGTGCAGATCTCGGCGGCGACGAACGTGGGCGGGGCCACCTTCGCCTGGTCGGCGCCCGGTTTCTCGTCGAGCCTCCAAAACCCAACCGTGACGACAGCGGGGAGCTACACCGTCACCATCACCAACCCGGCCACCGGCTGCACCGCCACGGCGACGGCCACCGTCAACTCCGACAACAACCTGCCCAACGCTACCGCCACGGCCAGCGGCGCACTCACCTGCACGGCGCAGACCGTGGCGTTGAGCGGCAGCTCGACGAGCGGCGGGACGACCTTCTTTTGGACAAGGCCCGACAACTCCACCTCGACGAG
>JBGAWE010000233.1:0-7147 GCA_044227705.1 Saprospiraceae bacterium
TCTTCCACGACGGCGGGCGCGGCCATCAACATCGTGGCGGGCTGCTCGGAGTGGACCATCACCAACAACAGCTTTTACCAGACAGTCGCCCGGACGTTCACAATGACGTCGGCGACCGATCAGGGGGCCATCTTCATCGCCTCGACGGTCGCGGGCTACGGCTTCCAGATCACCAACAACTTCATGGGCGGCTCGGCACCGCAGTGCGGCGGCACGGCCTGGACCTACACGGGAGGCACGACCGGCACGCCGACGCTGCGCTTGGTGCGCATCTCGACCTCGGCTGGGGCGGCGACGGGCAGTTTGTTCAACAACATCACGGGGAACACCATCCAGAACATCAGCCTGACCAGTTCGTCGACGTCGACGGCCTACAATCTCATCGGCCACCTGAACGGGAACACGAACATCTCGAACAACCTCATCGGCTCGATGACGGCGACGGGGAGCATCGTGTTCACGCTCGCCTCGACCTCGACGGCACCGTTCTTCCTGCCAATCGCCTATGGAACGGGGGCTACGCCGAGCATCATCAACGTGACGAACAACCAAATCGGCGGCATCACGGTGGCAACGAGCAGCACCGGCACGGTCAGCTTCCGCATCATCTATGGGCAGCCGGTCGCGCTGTCGAAGATTCTCGTCTCTGGCAACACCATCGGCGGCACGGTTGCCAACAGCATCCAGCAGCAGACGAACGGCATCATGCCCGCCATCATGATATTGAACCCGACGACCGACGACATCGTCACGAACAACACCATCCGAAACCTGGCCGTCGTCAACACCGGGGTGACCGCCTCGCTGACCGGCATCAACGTGCAGGCGAGCGGCGGGCGGCACACCATCACGGGCAACACCATCTTCAACCTGACGACCAACGGGGCGAACGTCGCCATCAACAACGCCGCCTCCATCGTCGGGATCACGATGACGGGTTCGGCCGTTGGTGGGACAAACATCTCGAACAACCAGGTCTACGCCCTGACGAACACCAACGCAGCAGTGGCTGGTTGGATCAACGGCATCTACGTCGGCACCGGCCTCGTGCCGCAGCCGAACTCGGTGATGTCGCGCAACCTCGTCCACAGCTTCAACTGCGCCTCGCCCACCGGCGGCATGGCGGGCATTTTCTTGCCGAACACGGGCAACATCATGTGCCACAACAACATGGTGCGCCTCGGCCTCGACGACGCTGGCAACCCCATCACGACCTCCCTCCAGATCAACGGCATCTGGAAGGCCTCGACCGGCAGCATGGGTGTCTACAACAACACCGTCTATATCGGCGGAACGGGGGTGGCGAGCGGCGCGGTAAGCACCTTCGCCTTCCGCCGCTCGTCCAGCGGCCCGCAGGACACGGTGATGAACAATATCTTCTACAACGCCCGCTCCAACGCCAGTGGCACCGGCAAGCACTACGCCATCAACCTGTCGGCCAGCACGCAGCTCATCTCCAACCACAATGACCTCTACGTCGACGGAACGGGCGGAACACTCGGCATCCTGAACGTGACGGACTTCCTCACCCTCCCGACGTGGATTGCCGCGACGAGCCAGGATGGGGCCTCCATCTCGAGCGACCCGAAGCTCATCAACCCGACCGGGACCACCGCCACGCTCGACCTGCACATCCAGGCCGCTTCGGCGACTGGGATTGAGCAGGGCGGCTACAACCTCCCTGCCATCACCATCGACTATGACAATCAGGTGCGTTCCGGCCTCACGCCGGTCGACATCGGCGCCGATGCGGGCAACTTCGTCCTCGCTGACCAAAACGGCCCGGCCATTTACTACACCCCGCTGCTCGCCTCGTCGTGCAACACCGGCAACCAGGCCCTAAACGGCGTCAACATCACCGACCAGACGGGCATCCCGCTCGCGGGCGCGCTCATCCCTCGTATCTATTACAGGAAAGGAGCCGGGACTTGGTTCTCGCAAGCAGGCACCTTCGTCAGCGGCCCGGCCACGAACTCCATCTGGAACTTCAGCATCGTCGCTGCGGACATGGGCGGCCTGGTGGCGGGCGACGTGGTCTCCTACTATGTCATCGCGCAGGACAACGGCGGGCGCGTCACGTCGAACATGGTCGGCGTCGTGGCGACGGACGTCAACACCGTCACGCAACATCCGGCCGCGCCGAACACCTACACCATTCTCGCCACCTCTTTGAGCGGCGCGTACACGGTCGGCGTTGGCGGCAACTACACGACGCTGACGGCTGCCGTCGCGGCCTACAACACGGCCTGCCTCGGCGGCGCGGTGACGTTCAACCTCATCGACGCAAACTATGCCGGTGAGACATTCCCCATCACCATCAACGCCAACCCGTTCGCCTCGTCGGTCAACACACTGACCATCAAGACGACGCAGGCCGCAACGACCATCACCGGTTCGAGCGCGACGGCCCTTTTCGTCTTCAACGGTGCCGACTGGGTGACGCTCGACGGCTCCATCTCGAACACGGCGAACACGGTCTGCCCGCTCTCGCAAGCCTCCCGCAACCTGACGCTGACGAACACCAACACCAGCACCGCCAGCGCGGTGATCTGGCTGCAAACGGCGACGACCGTCCCGCTTAATGGCGCAACGAACAACACAATCAAGAACTGCAACGTCGTCGGTGTTTCGCAGCAGACCCTTTTTGCCACGCTGTTCGGCATCGGCATGGGTTCGACGAGCATCTCGACGGCAAGCCTCGGGGCAGGGAACAACAACAACTCGTTCATAAACAACAACTTCTCGAAGGTTCAGTACGGCATCTACACGCAAGGGACAAACGTCGGAGTCAAGAACACCGGTAACGTCGTCAACCTCAACAAGATGGACACCGCCGCGCCCGACAACGTCGAACTCGGCGGCATCTGGCTCGGGTTTGAGGACAACATCACCGTCAGCGGAAACTCCATTTCGGGCATCAGCAACACAACTTCGCCGGACATCTGGGCCATCACGCTCGGCCTGACCGCCATCACCACGACCGGCTTTGTGGGCAACGAGGTGACGAACGCCACGGTCTCGAACAACCAAATCGGCATCGTTTCCAACACCGGCACCTTCTCGGCGATTGGCATCCCGATCGCCACGGCCCTGTCGGGGACGAACACCATCTCCAACAACATGATCAGCGGCGTCTTCGCCAACGGCACGGCCTCGGACTTCGCAGGAGGCATCTTCTGCGGCGGCGGCCCCAACTCGACGACGCGCATCTGGAACAACTCCATCTCGCTCTCGGCCTCGACCGTCACGACCGGCTCGCAGTCGAACTATTGCATCGCCGTCGGCGGCTTCCAGCCAATCGTGGACATCCGCAACAACGTCCTCTCCTCGACCGGCAACAGCGGGACGGGCATCAACGTCGCCATCGGCCTCGGATATGTCGGAGCGACAGGCAACTACCAAAACCTGACGTCGAGCAACAACATCCTCTACGTCAGTGGCACGGGCGCGGCGGTCGGCGTGACCGGTGCGCTCAACAACGGCACCGGCCAGAACCGCCTCACCCTCGCCGCTTGGCAAGCTGAAACCGGCCGCGACCTCAACTCCATCTCGCAGCAGCCGATTTTTGTCTCGAACAGCGACCTGCACCTCGTTGCCGCGCAGAACTTCTGCGCCGATGGCTCGGGCACGCCCCTCCCGTCGGTCACGAACGACATCGACTGCCAAGCACGCAACGCGACGACGCCCGACATCGGCGCCGACGAGTTCATTGTGCCCGCCCTTTCCATCACGGTGGTTGAAACTTCCGGCACGACGAACAATGACGGCATCATCTGCAACGGTGCCTCTGCCACGTTGACCGCCTCGGCCGGAACCGGCTACACCTATCTGTGGAGCAACGGCGCGACGACGCAAGCCATCACTCTCTCCCCGGCCACGACGACGACCTACACCGTTTCCATCACCTCCGGCGGCTGCTCGCGGACGGTCTCGCAGACCATCACGGTCAACCCCCTTCCTGTGGCGACGGCCGTGGCAAACCAGACGGTCTGCAACGGTGCTTCGACCGCCGCTGTCAACTTCACCAGCACACCAGCGGGCGCGACGTTCACTTGGACGAACTCCGCGCCTAGCATCGGACTCGCCGCCTCTGGCTCGGGCGACATCGCCTCTTTCTCGGCTGTCAACACGACGACAGCGCCTGTCGTGGCCACCATCACGGCCACGCCGACGCTGACCGGCTGCGCCGGAACGCCCATCACGTTCACCATCACCGTCAACCCGACGCCTACGGTCAACGCGGTGTCGAACCAGACAGTCTGCGCCGGTTCCTCGACGGCAGCCGTCAACTTCTCGGGCAACCCCGTCGCCGGTGTCGTCTATAACTGGACGAACTCCGACCCGAGCATCGGCCTTGCCGCCTCCGGTTCGGGCAACATCGCCTCCTTCACGGCCTCGAACACGGGCAACGCGCCCGTCGCGGCGACCATCACGGTCACGCCGGTTGCAAACGGTTGCTCGGGCACCTCGGTCACTTTCACCATCACGGTGAACCCAACGCCGAACGTGACGAACGTCAATGGTGAGCCGACGACCTGCGTCTCGGCCGACGGCTCCATCACGCTGACGGTCTCTGGCGGCACGAGCTTCACCTACAACTGGGTCGGCACGGGCATTGTGCAGGGCCAACAGAATCAGACCGGCCTCATCGTCGGCACCTATGCCGTCACGGTCACGAACTCGCAGGGCTGCTCGACGGTCAAGGCCTTCACCCTTTTCGGCCCCGGCGGCTGCGGCATCTGCCCGACCATTGGCGCACTGGCCAGCTCCCCCACCCCGGCCATTTGCCAGAACGGAAGCGCGACGTTCACGGCCTCGGGCCTGTTGAACATGGGCGTGACTTTCGGCATCGTCTTCAAGTTCAGCACGGTTATGCTGCCCGACCCGTACACAGGCGGCACCGTCTTCGCCACCGTCCCGAACGGTGGCCTGACCAGCGGTGGCACCATCGCCACTGCCTCGAACTCTTTCCCGACGGCGGGCAATTATTTCATCTACAGCATTCTCTCGCCGACGCCGACCGACCCGACCTGCCGCCCCTCGAAGGTGGTCAATCTGACGGTCAACCCGACGCCGACGGTCAACACGGTGACCAACCAAACGGTCTGCAACGGCTTCTCGACGGCGGCCGTCAACTTCACCGGCACCCCGGCGGGCGTGACCTTCGCTTGGACGAACAACACGCCGAGCATCGGCCTCGCCGCCTCGGGATCGGGCAACATCGCGGCCTTTACCGCCGTGAACACCACCAATGCGCCGGTAGTGGCGACCGTCACAGTCACGCCCTCGGCCAACGGCTGCGCCGGTTCGCCCATCACTTATACCTACACGGTCAACCCGACGCCCATCACGTCGGCCGTCGCCAACCAGACGGTCTGCACGGGTGCTTCGACGGCGGCGGTGAACTTTGTCAGCTCGGTGAGCGGCGCGACGTTCACTTGGACGAACTCGAACCCAGCCATCGGCCTCGCCGCCAGCGGGACGGGCAACATCGCCAGCTTCGTCGCCACGAACACCACGACGGCCCCCATCTCGGGGACCATCACGGTCAACTCCTCGGCCAACGGCTGCAATGCCGGGCCCATCACTTTCACTATCACCGTCAACCCGACTGCGACGGTCAACGCGGTGTCGAGCCAGACGCTCTGCGCGGGCAGCTCCACTACGGCCATCAACTTCACGGGGAACGCCGTCGCCGGTGTTGTCTACAACTGGACGAACAACAACACGGCCATCGGCCTCGCCGCCTCGGGTTCGGGCAACATCGCCTCGTTCGTCGCTTTGAACACGACGACCGCCCCGCTCGTCGCCACCATCACGGTCACTCCGGCGGCCAATGGTTGCAACGGTGTTGCACAGACTTTCACCATCACGGTCAATCCGGTTCCGACGTCGTTCGCCATGACGGGCGTCGGCGCGTATTGCGCTGGCAGCTACACGACGCTCGGCCTCGCCGGTTCGCAAGTCGGGGTGAACTACCAGCTTCGCCTCAACGCGGTCAACACCGGTGCGCCGGTCGCTGGCACGGGCGCGGCGTTCACCTTCCCGAACGTGACGGCGGTCGGCACCTACACCGTCGTTGCGACCTACGTCGCGGGCGGCTGCACCTCGCTCATGCCGGGCAGCATCGCGGTGTCGACCTTCAACTGCAATGCGAACATCACCGACCCGTGCGTCTGCAAGAACAACGCGACGACGCTCGTCAACGGTCAGTTCAGCGAGACCATCACCGTGAACGCCCCGAACGGGCAGACATGGACGGTGACTGCGGTCAACGGCCTCTACTCGGCCGCGTCGGCCAACCCGCCCGCCGCTCCGACACCCATCTTGGTCGGTGCGACACTGACACCGACGGGTGCCAACTCCTACACCATCACCGGCATACACATCGACGCGCTCGGGTACACGCTGACGGTCACGAACCAAGCAGGCACGGCACTCACCATCGGCAACTCTTGCGCCTATCCGAACCCGGAAATCCTTGTCCCATATGGCGACGTGTACTGCATCGGCACCCCAACCATCACCCTGCATCGGCACCCCAACTGCATCGGCACGCCGACCATCACCCTGTCGGGCAATCCGGGCGACGCGAACCTCGTCTCGCAAACGTGGACCATCGACGGCAACACCGTGACGACGATCAGCCCGGCCACCCTCGGCCTCGGCTCGCACACCCTCGTCTATACCGTCAACGGCGGCACTCCGAAGGCCAGCGGCGCGAACGACCCTGGCTGCGTCCAGTCGGTTACGAAAATCATCCAGGTCATTTCCACGCCGTCATCGGTCGTCTGCAACGATGACGTACAGGTTTCGCTCGATGAGGACTGCTCGGTTCCCATCACGCCGGACATGGTTTTGGAGGGCACCTACGGCTGCTACGACGACTACACCGTTACGTTGACATTGCCCAACGGGCAGGTCATCCCGAACGCTACCGTCAACAACTCACACATCGGAAAGCAGGTGAAGGCGACCATCAAGCACACCGCGTCGGGCAACTCCTGCTGGGGCTACCTCCACATTGAGGACAAAATCAAGCCCATTTGCAACACGACCGACTTGAAGCTCTGGTGCGTCAACATCCCGAACTACTCGCCCGCCGCCATCACGGCGCTCGGCGTGGCGGGCGGCACGCCGACCATCA
>JBGAWE010000234.1:0-6849 GCA_044227705.1 Saprospiraceae bacterium
GAAGAACACTGTGAAAAAGGGCAACTACGTCCTCTTTTTCGCCAACAAGGACAAGGACGGCAACCACTACCGCCCGCAGGACTGGGCGGCCGACAGCATAAGCCTCGGGGAAAACGTCTTCCATATTTTGGAAAAAGAAGGGGCCAAGCTCATCCGGCAACAGGCGGTCGACAGCGTGGCGAACCCCTATTTTCTCATGTTCAAAAAGGGGGGAGGCTATCAAACCGCGGAGGGAACCTGGACCGACCCGCTGACCGAATCGCCGCCCTTCCACGCGCCCGTGTGGCTGAAGCTCGACCACGGCAGCCTCTCCACGCCGCCCATCGGCCCAGCGAAGAACTGGGCCTCCGTCGAATGGCGCACCGACTCGCTCGACAGCCCGGAGGACTTCAGCTACCTACGGCTTTTTGGAATAAAAAAGTCGGGCGGCGACACGCTTTTGATTGACAACTTGACCGGCCAGTTCCGCTTTTTGAACGACATCCCGGCGGGGGTTTATCCCAAAATCCGCCTCGAATGGCAGGCCCGCGATCTCGCCCTGCACACGCCGCCGCCACTCAACAGGCTGCGCGTCCTGTTCGAGGCGATGCCGGAAGGGGCGGTTGACCCAGCGGCCCATGCCCTTTTTGCAAAGGACTCGGTGGAGCGGGGCGAGCCGCTGAACGTCGCCGCGACCTTCCGCCACATCGATGGCGGGGAGATGGATTCCGTCCTCGTGCGCTTCACCATCCGCAACGAGGCGAACCAAGCCGTCTCGCTCGACCGGCGGCAAAAGGCTCTGCCCATCGGCGACTCCATTCTTATAAAAGAAGCCTTTGACACGCGGCAAATGGTTGGAAATCAACAATTTACGCTCGATGTGAACCCGTCGGGCGACCAGCCGGAAAGGGAGCATTTCAACAATGTCCTCATCAAAACCTTCAAGGTCACAGGCGACCGGACGAACCCGCTGCTCGACGTAACCTTCGACGGGCAACACCTCTTAAACGGCGACCTGATCTCCCCAAAACCGGAGATCTTCATCTCGCTGCGCGACGAAAACCGCTGGCTGGCAATGGACGACACCTCGGGGCTGAACATCTCCGTGAAATGGCCGGACAGCACGGAACAGACCTTCCACCTCGACGGCAGCGACCCCAACGCCCTTTTCATACCGGCCTCGGCCGGAAACATTGGGAAAAAGAATGAGGCGCAGGTCCGCCTCAAGCCACACTTCGACAAGGACGGCACCTATCAGCTTCGGGTGAAAGGCCGCGACATCACAGGAAATCAGAGCGGCGCGGTCGACTACTCGGTGAACTTCGAGGTCATCAACATGTCCTCCGTCTCGTCGATGCTCAACTACCCGAACCCGTTTTCGACGCGCACCTGTTTCGCCTACACGTTGACAGGTGAGCTTACCCCGGCGCGTTTTCGGCTGCAAATCATGACCGTCTCGGGCAAAATCGTGCGGGAGGTGACCGAGACCGAGTTCGGTCCGTTGCGCCCCGGCCGCCACATCAGCGACTTCTGCTGGGACGGGCGCGACGACTTCGGCGACCAATTGGCAAACGGCGTCTACCTCTATCGAATCGTGGCGAAAAAGGCTGACGGCTCCGATTTCGAGCGGTTCGAGAACAAGCAGGTCGACTCCTTTTTCACAAAGGGCTGGGGGAAGATGGTCTTGATTCGCTGACCGATGAGCATTTCGAAAAACCTCTGGCTCGGCCAGTCCATTTTCCTCGCCTCCATCGCCGCCCTCGCGGCTTGGGGCATGAGCCAGACCGGCTGGCACTTCAACTACGCCCTCGACGACGCGTACATCCACCTCGCCATCGCCAAGAACGTGGCCTTCCACCAAACTTGGGGGATGCGCCCGGGCGAGTTCTGCTCGGCCTCGTCGTCGATTTTGTGGACTGTCGTGCTTTCCAGTTTGATGAAAATTTTCGGCTCGTCGGCGTGGATTCCGTTGATTGTCAACGTTTTGTGCGGGCTGGCACTGGTCAGGCTATATGTGAATGTGGCCGGCAACCTCCCTAAAAACTGGCAGCGGACGGGCTGGCTTTTGGCGATGCTGTTCATCTCGCCGCTCGCTCACCTCGTGCTGATGGGGATGGAGCACATGCTGCAGACGTTGCTGTTTTTCACCTTTTTCGGTGTGAGCTGCGGCCTGATTCGAATCCACCGGCTGTCGGACATCACTTGGTTTCTCGCCGTCGTGCTGTTGGTTTGCGCTGTGCGCTACGAGGGGTTGTTCCTCGCCGCTGCCCTTTGCGCTTGGCTGATTTGGAAGGGGGATGATGATGTGCATTTCGACCTAAAGCCGGCAAGATGGTCAGCAAGGGAAAGCCTGCCTGCGGTGGCCGCCATCGCTGTCCCAGCCCTCTTACCGGTGACAATCTTTGGGCTTTGGTCGCACCTCCAGGGCGGTTTTTTCCTGCCAAACTCGCTCATGGTAAAAACGGACGCAGCGCTGCTCGGCAGCCCGATCCTTTTCTTGAAAGGCCTTTTTTCAAAGGTCGCCAACCTTTCGCCGCTGCTTTGGGCCATCATCTTGTTCAACGCGGCAGTTTGTGCTTTTTTCAAACCCGAGGAGGACATCGACAAGCGGTTGTGGAAGGGCAGTTTTCTCCTATTCCTCACCGCCTTGATGCACGCGCTCTTTGCCAAGACCGGCCACCTTTTCCGCTTCGAGGCAGCCCTCGTCACCCTCGCCATGGCGCACGGGCTGTTGTTCCTCTTCCAACTTTTGGGTAAAACAGAGGAAAAAATGGCGCGGGCCAACCTATTTTTCTTCCTCTTGATAATCTCGACGCCCTTCCTGGTCCGTGTCCGCTACGCCATCCGGGGGACAGAGCTTGGCATGAAAAACATCCGCGAGCATCACTTCGAGATGCTCCACTTCTTTGAAAAAAACTACCCCGACCAGCCCTTCGCCATCAACGACATCGGGGTAATCGGCTTCTATTCCGACCTGAATTTCATCGACCTCGCAGGCCTCGGAACGACCGACATCCTGAGAACCGAGGCCCGCAGCGACCCGGCGGCAATGGAAAAATACTGCCGCGAAAAAGGCGTCGCCGTCGCCGCGCTCTACCCGGACTGGTTCGCCCGGACCATCCCGACGAGCTGGGAAAAGGTCGGAACGTGGCTCTACCCCGACGCGGTCAGTTGCGGCGACGAACTGGTTTTCTTTTCCACCAAACCGGAGGAAACGGGGCAACTTCGGGCGGCTTTGGAGGCGTTTTCGTTTAGTCACCCGAAAATCAGGCTTCGGCTGGAGCCGGTGAAATAAGCGGTCGATCAGTTCCGCCCGGTCGAATCGGCGGCGCAGCCGATGCCCTCCAGTTTTTTTGAAATCATTCCGAAATAAGGCGAGTCGCGGCGGACGGCCACGCCGAAGTTGACGCAGTTCGGGTACCAGGCGTAGTCCCTTTTGAAATGCTCGCCCGCACGGATCAGACGGTTCAGCCCAATGTTGTCGAAATGGGTGAGCCAGACGAGGACGGGTTTTTCCCTTTCCAAAACTCCGTCGTTCCATCCACCGCCGAGGGCGACCTCCGGGTTGTGCAGCCCGAACACGTCGATGATGTGGATGTGCGGGTTTCGGGCCGCCATCTGGCCGTGCTCCCCGGCGGCGATGACCGTGCCCTTGGGCAGCTTTTGCAGGATTTCGTGGAGCTTCTGCACGGAGCTGCCGTTTTCCAAAATCTGGACCCGCATGCTGACCTCCATCGCATTGAAAAGCTCCTCGTCGCTGACCGTTTTGAGGACGACCTGCCGCTTGTCGCGCAGTATTTTGGTCAAAAAGAAGCTCGAAGCCATCAATGTCCCGGTCAAAAGAACCCCGGCCATCAGTCGCCGCATCGAAACGGCTGGAGGGTTTTTCAATAACAAAAAGACCGGAGCCAACACGAATGCCGTCGATGGGAAGTAGTAGCGCGAGTCAAAACCCATGATTTGGGTGATGGTGAAATAGAAGGCGAACGTCAGCCCGAGCGGCCCGAGGAAGGCCGTCGCAACCCGCCAATCTGCCCGGCGCACGGTGAAAAGCGCGACCCAAAAAGGCCAGCCGAGCAGCGCGAGGAAGAAGAAGAGGTTGCGGCACGGCTCGAACTGCTCAGGCAGCAGGTATCCGCCCACCTTGCCCGACTTGTGGTAAAAGGGCAGCGGCAGCGGATTGCCAAAGTAGCACCATTTGAGGGCGAGATCGATGGCAAGAAGGGCGGACAGCCCCGCGCAGAAGCCGATGGTTTTGCGAAGCCCTGCCGAGTTCGCCCAGAGGAAAAGGACGGGGAAGAGCGTGGCGTAAATCCCATTGTCCGGCCGGACGAGATAGGCAAAATAGCCTGAAAAGACCAAAACAAAAATCCCCCGTGCATAGAATCCTCTTTTTTGCGCAGCAAATGCCGCATTGACGAGCCACAGGTTTGCGCACATCGAGAGCGAGGTCTCCATGCCGATGGTCGTGTTCTTGATGAACAGCGGGTTGACGGCAACCAACCCGACCAGCAGCCAGACAAGGGCGCGGGGCAGGTCGCCGGCCTTTTTTTCCACACAAAAAAGACCGAGGCGCAAGGCCGAGCCAATGGCGACGAGGCCCCAAAAGCTGCTGGCCAATATCAGCATGGCACCCTGCCCGAGCCTTTCCAGTCCGGCGGCCTTTAGGCCAGTGACCCAAAAAGTGTACGGCACGGAGATGCAGCCGAAGGTCGGCCGGTCGGTGTTCCAGCCATAGACGCCGTCGCTCAAGAGGTTTTGCGCGTAGCGGAGATACATGTAGGCGTCGTCGAAATAGAGGACATTCTTCGCTGCGAGCTGGGCGGCATATGCGACGTAGAAAAGGAGGCAGAGGGCGAAAAAGGCTTTCGAGAGCCTCAAAATCTGTTGGTCGGTCATTGCATCGGGGAATTTTGATCGGGGCAAATTTGGAAACGGCCGCCTTTTCCATCTGGCTGAATCCGGCCGCGCCTTTATTTCACCCCCGAAAAACTTCCTGCTGATGATGTTCAACTTCGAGCACCCGGGGCATTTCGCCGCCCTTTTGCTGCTGCCTTTCGTGGCCGTGCTCGTCCTTTTCTTTTTGAAAAAAAGGGAGGAAAGGCTCGCCAGGTTCGCCCTGCCGACGGCCCTCGGGCGGCTTGTGCCGGAATTTTCAGAGAAAAAGGTCTGGCTGAAAAACGCCATTCTGTCAGCCGGAATTCTCCTTCTCATAATCGGCTGGGCAAATCCGAGGCTCGGTCAGGTGAAAGGCCTGTCGAAAACAAGGAGCCTCGACGTGTTCATCGCGCTCGACATCTCGCAGAGCATGATGGCCCGCGACGTCACGCCCAACCGGCTCGAACGGGCGCGGATTCTCTGCGAAAAACTCATGTCGAGGCTGCGCGGGAACCGCATCGGCCTCATCGTCTTCGCGGGCAACGCCTACCTGTCGATGCCGTTGACCAATGATTTCTCGGCTGCCACAATGTTTCTCCGCGCCGCAAACCCCGGAATGGCCCCAACTCAAGGCACCGCTATCGCCGATGCCATCCGGCTGGCGCAGCAATCTTTCGAGCGGAGCGGGCACGGCGGACGAGCCATCGTCCTTTTGACGGACGGCGAGGACCACGACGAAAAAGCGGTCGAGGACGCGGAAAAAGCGGCCGGGGCGGGCATCCGGATTTTCTCCATCGGGGTCGGGACGCCGGAGGGGGCGGAGGTCCCCGTCGAGGGCGAGGGCGGCCTGCCGGATATGAAGCGGGATGAAAACGGACAAATTGTCAGGTCGAAGCTCAACCAAAAGCTCCTTCTCGAACTCGCCCGAGCCGGGCACGGGCAAGCCTTCGACATCCGGCAGGGCAACGACGAAATCTCTGCCGCTTTGAAAGCCGACCTCGACCGGCTCGAAAAGACGGAGCGCGAGGCGGAGGCGGAAGGCGAACTGGACAGTTGGTTTCAGTGGTTCCTCACCGCCGCACTGGTTTTGTTGGCCATCGAGTTTTTGATGAAATGGTCGAAGTGAGTTACCGTCCGGGCTGTTGCCAGATTTTGCCAAAAACTTCTATCGTCATGAAAAACATCCTGTTTCCGCTTTTTCTCCTTGTGTCAATTTCAATCAAAGCTCAGTCGCCCGTCGGCACTTGGAAGACCATTGACGACAACACCGGCCAGCCCAAAAGCAATGTCGAGATTTATGAAGCCGACGGCAAGCTGTTCGGCAAGGTGACGAAGCTCCTCCAGCACTCGCCCGACCGCACCTGCGAAAAATGCCCCGGCGAGCGAAAGGGCCGGAAGGTCATGGGCATGGTCATCCTCGAAAACATGGCCGCGAAAAAGGGTATGTGGAAGGGTGGCCGCATCCTCGACCCCGAGAACGGCAAGTGGTACACCTGCGAGCTTTGGCTCAAGGAAGGCGACCCTAACCAGTTGCAGCTGCGCGGTTACGTAGCCTTTTTCTATCGGACGCAGACTTGGCAGCGGGTGGAGTAACCCGCTGGCTTTCAACGACTTGACTTCTTTCTCGATAGTTTTTGGTGCAAAAAAGGAACGCCCACGCCGAATGCCGCGCCGACCGCGTAGCCCGTCGCCACATCCCTAAAATGGTGCATCCCGCCCTGCATCCGCAAAAACCCGACGACCATCGGGTAAGTCGCCGCGACCGACCAGACCAACGGCGCCAGCCGTGAGCCGCGATGGCTGGCCGTCCAAACCTTCGCCGCGAAAAAAGTGCAGACCGCCGTCGAGCTTGTGTGGCCCGAAAAGAAGGAGAGGCGGGCGCCGGGCGAGAGTTTCCGGCCACTTGGGGCCGCGTCGTTGTATATATATGGACGCAGTCGGCGAATGTTGACCTTCGTGATCTGGGTCGTGCCGCTCGTCAAAAGTCCTGCC
>JBGAWE010000235.1:0-6837 GCA_044227705.1 Saprospiraceae bacterium
CCAAAAAGCCCGGCGCGTGGATGAAAAAGGGGATGTGGTTGTAGCTCATGTCGACGTCGATTGGGCTTTTCCGGGTGAACAGCCCGTGGTCGCCGCACATGACGAAAATGGTGTTGCGGCCCCAGTCGCGGGTGGCAACGCTGTCAAAGAAGTTGCCCAAGGCCCAGTCTGCGTATTGATAGGTCGCATCGACCTCGTCGGCCGTCGTCGGCTTGAACTTCGAGAACTCCGGGAGCTTGTACGGCGGGTGCGTCGTGATGGTCAGGATGGTCGAGAAGATGGGCCGCCGGTTGGCCGTGTCGCGGGCCATCGAGTCGAGTTTAGAGAAGGCGCCGTCGAGCAGCACCTCGTCGGGGATGCCCCACGCGCCGACCTGTTTCTCGGGCGGGTAGAAGTTTTTGTCGACGATGAAATCAAAGCCGTTTCGCTCGAAAAAGGGGCCGATGTTGTCGAAGTCCTTGCCATGCGTGCAGAAGAAACTGGTCTGGTAGCCCTCGTTTTTCAGCGTGCGCGGCATCCCGGCGAAGTCGCAGGCCTGTGCGCTGCGGCTGTTCATCGGGTGTTCCGACATCATCACCGGGTAGCTGAAAAGGGAGCCGAACAGGCCGTTCGAGGTGTGGATTCCGACCGAGAAGAAGTTGTCGAAAAAGATGGTCGCCGGGCTGTTGGCCAGCGCGTCGAGGCGCGGCGTGAGGTGGTTCGGGTTGCCCTGAACGCCCATTTTGGCGGCGGAGAGGCTTTCAACGAGAATGAGGACGACGTTGGGCGGCTGGTTGCTTTCGGGCGGCTTTTTGCCCCAAAGGGCCGTTTTTTTGCTCAAAAACAGGGGCGAACTCGGGTAGATGCGGCGGGCGATGGGCGACTCGAACGCCTCCTTTTTCATCCCGAGGCTTTGCTGGACGCGGCGGACGGCCACTTTCACCCGCACATAGTTTATGTCGAAACCGGAGAATGAGTTGACGAACGTGTGCATTGGGTTGAGCGCCAACTGATTGAGGAAACCCTCGTGGCAAACCTCCCCGTCGGCGAGGCTGATGAGCGCCGGTCGACGGAATCCGAAGCAGCCGAGCCACAGCAGCACGAGTCCAACGAGAAGGCTGGCCCCTTTTTGCCGCCACGACCAGTCGGCGACGGCCATGCGCGAATGGGTCAGCTTCCAAATGCGGCCGACCCAGCGGGCGGTGGCGTAGATGGCAGCGAGGCCCGCGATGTAGAACGGGTAATAGCTCCACTCGGCGACGAGGAAGCGCAGCTGCTGGCCGACGTTCGACGACCACTGGACGGCGGCGAGCGTGAACCGTGAATTGAAGAACTGGAAATAAGGGATGTCGGAGACGGCGATGAGGAACGTCAACACCACCAGCGCGATGCAATAGGCCCGGATGGCGCGGCCGAGCCACCGCCGCTCGAAACCGGCGAAAAAGGCGGCGAACAGCGCAAAAAACGGCATCAAAAGCCCGTAGCAGGCCACCGCGATGTCGAACCGAACGCCCACCCAAAAGACATTGCCGAGGAACGGCGAAGAGGCGAGGTCGGGCCGTATGTAAAAAAGCGAGACGTAGCGGCAGAACATGAAGACCGCCACGAGCATCAGCCAGACGAACATCAGGAAGCGGAGATGGGCAGGGAAGAACTGGCGGAACTTGTTCATTGCGGCCGCGAATGTAGATGGGGATTTGGGATTGGGGATTTGGGGTTGAGCGGCTCCGGTTGGCAATTGTTGGTGCCCTCGCTGGCAGTTGTTGGCGCCCTCGCCAAGGGCCTCCCAGCCGACCAAAGTTGAGTTATCGGGTGAGATTCAACCTCTTTCGCGTTGTCAAAAAATTTAATTCAAATCTACCTTCGCCCCGTGAACCACTGAAGTTTCAACAGCTAATCCTCTGAACATGAAGTCATCCGACAACCCGCGAAAGCGCATCCTCTTGGCCGACGACGATCCGTCAATCCGTCGAGTCTTCACCGAAATCATCGAGTCCGTTTTCCCACAAGTCGATGTCGAGACGGCCTTCGACGGGCTGGATTGCATCGAAAAGTGCCGGAAACAGCGATACGACCTCCTGTTTTTGAACATCGTCATGCCCCGCGCGACGGGGCTAGCCGTTCTCGAATCATTGAAAAAGAGCGGCTCGGCGATGCCCGTCTGGGTGATGTCGGGCAGCTTCGTCGGAGCGGAGAGCGAGTTGCGGGTGAGGGCACTGGGCGCGCGCGGCGTCATCCCGAAACCGCCGGGATTGGAGCAGTTGGTGGACGTCGTCGAACGGGAACTGGGCGTTCGGGCGGTGGCTTTTCATTGATTTTTACCCTTCTCTATTTTTGCGGTATTTGCTGGCCCCTAGCCACATCAGTCCGGCAAAGGCGGCCAGCCCGCCTGTCCCCCAAAAGGGGTTCAACCCGTTTTTGAAAACAGCCAGCAGCACGATTGCCACGAGGAACAGCGTCGGCACCTCGTTGAAAAGCCGCATCCCAAAGGAGTCGAAAACGGGGCGGTTGGCGGCGAGGTCGGCCATGATTTTCTTGCACCAAAAGTTGTAGCCAACCAGCCCGGCGAGCAGCACGAGCTTCGCTTGGAGCCAGTTTTGGTGGATTAAATCCGGGTTGATGAAAATCATCGAGAAGCCGCAGACGAGCGTCAAGACCAGTGCCGGGCGCATGATGATGCGATAGACGCGGTCTTCCATCCCGATTAAGTGGCAGAGCAAAATGCCGCGCTCCGGCTCGGCTTTTGCGTTTGCTTCGACGTGGTTGACGAACAGGCGGACGAGAAAGAACATCGCCGCGAACCACGAAACGAAGCCGACGACGTGCAGCGACTTGCAGAGTAGATAGGCTGTAAGCACTTGATTTTCAATGATTTAGACGCGCTCGGGCAGCCAGCTTTTGTAATAGCCCTCGTCCTCGAGCGGCACCGCGTGCTCGGTCATCAGCAGCGGGCGGAAGGTGTCGACCATCACCGCAAGCTCGCGGGTCTCCAGTTTCCCGATGCTCTTTTCGACCGTACCGAGGTGCGGCCCGTGCGGGATGCCGCCGGGGTGGAGGGTAATCATGCCGCGCTCAACGTGCTTGCGCGACATGAAATCGCCGTCGACGTAATAGAGGACTTCGTCGGAGTCGATGTTCGAGTGGTTGTAGGGCGCGGGGATGGCGAGCGGGTGGTAGTCGAACAGGCGAGGCACGAAGGAGCAGATGACAAATCCCTTCGCCTGGAAGGTCTGGTGGACGGGCGGCGGCTGGTGGACACGGCCGGTTATCGGCTCGAATTGATGAATGGAGAAGGCGTAGGGATACACATAGCCATCCCAGCCGACCACGTCGAACGGGTGGTTGAGGTAGTGGTAGGGATAGATCTGGTCCTGCTTTTTGATGAAAAACTTGAAGTCGCCCTGTTCGTCGCGGGGTTCGAGACCATCGGGTTTTCGTATGTCTCTTTCGCAAAAAGGCGAGTGCTCGAGCAGTTGGCCGAACTCGTTGCGATAGCGGCGCGGCGTCTCGACAGGGCTGGTTGATTCTACGATGAGGAGCCGGTTTTTGTCCGTGTCGAACTCGATTTGATAGGTCGTTCCTCGCGGGACAACCAGATAGTCGCCGTACTCAAAGCGGAGGTTGCCGTAGCAGGTCTTCAGAACGCCGGTGCCTTCGTGGATGAAGATGACCTCGTCGGCATCGGCGTTCTTGAAAAAGTAGTCGCCAGTGCCGGAGGTCGGCGCGGCGAGAACGATTTTGCAGTCGGTGTTGACGAGAACCGGCTTTCTTGATTGGAGGTAGTCGCCGCCCGGCTCGATGTGGAAGCCGCGCAAACACCTGTGCTTCAACTGTTTGTCATTCACCAGTTTCGGCGCGACGCTATACGGTTCGTCGACCTGCACAATCTGCGTCGGCGGGTGGATGTGGTAGAGCAGTGAGTAGCCGCCGAAGCCTTCTGTGGAGAAAAGCTCCTCTTTGTAAAGTTCGCCGTTCGGCTGCCGGAACTGGATGTGCCGCTTGTGCGGGAGTTGGCCGAGGTGGTGGTAGTGCATGGCTGGAGGCGGTTTTTTCCGCCGGTGCGAAAGTAGACAGTCGGTCTGCGCGACGAAGTTGAGCGGCAAGTGATTTTATCGCAGCTGTGGCCGGTCGAAATGTGGGGTCCGTCCCGCGATTCCCCCAATTTAAGAAAGCCAACCGGTCCAACCGCGGGAGTTTTGTAAGATTGCGCTGTTTTTCATCCCTATCGAATCGACAAGTGGAGCAACGCCCGGCGGGTTTCTTGCGTCTGGCAAAGCGAGTTTAATCCATCCAGCTAAACCTAATTTCTGTCGTCCATGCGATTCCTCTACATCGCTGCTTTCAGCCTCTTCCTCCCCATTCAAGTAGAATCCCAAATCAAACTGGCCGCCCCCAAGAAGAAGGCCGACTATCCACTTTACATCTCGGCGGCCGAGCGGCGGCAGGAGGTCTTCCCGTCCAGCAACCATCAGGTCGTCTATTTTGAAAAGCTCGAGGTGGGGGAGAAGTACGTCTTCACCCTCCCAAGGCTGGAGGATTTCGGCGACTGCCCGCCGAAGCTCACGACTTTCGACCCGCTTTTGAACCTGAAAGAGACGGCCGACGGAGGCGCGTGGGAGTTCACGCCGCAGACCGAGAAGGTGCGCGTCCAGCTCGAATACTGTCCGCAGAACCCGCTCCCGAAAAGCCATTGGGTCAGCCTCACGAAACCCGACGAGGTGCCGAAACCGGGCAGTTTCGCAGAAATGATGGCCCTTTTGCAAGTGCAGGGCGGTTTCACGGCGACGCAACTGGCCAAGGACGTGCTCATCGGCGGTGATTGCTTCGAGGTGACGAACGCCACGATTTTCGGCCAAGCCGTTCAATACGGCAAGTTCACCCAGGGCCAGACGAGCCTCGGTTTTGACGAGGGCGTCATCCTCGCCACCGGACCTCGTACCGTCGCGCCGGGGCCGAACAACTCGGAGAGCGCAGGCTCGAACACCGGGGGGCAGACGGCGGATGCCGACCTCACGGCCCTTTCCGGCGGCGGGCAGATTTGGAACAAGTGCGTCCTCGAGTTCGATTTCAAGCCGACGCTCAACCCGCTCTCTTTTGATTTCGTCTTTGCCTCGGAGGAGTACTGTGAGTTTGTCAACACTACGTTCAACGACCGGTTCGGTTTTTTCATCAGCGGGCCGGGCATCAACGGAACGTTCTCCAACAACTCTGTCAACATCGCGCTTGTGCCGTCGACGACGACTTATGTCGGCATCAACACGGTGAACCACCTGATGAACACCTCCTATTTCCACAACAACCACGCGACAACGCCAAACAACTGCAACCCTTCGCCGGTCAACCCCGCGACGGCGGCGGAGGTGCAGTACGACGGCTACACGACCGTCCTGACGGCCAACCTGCCGCCGATGACGCTCTGCTCTACCTATCATATCAAGCTCAAAATCGCGGACGTCGGCGACGGGATTTATGACAGCGCGGTCTTCCTGAAAGGCGGCTCCTTCGGTTCCGGCGTCAAAAGCGACGCGGCCCCGCAGGTCAACGGCATCACCGGCAATGACACGGCGACCGAGGGGTGCGACGACGCAGCCTTCGTCTTCACGGAAATCAACCCAGACGGCGAGGCATTCACCATCAACTACACCATCAGCGGAACGGCCACGAGCGGCACCGACTACGTCCCCATCCCAGGCAGCGTGACCATCCCGGCGGGGCAGACGACTTTCACGTTGCCCGTCGGAATCGTGCTCGACAACATCGCTGAGCCGGTCGAGACCATCATTTTGACATTGACGCAGGCCTGTTCGTGCGTCGAGCGGACTTGCACTTTGAAAATCAAGGACCAAGTGATTCTCAACGTGGCCCTCCCGCCGCAGACGATTTGCAACGGTGGCTCGGCCACGCTCACCGCCAGCCCGTCGGGCGGCCTCGCGCCGTACACCTACGTCTGGGACACAGGCGAGACGACGCAGAGCATCACCGTCTCGCCGACGGTGAACACGACTTATTCGGTAACGGTCTCCGACGATTGCGGGCAGACAAAGGTCAAAACCGTCGACGTGACCGTCGCGCCCGTGCCCGATGCGAGCATCGCCGGTGGCGTGACGGCCTGCACCCCGAACGCGGTGCCGTTCTCGATTCCGTTGGTTTACAACGGAGGCCTGCCCGCGACGCTCGTCTATTCGGTCGATGGAAGCCCGGTGACAGTGACGGTCAACGCTATGCCTTTCACCCTGACGGGGACGGCGACGAACTCGGTTTCGCTCACCTCTATAACCTCGGGCGGGTGCCCGGGGACGGTCAGCGGGAGCTTCACCGTGACCCATGCGCCCATCACGGCCTCGGCCGTGCCGACCCAAATCCCGTGCAACGGCGGGGCGAACGGCTCGATTTCCGTAACGACGACCGGCATCCCGACGGTCAACTACGCCTGGAACCCAGCCAGTCTCGGCAACACGGACAACCCGCAGAACCTTGCCCCTGGTACTTACACCGTCACCGTCACCGATGGCAACAACTGTACAGCGACCGCCTCGGCGACCATCACGCAGCCGCCCGCTGTCACCCTCGCCATCTCGGGAATCGCTCCTGCCACCTGCACGAACCCGACCGGCGGCACAGCCACCGCGACAGCCGGGGGAGGCACACCTGGTTTCACATACAACTGGTCGGACGGAACGACCAACCAGACCATCAACGCAGGGCCCGGCAGCTACACCGTCACCGCGACCGACGCAAACGGCTGCACAAAGACTGCCACCGTCACCATCCCCTCGAACATGGCGCCGCCGACGGCCGTGGCCAACGCGCCGAACCCCATAACTTGTTCAAACACAACGGTTTCCATCAACGGAAACG
>JBGAWE010000236.1:0-6814 GCA_044227705.1 Saprospiraceae bacterium
GCGGCACGCAGGCCAAGCTCGGCGGCGGCAACGCGCACTTCTACCAGCGCGACAAGGACCCGAAGGGCGCCATCCCGCGCATCAGCGAGTGGGGCGGCGATTTGATGTCGTGCCTCGACCTCGGCATCCTCGCCGACGTGGGCTACGACGTCCCGTCGGTGGCGAGCGGACAGCCGATGTTCGTGCCCGTCACCATCAACAAGATGTACGCGATGAACGGCGACATCTACATCGCCATGGGCGGCAACGACGTCATCTACGCCGGCGCCGGGCCGAGCCAGGCCATGATGGCGGGCCTCGGCGGCGACGACGTGCTGGTGACCGGCGGCAGCATCGCCAAGATGTTCGGCGACAACGGCGGCGGCAACGAGATGGGCGACGCGGGCGCCGACATCTTCTACATCAAGACCAACTTCGAGCACGAAATCTACGGCTACGAGAGCCGCGACAAAATCTACTTCGACCCCTCGCTCGGCTTCACGCAGGCGCAGGTCGACTCGGCCCCGATGGTGGAGACCGGCTACATGATGCCGCAACAGGACGGCACCATGCTCAACCAGTACGAACTGGAAATCGGCACCAACTTCAAGATGGCCATCTGGGCGCCGAGCATGCCGGGCAAGACGAACATGAAGGTGCAGTCTTGGTCGAAGTGAGTTAGGGTGAAAAGACCGGGGAGGCTTCGGGCTTCCCCGGCCTTCTTTGGCAAAATCATCGAACCTTAACCACAACCACCTGGCTATGACAAAAGCTCAGCTCACCTCCTTTTTCATGCTCATGGCGGCCTCCATGGTCGCGCAGGACGCATTGCGCGAGTACAAGGTCGAGAACCTGACTTCCGCCGCCGTCGTGGAAAAGTTCAAGCAGCTCAACCCGGCGGTCGCCGTCTTCGACCAGCCGGAGACCAACCGCCTCATCCTCAAAGGGCAGGAGGCCGACATCGACCGTGCCGTCCAGTCGCTCGACCTGCTCGACGTGGAGCAGAAGGACGTGGGCATCGAGTTCATGCTCGTCGAGTACCACCACGGGACGGACTTCGATTGGAGCCTCGACCTGACGAACGCGCAGTTCGGCAAGTTCAACGGCATCCGCCTGACGACGGGCGCGCTCAACGGATTCGAGTTCGTCTACAACGCCATCTCGCATTTAAGCCCGGCCTTCAAGCTGAACCTCTCGGCACTGGCCAGCGAGAACAAGGCGAAGGTCATCACCAACCCGCACCTCGTCGCGCGGGCCGGGGGCGACGCCTCGCTCAAAATCACGGAAAACATCCAGATAAAGCTTGCTACAAGGTAGCCGTCTTCTTCTACGAACTATCGACCGACCTGACGGTGGCAGAGATGGAACTGGAGGACCAGTTTTCCAGCCAGTCCTACTTCGGGAAGTCGGCGAAGGTCTCGGCGAGCCTGTTACCGCAACCGGGGGTCTATGGCTTCTTCTTCGAGATAACCGACCCGGATGGCCATTTCGTCGAGCTGGGCATCGACGAGGTCATCGGCACTATCAACGTACACTGAAAGCCAAGGAAAAGGGGATTCATTCATGAACCTTGGACGGGGCAGGCCCGATGGGGCCTGCCTTTTTTCCTAAATCGACGGGCGACGCCGCCGGGACTGGCCGGGCGACGGCTCATTGGGGAAAAAACAAAATCCGAGCGCAGGTTTTCCGGCGGCGGGGCATCGAAAGGGGAAATGCTCTTTTCGAACTCATAAACGCCGTATTTCATGAAAGGACAGACTTGTTTCAGCCTCGCCGCCTCGGTGGCCGCCATCCTCGCACTGTGTCTCGCCTCCTGCAAAAAAGACGCGCCCGGCTCTTCGACGGCCGATGTCGAGACCTCGCCCCGCGCCGCGCCGAACCTCCCGACGACTCCTTTTAATTACGCCAACATCGCCCTCCCGAACTATCTGACCACGCCCCAAATCCAGCAGCAGATAAACACGCCGAACAACAACCAAATCACCAACCACGGCGCGACGCTCGGGCGCGTCCTCTTTTACGACGTCAACTTGAGCGCGAACAACACGAAGTCGTGCGCCTCCTGCCACCAGCAGGCCAAGTCGTTCAGCGACCCCGCGCAGTTCAGCACCGGCTTCAACGGCGGGCAGACGGGGCGCAACTCCATGTCGATTTTGAACGCCCGCTACTACCCGAACGGCCACTTCTTTTGGGACGAACGGGCCGGCTCGGCCGAGGTGCAGGCCAGCGGCCCCATCACCAACGCCGTCGAGATGGGCATGACCATGCCGGGCCTCGTGACCAAATTGCAGGGGCTGGGCTACTACGGGCAGCTTTTCCAAAACGCCTTCGGAACGCCGGCCATCGACTCGGCGCGCATCGTGCGGGCCATCGCACAGTTCGTCCGCTCGGCGGTCGCCTACCGGTCGAGGTACGACACGGGTCGCGCCGCCCTGCCGCCCGGCGGAAACCCGGGGAGGAGCAATTTCAACAATTTCACCGCGCAGGAGAATCAGGGAAAGGCCCTCTTTTTCGGGCAGGCCCGCTGCGCCGTCTGCCACGGGACGGAGACTTTCACCTCCAACCAGGCCCGCAACAACGGCCTCGACCTCGTCTACGCCGACCAGGGCAAAGGGGCCATTACGGGCAACACGGCGGACAACGGCAAGTTCAAGTCGTCCACCCTCCGGGGCATCGAGCTGTCGGCACCGTACATGCATGACGGGCGGTTTGCGACGCTCGAGGCCGTCGTCGAGCACTACAACAGCGGCGTGAAAGCACACCCCAACCTCGACCCGCAGCTCCGCAACCCCAACGGCACCCCGCGCCAGCTCAACCTGACGGCGGCGCAAAAGGCATCGCTCGTCGCCTTCCTCAAAACACTGACCGACACGGGCATCGCCACGGACGTGAAATATTCCAACCCGTTCTGACCTTCGCGGCAAACGCGCCGACCAACTTGACAGAATCCGAGCTGCTCGAAAGATTGCGAGAGAACGACCAAGCTGCCTGCAAGACCCTAGTGGCCTTGCACGGCAGCTTGGTTTTTAACACCGCCCTCGGTCTATTGCACAACCGGGGCGACGCGGAGGACGTGGCGCAGGAGGTCTTCGCCAAAGCCTTTCAGAGCATCGGCCATTTTCGGGGCGAATCGCGGCTCTCGACATGGCTCTATCGAATCACGGTGACGAAATCGCTCGAGCTTTTGAGGTCGAGGAAGCGGCAGAAAAGGTTCGGCTTCGTGGTCAGCCTGTTCGAGCCGACGGGCGGGCGGCTGGTGGTCGACGTGCCGCATTTCGAGCATCCCGGCGTGCTGGCAGAGAACCGCGAACGCGCCGCCGTGCTTTTCGCCGCACTCGAAAAGCTGCCCGAGAACCAGAAGTCGGCTTTTGTTTTGCACAAAATGGAGGACCTCTCGTATGCCGAGGTGGCAGAGGTCCTGCAGGTGACGGTCGCCTCGGTCGAGTCGCTGATGTTCCGTGCGAAGCAGAACCTTCGGAAGATTTTGGGCGACTACTATGAAAAAAACGAGCGGTGAACGCCGGTTCCCGCTCGAAAAAGCATCCAACAGGCATGGACACTCAATCAAAAGAAGACTGGGTCGAACGCACCCTCGCCTCCCTCGACCGCTCCGAGCGGGCCTCCGCGCCCGACGGCCTTTTTGAAAAGGCGTGGGAGATTTCGAAAAGACCCGCCGCCAAAATCGTGGCAATGCCTCGCGGGCAGGTGCGGGCGGCAGCGGCCTGTTTCGCGCTGCTCGTGGCGGCCAACCTGCTGGCGGCCGCCACCTATTCCACCTCGAAAAACCAGCCCCGCGCGGCGGCCGAGACGGCGGTCGGCCGGGCCTATTTCGACTTTGCCCTCACACCTGACTTCTGAAAAATGGACAACGCCCGCTTTCTCAAAGCCATCATAATCGGCCTCCTCCTCCTCAATTTCGGGATGCTCGGCTTCCTCCTCTCCCGCCGTCCGCCGGGCCGAGACGGGCGGCCGCCCGAGCCGAAGGACATCATCATCGAGCGGCTCAAACTCGACGCGGCGCAGCAGGGCAAGTTCGCCGGCCTGCGCGACGAGCACCAGCGCGACCTGCGGGCAACGCGGGAAAGGAACACCGCCTTCCGAAAGAAACTCTACGAAGAACTCGCCGCCCCGCAGCCCGAACAGACGCGCATCGCGGCCCTTGCCGACTCGATTTCCCTCTTCCAAAAAGAGGCCGAGCTGGCCACCTTCGACCACTTCAAAAAGCTCCGCGCCATCTGCAGGCCGGAGCAGCAGGCCGAGTTCGACCGGTTCATCGGCGAAAAAAGCGGCCGCCCCGGTAAGCCGTTTTTTTTTTATGTCGAAAGCGCAAAGGGCGCAGGGTCTCCACTTGGAAACTCCGCGCCCTTTGCATCTCCGGGACAGGTCAATCGGCTGGGCCGCGCCCTACTTTCGCCCCCGAAATGGAAAAATGGGAACTCGATTTTGAATGGCTCCGCGTGCAGCACCTCGTCCAAAAGGCGATGAACCAGCCCACGCTGCCGACCACCGACGCCGTCCTCTTCCTCATCGGCATCCAGGAGCTTGGCCGCTGGAAAAAGGGGTTCACCAAAGAAGAGAAGACCGACCTGATGCACCTCGCCGTCTGCCGCCTGTTGAGCTACGACGGCGTTTACGAGTTCGTCGGCCGCGACGCCGATGGCTGGCCTCACTGGCGGCAGACCGGGCTCGTCGAGAAGATGCCGCTTGACGCGCAGGAGAACCTGTTGAAGAGCCACGCCGTCCGCTATTTCAAAGACCTTGAAATGGAGAACGGCGGCTTAGAGTAAATCCTAAACCGTTGACTTCCAACCAACTAAACCCGTGCGCCTCCTCCTCCAACGAGTTTCCTCCGCCTCCGTGACCATCGACGGCGACGTCAAAGCCGCCATCGGCCCCGGCCTCCTCGCTCTCCTCGGCGTCGAGTCCGACGACGCGCCTGACGACGCCGATTGGCTCGTGAAAAAGACCGCCGCGATGCGCATCTTCTCCGACCCGGAAGGGAAAATGAATCTGTCCATCGGCGAAACCGGCGGCGAAATCCTCGTCGTCAGCCAGTTCACGCTCCACGCTTCGACGAAGAAGGGGAACCGCCCGTCGTTCATCCGCGCCGCCCGGCCCGAGCTGGCGATTCCGCTCTACAACCTCTTTTTGGAAAAAATGTCCGCCGAACTGGGCCGCCCCGTCGCCTCGGGCGAGTTCGGCGCCGACATGAAAGTAGCCCTCGTCAACGACGGCCCCGTCACCATCTGGCTCGACACGAAAGCGAAGGAATGAGTTTCACGAAGGCCCTCCTCGACTGGCACGACCCCGCCGCCCGCCCCATGCCGTGGAAGGGCGAGCGCGACCCCTATCGCGTCTGGCTCTCGGAAGTCATCCTCCAGCAGACGCGCGTCGAGCAGGGCACTCCTTATTATAAGTCGTTCCTCGCCGCCTTCCCGACGGTCGAACGGCTGGCCGCCGCGCCCGAGACGGAGGTCTTCAAAATCTGGGAGGGCCTCGGCTACTACAGTCGCGCCCGCAACCTGCACCGCGCCGCGAAGCTCGTCGCCGGCCAGCTAAACGGTTCATTCCCAACGACTTACGACGAAATCCTGAAACTGCCCGGCATTGGCCCGTACACGGCGGCGGCCATCGCCAGCTTCTGTTTCGACGAGCCTCGGGCCGTCGTCGACGGCAACGTGCAGCGCGTCCTCTCCCGAGTCTTTGGCATAGACGCGCCCGTCGGATCGACCGAGGCGGCGCGCATCTTCTCAAAAAAAGCCGCCGAAACCCTCGACTGCGCTCCCCCCGCCCGCTTCAACCAAGCCATCATGGACTTCGGCGCGACGGTCTGCACCCCCGCGAAGCCCGGCTGCGACGGCTGCCCGATGGCCGGTTTCTGCCGCGCCCGCCTCGAAAACCGCGTCGCCGAACTGCCCGCCAAACTGCCGAAGGCGGCGCGGCGCGAGCGGTTCCTCCATTTTTTCATCCTCAAAAAAGGGGGCAAAACATGGATCCGCCGCCGCTCGGAAAAGGACATCTGGCAAGGCCTCCACGACTTCCCGATGGTCGAAAAAAGTGCCCTCGAAACCAGCGCGGCACAGCTTTTGGAAATGGCGGCGGCCGAGATTTTTTCGGGCGAGCTGAAAATCGAGCGCGTCTCGCCGCCGCTCATGCAGCTTTTGACGCATCAAAAAATCACGGCCGTCTTCTGCGAAATCGAAATCGGCGACGGCTTTTTTCGACAAAACGGACACATCGAGACAAAACAAATTGATTTAATAAAAATGACTTTTCCTCGGATAATTGATTTGTATCTGTCGAAAAGCAATCTACTTTTGAGCCGTCGCTGAAAAACATCGACGCGAGAAAACACAAAACATTTCATCTCTAAAATCTGAAAGTCATGGTCAACAGAGTCACCCTCATCGGCAACCTCGGCCGCGACCCCGAAATCCGTCGGCTCGACAGCGGCGCGGTTGTCGCACAGTTCTCGGTTGCCACCAACGAAAGCTACAAGGACAAGGAAGGCAACTGGCAAACCCTCACCGAGTGGCACAACGTCGTCGCGTGGCGTGGACAAGCAGAGCAGGCCGAGCGGACGCTCAAAAAGGGAAGCCTAGTCTACATCGAGGGAAAACTGACCCATCGAAAATACATGGATGCCAACCAAGTGGAACGCTCCATCACAGAGGTGGTCGCTTATGGCATTCGCTCGCTCGAAAAGCGCGAGGGCGGTGGCGCATATGCTACCGCGCCCATGTCCGCAGAGAACGAGCCGCCCATGCGTCAATCGGCGGGCGGAAATGGGGCCGCATCGCCGCAAATGTCCACCACCGATGCCCCACCGCCTTCC
>JBGAWE010000237.1:0-7916 GCA_044227705.1 Saprospiraceae bacterium
AGTCCACTAATCTCCTCCCTCCATATTATTCAATTCAAACAGCCTCCTGCCGAGCACCCGGGCGGGGCAAAAACTAATCTTCCAATGGGTATCCGGTACACGCTTCGCTCTTTAATCCTGTTGCTGGCCATGCTCGCCTCGGCGGCCGGGCTGGCGCAGCACGTCAGTTTTCGAATCACGCTCGCCTCGGACGGCTACTACACGGCCTATCTGAAGACCGACCAGACCATCCCCAACTCGCCGACTGTCCTGCGGCAGACCAACCAGGGGGCGCAGTACACCTTCAAAGTGCCGACGGGCGGGCTGGTGGTGACGAACTTCACCAGCCTCGCTGGAACGTGGTCGGACAACGCCATCGAGGTGAACCCGTATGGCTGGGGGTACGACTACATCTCCGTCGGCCTCGTCGCCGCGACGACCGCCATCAACTACACGGTCGGCACGGAGGTGGCCGTCTTCAAGTTCAAGAACTCGGCTGCCTGCCTCGGCGCGCTCGAGCTGATGGAGGCCAACGACCCCATCCTCTCCGTCGTCCCGCCCTATTCGGGCAACGTGGGCAATGCCATCACCGTCTTCAACTATGGCGCGGGCAACTCTTGGAAGGACAACTACCAGACCGGCACCGCCAACTGCAACCTAGACGCTGACGGCGACGGTGTGACCATCCTCAACGACCCGAACGACGCCAACCCTTGCGTTCCGAGCGTCTCGGCGGGCGTCTGCGATTTCGACGGCGACGGCCTCGTCAACTCCACCGACCCTGACGACGACAACGACGGTGTGCTCGACGCAGCCGACTCGGACGACTACAACGTCTGCGTCCCGAACAAGACCGACCCGACGTGCGACTTCGACGGCGACGGGCAAATCAACTCCGTCGACCCCGACGACGACAACGACAGCGTCGTCGACGCGAGCGACCCCGACGACTTCAACATCTGCGTCCCCAGTGCCACCGGGCCGACATGCGACTTCGACGGCGACGGCCTTGCGAACTCCGTCGACCCCGACGACGACAACGACGGCGTTCTCGACCCGGCCGACCTGGATGATTTCAACGTTTGTGTCCCGAACCAAACCGACCCGACGTGCGACTTTGACGGCGACGGCCTAGCCAACTCGACCGACCCTGACGACGACAACGACGGTGTTCTCGACGCGAGCGACCCGGACGATTTCAACGTCTGCGTCCCGAACAAGACCGACCCGACGTGCGATTTCGACGGCGACGGCCTAGCCAACTCGGCCGACCCTGACGACGACAACGACGGTGTTCTCGACGCGAGCGACCCGGACGATTTCAACGTCTGCGAGCTGCTGAAGACCGACCCGACGTGCGATTTCGACGGCGACGGCCTAGCCAACTCGACCGACCCTGACGACGACAACGACGGTGTTCTCGACGCGAGCGACCCGGACGATTTCAACGTCTGCGACCCGCAGAAGACCGACCCGACGTGCGACTTCGACGGCGACGGCCTTGCCAACTCGAGCGACCCTGACGACGACAACGACGGTGTTCTCGACGCGAGCGACCCTGGACGATTTCAACGTCTGCGACCCGCAGAAGACCGACCCGACGTGCGACTTCGACGGCGACGGCCTTGCCAACTCGACCGACCCCGACGACGACAACGACGGCGTGGCCGATGCCAGCGACCCGGACGATTTCAACGTCTGCGACCCGCAGAAGACCGACCCGACGTGCGACTTCGACGGCGACGGTCTGCTACGGCTCGACCGACCCCGATGACGACGAAGGCGGCGTTGCCGACGCGAGCGACCCTGACGATTTCAACGTCTGTAACCCGAACAAGACCGACCCGACGTGCGACTTCGACGGCGACGGGACGCCGAACTCGACGGACCCGGACGACGACAACGACGGCGTTGCCGACGCGAGCGACCCTGGACGACTTCAACGTCTGCGTCCCGCTGGTGATCGACCCGAGCTGCGACTTCGATGGCGACGGCATCTCACCTCGACCGACCCGGACGACGACAACGACGGCGTTGCCGACGCGAGCGACCCGGACGACTTCAACATCTGCAACCGTTGAAGACCGACCCGACGTGCGACTTCGATGGCGACGGCCTTGCCAACTCTACGGACCCCGACGACGACAACGACGGCACGCCCGATGCAAGCGACCCGGATGATTTCAACGTTTGTTCCCCGCTGAAAACCGCGGCGAGCTGCGACTTCGACGGCGACGGAACGCCCAACTCCGTCGATCCCGACGACGACAACGACGGCGTTGCCGACGCGAGCGACCCGGACGACTTCAATATCTGCTCCCCCGTCGCCACCGGCCCGACGTGCGATTTCGACGGCGACGGAACGCCCAACTCGACCGACCCCGACGACGACAACGACGGCCTCTCCGACATCTACGAATCGGGCCTCGGCCTCGACCCGTTTGACAACGACAGCGATAACGACGGCATCTCCGACGGCAACGAGGACACCGACGGCGACGGCATCTCCAACGCCGAGGAGACCGACGGCGACGGCATCCTTGACGGCGACCCGTTCAACCCCTGTTCGCCGTCGGCCAACAACCCCGTCTGCGACCCGAAGGTGGTCGTCAACGTGAAGGCCCTGCTGCAAGGTCCCTACGTCTCGAGCGGCACGGGCGCGGGCCTCATGCGCGATTCGCTGCGCCGCCGGGGCTATGTCCCGCTCACCGAGCCGTACTCCGACCTGGCGTCCGTCCTGCCGACGCAGCATCCTTTCGTCCACCACGGAGAAGGGGGAGGGGAGACGACGACAGCCCTCATGTTCGTCCCGACCGGAAACGACGCGATTGTTGACTGGGTGATGATCGAACTGCGCTCGGCGACCGACCCGGCGGAGGTGCTCTACACGAAATCGGCGCTCATCCAGCGCGACGGCGACATCGTCAACCCGAACGGGACCGCGCTCTCCATCGACGCACCCGCTGGAAGCTACTACCTCGCCGTCCGCCACCGCAACCACCTCGGGGTGATGACCGCCGCGCCCGTCGCGCTCGGCTACACAAACCCGCCAACCGTCGATTTCACCTCGTCCGCCACGGCGGTCTGGGGGACGAACGCGCGGAAAATAGACGGCACCAAGCGCCTCCTCTGGGGCGGCGACACCAACGCCGACCGGAAAATCATCTTCCAGGGGGGCAACGGCGACCGAGACCGCATCTTCTTCGACATACTGGGGAACGTGCTCAACACGGCTGGCAACTTCAACTACATCACCCGCGAGTACCGCTCGGGCGACACCAACCTCGACGGCGACGTCAAGTTCCAGGGCGGGACGAACGACATCGACAACGCCATCTTCTTCAACGTCCTGCTCCACCCGGCGCAGAACGCGGCCAACCCGTCGGTCATCTATATCATCTACGAGCAGTTGCCGTGATTCGGGAGCAACCGAGGAATTGAAGAACCGAGGCGTCCAACCCCTCGGCTCTTCGATTCCTCGGCTCCTCACTTCCTCGATTCTTCAAAAAAGTAAAATCTTTTCAGCAATGAAAATCTCGATCATCTCCGCCGCCGTCCTCTTCCTCGCAACGGCGGCGACCGCGCAAGTCAAGTTCAAAATCTCGAAGCTCGCCGACAACGAGACCTATCAAGTCATCGCCGTCGCCGAGAGCGACTACGTTTTCCCGCAGAGTATCGTCTCGACGGGTCAGGTCACCGTCAAGGCTCCGGCCAACTCGCTCGCCCCGGTCGACATCCTGCCCGGCACGGGCGGCGCCCGCTGGGCGAAGAACTCCATCGCTTCCTCGCCCGCAGAGGCGAAAGGCTGGGACTACATCTCCTTCGGCCTCATCGACCTCGGCACGCGGAACGTGGAGTTCAAAAAGGGGAAAGAGGTCGTCCTTTTCTCGTTCAAAAACGCCTACAAGTGCAGCGGCGAGGTCAGCCTGATGGACAACGCGACCGACCCCTTCCGCGCCCCAAACTCGCAAAGCGCCAACGTCGGTCAGCAGATAACCATCCTCGGCGCAGGCGGCGACGCTTTCGCAGGCGTGATGAAGGACGGCGGTTCAGTCCCTTGCGCCGACCCGACGGCCTTCGATGACAAGGAGCAGTCGGAGCTTTTCTGGGTCTACCCGAACCCGTCGATGGGGCCGGTCACGGTCAATTCCTTCTGGAAAGGCGACGAGGCCGAGGCCGTCACCATCCGCATCGTCGACATGACGGGCCGCGCCGTTTGGTTCAAAAAGACCACCATGCAGCCCGGCTTCAACACCTGGTCGGTCGATTTGTCGACCTTCCCGGAGGCTAACTTCCACGTGACGTTCACGGGCGACAGTGGGTTTTTCTACTCGCTGAACAACATGATTAATTTGAAAAGGTGATTCGATTTTCGATTGGGTTGATTTGCGATTTACGCCAAGGCACCACCTCGTAAATCGCAAATCAACCCAATCGAAAATCCCCATCCCGCCCCCCGTTTCTCGGTAGTTCTCAAAGTGCCTTTTCGCGGCATTTCTGGCCCGGTTTTTGGTTTGAAACAAAGTTTTTCCTGTTTTGAACAAGGCCGTTTCGGCTCGCAGAACAGGCCAACGTCCCATGCCGATGACACCGACGACGGGCTTTTGGAAGCTGGCCGCCATCCCGCTTTTCCTCTTTTTTGGCAACCCGGCCCGCCTCGCCGCGCAGGTGGCGGCGCGGCTCGAACTGATGCCCGACAACGTCACCTACCGCGTCACCTTCCTCCCGTCGGTCACCTGGAACCCGCCGCAGCACCTCACCTCGACGGCGCAACTGACGCTCGTCGTCCCCCACGCCGGTTTCGAGATTGGCAACGTGCAATCCCTCTCGGGCGACTGGGCGCAGAACTCGACCATCCTCGCGCCGCCCGAAAACCCCGGATTCGACTATTTCAGCTTCGGCCTGACCGGCGCGACGGCCGCCATCGCCTATCAAGCGGGCGTCGACACGCCGGTTTTCACCTTTGAAAACACGGGCAACTGCCCCGGCAAAGTCCGCCTCATGGACGCGAGCGACCCCTTTTCCCCGCCCAACTCGCAGGCCGTCAACGTCGGCTGCCAACTGACCACGCTCGGCGCGGGGCCGGGCGTGAACGCCATTTTTTCGGTGGAGAACATCGGGCCGGTCGATTGCCTGCCGCCCGTTCCCGCGCCGCCGAAGGACACTTTTTCCATCAACCTGACCGCCCCGACCGACACGTTTTGCATCGGAAACGGCCTGCAAATACCCGGCGGGGCAGGGCAGGGGAGCATTTGCCAGCAGGGCCAGCTCGTCGCGGCGAGCTTCCCGGCGGGCGCGTCGGGCTGCGTCTATTTCAACACCTCGACCTCCTCCGGCCTCGACACCATTTGCACCGTCCACTGCTCGGACGGGGTTTGCGACACGACCATTTTCTTCATCAAAGTCGACATCCCGCAGCCGTGCAGCGTGGCGGTCGACACGGTCTTTTTGAAAAACCCCACGGGCTGCGGCCGCTCCGACGGCTCGCTCGAAATCTCGGGCAGCGGCGCGGCGAGCCTCCTTTTTTGCCTCGACGGGAATTGCCAGCCGTCGCCCGTTTTCAATGGTCTGAAAGCTGGCGGCCATCAAGTCTTGATTAAAAACGCGGCACAGCCCGGCTGTTTTTCGACGGCAAAAACCGTCCAGCTTTCCGACCCGCCGCCGCCGCTCATCTCTCAAATTCTGACCGAAAACCCGACCGGTTGCGACTCGACGAACGGCAAAATCACCATCGCCGCCTCGGCAAACTGGCCCGTCGGCAGCCTCTTTTTTTCGATAAACAACGGGCTGAACTGGCAGCCGTCGCCCGAGTTCGCCGGGCAGGGTGGGGGAGGGTTCAACATCCTCGTCAAGAACGACTCGACGGACTGCGCGGCCGTCTGGCCTCATAACCCAGTGCTGCTCGTCCCGCAGGGCAACTGCTGCCCGAAACTCTCGGCGGTGGCCGACCAGACGCTTCTTTCCTGTGAAAATCAGGTCGATTACTGCCTCGAGCTCGTCGCCGGAACCGACGCAGCAGCCCTCAAATTTTGGGTCAACGGGCAGCTCGTTGCGCCCATCGGCGATTGCGGAATTTTGGGCAAGTCATTGAAAATCAACGGCTTCGGGGTGAAAAACATCTACCTCCTCGACGCTTCGACCGGCTGTGCCGACACGTTGCGCCTCGTCCGCCCGGCCTGCGGCACGACGGACACCGTGCGCATCGACGTGGCCGACGGGCCGCCCGTCTTCTGCCTGCAAGGGGCGACGACGGTGGCCAATTGGAGCTTCTGCCAACCGCCGAGCGGCGGGCAGGTCGTCGAGCTGGCGGGAGGCTGTTTTGAGTACCAACCGGATTCGACGTTCACGGGCGACGACGCTTTTTGCCTCCAAATCTGCCCCGCCGCCGGGCCTTGCAACACGCTCATGGTGATGGTCGTCAACTCGCAGAACTGGTCGGTCCCCGTCGCCCGTGCCGACTCGCTGACCATCCCCTTCGGCGACGACGCAGAGCTTTTCTTCCTGCAAAACGACCTCTTTTCGGGCAACTACTCCGTCAATTTCACCCAACTGCCGCAGGTCGGGACCGTCACCGGCGGGCCGCCGACTTGGCGATACACCTATCATTTTCCGCAAGACCAGCCCTGCCGCGAGGGGCTTTACGACATGTTCGAGTACGCCGTCTGCAACCAGTTCGGGTGCGACACGGCCATCATCTCCGTCTTCGTCGACTGCGACCCGGCGCGGGTGGAAATCTTCAACGGCTTCTCGCCTAACGGCGACGGGACGAACGACCATTTCGCCATTCGGGGCATCGAGTTTTTGAAGGGAAACCATCTGCGCGTCCTCAACCGCTGGGGCACGGAGGTCTTCTCGACAAGCGACTACGACGGCGGCTGGGACGGCTCCTTCGACGGGCGGCCACTCCCGGCGGGCGTCTATTTCTATCTCCTCGACGCGCCGGGCGGCCGCCGCTGGAAGGGGTATCTGGTGATTCAACCTTGACGACCGGAGGGCTTCCGGTTCTTTTTTATACGCTTCCAAAAGCGACCGCTCGGCAAGAAAAATAAGGTGGCCGCGCAGGTCGAACTGGTTTAAAATCCAATCGCCTGTCAGCGCAAGTTGACGGGCTTTAATCCGATATGAGCATGAACAAAGGGGTAATCACATCGCTTCTTTTGGCCCTCGCCGTCGGCGCGAGCGCACAGGTCAAGTACCGCGTGGAGGTGCTGGCCGACCACGTCACCTACAAAGTATGGATGAGACCGGACACGTCGCTGCCCGCGCCGCCCGCCAACATCGTCTCGACGGCGCAGGTCACGCTTTTGGTGCCGACCGGCGGCTTCGCGGTGGGCAACGTGGTCAGCCACGCGGGCAACTGGGCCTTCAACGCCCGCACCGACGCGCCCACGCCGTACAACCCGAGCCACGACTACCTCAACTTCGGGCTGACCGGGTTCACGCAGGCCATCCCCTTTCAAAAGGGGGTGGATGTCTTCCTTTTTTCTTTTCAAAACACGGGCGTTTGCACGGGGCCAATGGCCTTGATGGAGGAAAACGACCTCTTTTACGAGCCGAACCCGCCATACAACGACAACGTGGGAAACCAGATGACCGTCTTCGGCCTCGGCCCGGTCAATGCTTGGACGGCGAACTATGGCAGCCCGGCGGTGGCCTGTGAGCCGCTTTGCCTGATAGAATACTCGCTCGACCTGCTGCCCGACGGGCGGACGTGGCAGGTGTCGATGACGGCGGACACGACGTGGGCCGCGCCGCTGAACACGGTGGCCACGCAACAGGTGACCGTCAAGGTGCCGACGGGCGGCTTCCAGCCGGCGAGCCTGACGGGCCTGATCGGCGGGGCGACCTTCGAGCTGACGGCGCGGGAGAACGCGCCCGCCGAGGAAGGCTCCTCCGACTACCTCTCGTTCGGCCTGACGAGCGGCGGCACGACGGCC
>JBGAWE010000238.1:0-6817 GCA_044227705.1 Saprospiraceae bacterium
ATGCGCGACGGCCGCGCCAGCCGCCCACTCCGTCAGCACGTCGCCCGTCCCGTCCGTCAGGTAGGCCGAGCCGTCGGCCATGCCGATGAGCAGCCGGCCACCCAGAGGTGACCACTCCATCCGAGCCGGCTTCTTTCCGAGGATGGAGAACCTTGATATCAAAGCGCCCTTCGAATCCCAGACGGCCATCGACGGGTTGTCGTCGGAAAAGCTGGCAAGTCCCTGACCGGCGACCAACCGGGCATGACTCCCAGGCTGGTCGATGGTCGCGCGGCGGCTGCCCTCCCTGTCGAAGATCTCCGGCCGGCCGCCCGAACAGCCGACGAGCATCAGCCCGCCCCAAAGTGCGACCGAGCTGACCGGCCGCTCCGCGCTCGTCGATTTAAGCCGGATGGTGATGTCATCAGGGGGTGCCTCGATGAGCTGCGCCCCGGCCCCCTCCGTCCCGACCGCCACGAGGCCCGACGGCCCGACGGCAAGGCAGCTCACATAGGCACCGCCCGCGCCGAGCTTTTTCAGTTTTTTACCTGAAAAATCCCAACTGGCGGCCGTCCCGTCGGAGGAGCGTGTGGCCAGCCAGTCTCCGTCGGGCGAAAAGACAGCCTCATAGACGTTGCCCGAATGTCCAGCCAGCACGGCCAGCAGCTTGCCGTCGGCGGCGGCCCAGAGGCGGGCCGTGTTGTCGCGCGAACAGGTGGCGAGGGTCTTCCCGTCGGGCGAAAAGGCGGCCATCGTCACCGCCTCCGTGTGTCCCAAGAGCTTGGCCAGTGGCCGCCCGTCGCCGTCGAAGAGCTGGGCCGTGCCGTCGTCCGGCCACGTCAGCAGACGATCGCCAGAGGGCGAGGCGGCAAGACGGTGCGGCCTGTCGGAAGGCGAGGCGAGGCGGGTTTCCTTTTTTGAAAGAACATCGATGAGGAAGGCCGACTCGTCCTCAAGCTGTACCAAGATCTCTCCACCCGCCCCGACAAACCCCGCCGACCGGATGGGCGATTTTGCCACGAAAACCCGCTCACCCAGTGAGTCGCGCACAGCCTCGGCGAAACTGCGGCGCAGCGACGGCGGCCCCTCCCCGCCCGAAATCCGCCGGGCGAGGAAGGCCAGCAGCAGCGCGTCGGCCCGTTGCCCTTTTTGCCGGAGGCCGTCGGCGAGCATCGACAGGCGCAGCGACTCGGCCCGGCGGCCCTGCGCGGTGGCCTCCTGCTCGCTTGCCTCGGCCCGTTTTTGCGAGGCGCGAGCGGCCTCCTCGGCAGTCTCGGCGGTCTTGCGGGCCTCGCGCTCGGCCTCGGCCGACTTCTTCTCGCGGTCTGCGGAGGCCTCGAGCGCACCGACCCACTCGCGCTGCGCCCGCTGGATGAGCTGGTCGAGGTCGTTGCCCGCAGGCTTGTCCGGGCAGGTCGAGAGGGCGGCCCAGAACTGGTCGATGGCCTCGCCGTACCGCCTCTGCTCGAGGAAGCGCAGGCCGTCGCGGCGGATTTTTTCGTAGCAGTTGGCCTGCCCGGACAGCCGCGCACCGGCGAGGAGAAGGACGGCGAGGAAGAGGAGCGTTCTCATTTTTCAAAAAGAAAATTGGAGGCCGAGGCCGACCGCCAGCCCGCCGGGGACATCGGAAAGCATGGGCAGGGTCGTCGGCCGACCGAGCATCGACGTTGATTTTTGGCCGCAGAATCGGTCGTAGGTCCGCTGCCTCTTTCGGGTCTTCATCTCCCTTTTCCAAAAAAGCACCGCGTCGGCAGCCAGCACCGCGAGACCGCCGACGGTCAGCATCTGGGCCGCCCGCTCGTTCTTCTTAGCAGAGTCGAAGAAGGGCTGGGCCTCCGCCCGGCTCTTTTCGTCGCCCCAGAGCCGCAGGTAGTTTTGGTAGTCGTCGCGCTTTTTGTTGTTGAAAAAAAGGCCGCTGCCTACCATCGCCGCCCCCGCGACAGCCGCCCCGAAATAGGGCAGCCGCTCTTTGAGCGAAAAGGCCGGGCGCGGCGCCGAGCAGTCCACCCATCCCATCTCCGAGCGGCGGACGGTGAGGGTGTAGTCGCCGCCTAATTCGATGCCGCCCTCGGTCAGGTCGCGCCAGGCGAGGGGCTGGCCAGGCGTGGCGGGCTGGATTAAGGCCCCTTTTTTGGGAAAGACAACCGACCCTCCAGCCGCCAAACTGGCGGAAAACCGGCTGGTGAACTTCCCCCGCTGCCGCTCGGCCGGGAGGTCGATGAGGAGGTCGGCGTCGTCGAGCCGCACGGCTGCGACGAGACCGCCGGGCGAGGGCAGCGCGACGAGCGGCTCGACAGCCAGCCTCCCCTCCCGTTCGACGACGCGGAAGCTGAGGCTGTCCAGTTTCTCGTCGAGCGGGAAGAGCTTTTGGGCCGATAGGCCGCCCGCGAGGAAGAGGAGGAGTGCGGCGGTGGTCTGTTTTTTCATGAAAAGTGATGTTTTTCAAAAAGGCTACTGCTCGGGGACGTACCGCCAGACGTCGGTCCGGGCCGTGTAGCTGGCCCCGGTGCGGCTGTTCCCGCCGCCGAGGTAGCCGCTCCCGCCTACGGCGACGCCAAAAGCCCGTGACCGCGCCCCGCCCGGGAAAGGCTCGCAGGGCGACCACTGGTTCTTCAAGGTGTCGTAGCGCCACCAGTCGGCGAGGTCGCCGTCGGTGAGGTGGGTGCCGGTGCCGAAGTAGCCGTGTGCCCCGATGGCAAAACCGGCGGCGCGGATGCGGCCCTTCGCCTCGTCGGGCAGGCGGGCGGCCTCGTCCCAACGGCCGAGCGGCTCGGCGGGCGTGGGGGGCGTGAATCGCCAGAAGTCCTTGAGCATCAGGCCGTCGATGGCACCGCCGCCTGCGTAGCCAGCTCCCCCGATGGCGAATCCGATGGGCCTGCGGCGGCCGAGGGCGGCGTTGGGCGCGTCGGCAGCCGCCTGTTTCATGGGGAGCGGGGCCATTTTCTTCCAAGCGACGGCGACGGGATCGAACTGCCAGACCTCGTTGCACTCGCGGCGGGCGTTGGTTCCGGTCTCGAAGGTATCGCCGGCCACGAAATAGGCCCTTCCCCCCAGCACGAAGCTGGCGCAGCCCGAGCGCCCAGTCGGCTGTGGGCCGTTCGACCAAGCACCGCCCGCGAGCGGTAGCTTGCTGAACTGGGCGATAGGGAGCTGTTCGTTCTCCCCGAAAAAAACGTAGGCCGCGCCGTCGAGCACCAGCATCGAGGCCGCCGACCGGCCCACGACGATAGGCGGCAGCGGGCTGGCCCCGAGGGTGGCCGAGTCGCCAATAGAGCCGAGGGTGAGGAGGTCGTGCAGCAGCATCCCGTTGTCGCAGACCCCGAAGGCATCGGAGCAGCCGAAGCCGCCGACGGCTGAGGCACCGCCCGGAGCCTCGGCGAAAGAGCCGTCTGACAGGCCGCCCAGCCCCTTGAGCGGCGCGCCGAGGAACTGCCAGCCGTCAGTCAGCACGACATCGACGTGCTCGTGGCTGAAGAAGGGCTTCCCTCCCACCTCGACGTAGGCCCAAGCGCGGTAGGTGCTGTTGAAGTCGAGGCCGCGAAGGGTGTCGGAATAGGCCGCATCGACCTGAATCGGGCCGAGCGCGGTCGAAAAGGGGCAGCTCTCCGGCCCGGCGACGGGCATCTTCCCATAGACGAACCCGTGCTGCGCGGCCGTGTGGCCGGTGGCGTAGAGGCCGACGGTGGCGGCCTTGAGCATGGCGCGGTCGTTCTTCCTGACCGGCGGCCCGGCGACGTAGACGAGGTCGCCGAGGGCGTAGGACATCTGCGGGAAGGGCGGCGCGAGCACCTCCCGCTCACCTATCCTCGCCCATGCCCGGAAGTGGACGCGCTCGCCGGGCTTTATCCCCGTCAGGTCGAAACGGAACTCGCCCCTGCCCACCGGCTTGCTCGCCGCCTCGACCCGTGTGCAGGACGGTGCGTTCTGCACCACCGCGTCGGCGTCGGGCGAATAGATGAAGCCGCAGGTCTCCACGCTCGACCGCTCCAAACTGTCGAGCGTGCCGACGAAGGCGACGCCGTCGACAGAGCCGTCTGTCAGGCCCTTCATCGAGGTAGCGACGGTGAAGAAGTCGCGCGGCTCGACCGTCGACTTGAGGCACCCGGCGATGGCGGTCGCAGTCAAAACAGTCGCCGCGAGGAGGTTTTTGGCTTTGCCCATTTTCCGTTTTTTTTAAACAAATCACCGGACGACGGCCACCGCCCGGCTGACCGAGGCCCCATCGACCGTGATTCTCACCGCGTAAAGCCCGGCCGGGCGGTCCGACAGGTCGAGCCGCCAGTCCGCCGAGGAGGCCCGCCCGCCGTCGGTGCGCAGGATTTCGCGGCCGAGCGCGTCGAAGACCGAGGCCGAGAGGTCGGCCGGGGCCGTCAGGTCGAGGCGCACGTCGAGCAGGCCACCGGTCGGGTTGGGGAAGATCTGGAGGCCCGAGGCCCAGTCCGGCTCGCTCGATTCGACGAGGATGTTGTAAGGGCCGAGGAGCACCTTGCAGCCGTTTGCGTCAGTGACCTGCAGGAAGTAGTTGAGCATGGCCATCTGGTTGACGATATATGCCTGGGTCTCGCCGGGGAGCAGGTTGACGCCATTGAACCATTGGTAGAGGTAGCCACCGGCGCCGCCCGAGACGTTAACGTTGATGGAGCCATCCGACTCGCCGGGCTTGGCAGGGGTCAGGGTGACGCTGCCAGCGATGATCATGTCCGGTTGCGACAGGACGAAGGAGGAGGTACTCGTGCAGCCCGCCGCGTCGGTCGCCGTCACGGAGTAGGTGGCGGTGTCGAGGTCGGCTATGAGCGAACCGACGGCGTTGTTCGACCACTTGTAGGTGATTGGCGGTGTCCCGCCGCTGGTATTGGCGAGGAGCTTCCCGTTTTTGTCGCCATGACACTTGATGGCCCCGGCGACCGCCACGATGGTGTTCATCGGGGGCGAGACGGAAATCTTGGCCGCGTCGGCCGTCGTGCAGTGGTTGGCCGGGTTCGTGATGAGGACGGAGAAGGTCTGCGTCGCCTGCGGCATGATGGGCGGGCTGGGCAACGTCGGGTCGGCGAACAGGCCCGGTGGCGACCAACTGTAGACAAAGGCGGGCGAGTTGCCCACGCCGAGCGTCCACCCGTCGCCGAGGCAGAGCAATTTGTCGAGGCCTGCGCCGCCGCTCGGGGCGACGGTGTCGATGCCGACGTGGACGGACTTCGAGGCCGAGCAGCCGTTCCAGTCGAGCGTCACCTTGAAGGTGTAGGCTCCGGGCTTGGCGACCGTCAGGCTGGGGGCGAAGCCGACTTTCGAGCCGCCCGCGTCGAACCATTCGGTCTTGGCCGACTGCCCGGCGGGGCCATAGCTGCCCGCGAGGACGACGGTCTTGTTCAACTCGCAGGTGATGGTCGCCGTGTCGAAGGGCAGGACGAGGACGGACGGGGACGTCGTCCCGTCGGCGACGGGGGCGCAGGCCGAGTTGGTGCAGCCGTTGGCCGTGTTCGTCACTGTCAGGCAGTAGTTGCCCGGCTGGTTGACGACGGGCGAAAGGGTCGCAGCACCGGAAACGATGCCCGCCGAGGGCGACCAAAGGTAGGTGAAGTTCGGTCCCGACGAGGCCAGCCCGGCGAGCTGCACGGCGGGCAGGGCGCAGGTGATGGCCTGCGCAGGCCCCGCGTTGACAGCCGGTATTGTGCCGTTGCCCGCCACCGAGACCGAGGCCGAATTGGTGCAGCCGGTGGAGGTGTTGGTGACGAGGAGCGTGTAGGTGGCCGCCTGATTGACGGTCGGCACGAGGGTCGCGGCGCCGGAGACGATGCTGCCGCCCGTCCACATGTAGGCGAAGCCCGGCTGGCCCTGCGACGAGGCCGACGCATCGAGCGCGAGGCTGGGCACCGAGCAGCTCAAGGCGGCGGCGGGCTGCGCGATGGAGGCGATGGGCGGGTTCTTGTTCTCGCCGACGGTGGCAGAGGCCGTCGAGGTGCAGCCGTTGGGGGCGGTGACTGTGAGGAAATAGGTGCCGCCGAGGGCAACGGTCGGGCCTTGCTCGGCCGACCCGAAGCCGTTCGGGCCTGTCCAGAGGAAGACCGTGCCGGTCGCCGTCGCCGCGTTGAGGCTGGCCGTCGGGTTCGAGCAGGTGATGGTGCCGCTGGCGGTGGCCGTCGCGCCAGGGGGTGCCTTGTCGTCCACGACCTTCACCACGACGGTCGTCGAGCAGCCCGTGGCATTCGATTTCACATGAAAGACATAGTCGCCCGCCGTTGTGACGGTCGTCGGGTTGGAGGCGGACTGGAAGTTGTTTGGCCCCGTCCACGAGAAGGTGACGCCAGTCGTCGTCGAGCTTCCGCTCAACGAGGCGGTGGAGAGGTTGGCGCAGGTCAGCGTGGCGCCGCTGGCAGAGGCGTTGGGCAGGTTCGTGTCGGAGCCGACGGTGGCCGAGGCCGTGCCGGTGCAGCCGTTCGACGGGTCAGTGATGGTCACCACATAGCTGCCGGGCAGCGTGACGGTCACGCCCGCCGAGGCACCGCTGCCCGCGATGCCCGGCCCCGACCAGACGAATCCAGGGGCGCCCACGTTGCCCGTCGCCGTGAGCGAAAGGGAGGTCGTGGCGCAGGTCAGCGCGGCGTTTTGCGGCGAGATGGAGGCCACAGGGGCGGTCTTGTTCTCCGAGACCGTCGTCGAGGCCGTCGAGGTGCAACCGTTGGCACCGGTGACGGTGAGGAAATACGCGCCGCCGGACGTGGCCATCGGGTTCTGCGCAGTGGAGGAGAAGTTGCCGGGGCCTGTCCAGTTCCAGCCGGTGCCGCTCGTCGTCGTTCCTGTCAACTGGACGGACGGGGCGGCGCACGTCAACGTTCCGCCGGTG
>JBGAWE010000239.1:0-7377 GCA_044227705.1 Saprospiraceae bacterium
TGGTCAGGGCGAGGGTTAGAATCGCGCTTTTCATGGCTTGACAATCAACTTTTTGGTGGAAACGCGGCCGCCCGCGTTCACGACGACGGCGAACAGGCCGGGCCGCCAGTCTTTCACGGGGAAGGAGACGCTGTTGCCGCCCGCCTCAAACCTGCCCGCCCGACGGTCGACGAGGCAGCCAGCCGCGTCGAACACGGACACGACGACATCGGCGGCTTCGGGAAGGTCGATGCGGACGGTGGCCGCCTCGCCCGCAGGGTTCGGCCAGACGGAGCAGCGCAGGCCGAGATTTTCGGCCTCTGTCGCCGCGCTCGCCTGCTCTGTTTTCAGCGAGAGGCCGAGCGTTTCGAGCTGGCCGGTGACGGCCTCGCTTCCTTCTGCGAGAGAGAACCAGTTGGGGGTCACGAGGGCGGCGGCGGTCTTTTTGGAGAAAACAAGCTTCAACACCAGTTGGGTCGCCGCGATTTTGATGCCGCCGCCGTCGGGCGAGGCCCAGAGGAGGCGGATTTTGCCCGGCTCGGCGGCGTTGAAATCCCAGCCGTCGAGGCCGTCGGCGGCTTCAAAGGCGAGGTTTGATTCGTCGTATTTCAGATTGAGGAGGAGCGAGGCGAGGTCGGCGGGTGCGGCGGCGCGGAGCTCCAACACGGCCTTTCCGTCTTTTTCAAGAAAACTGGCCGCGAGCGGCAGCCCCTGCGGCCCGTCGGAAGCCGGACCTCCGGAAAGAAAAAGCGGCTTGGCGTTGCCGTCGAGGTCGCCCGTTTTCACGGCGACGAACTCGAGGTCGTGGTCGGCCGTGAGGTTTGTCAACGTGAAAGATTCGAGCAGCGGCGGGCTGAACAAGTTGAAGCCTGTGTACGGCGAGGGCGCGGGGAAATTCTGGCCGGCGGAAAACAATCGCCACGACGGGCACCCTGGGAACGCCTTGATGCTCCCGAGAATGAGCGCTTTCTCTTGGAACGCGTCGTTCGGGTCGGTTTTCAGGCTGCAGTCGGTGTTCGCGGCGACGACTTGCCACCATGCGCTGACGTTCGTGGTGTTGCCGACCAGCCACTGCTTGATTCGAACCAAGTCGGCAGGCGAAACACCGTTGCCCGGCAGCGTGTCCTTGGAAGCCGAGGCCACCACGCCCGAGCCAATGGGCAGGTTGTCGAAAAGCGCCTTGCCGCCGGCGTCGGTCTTGACGAGCAGGGTCGGAAGAGGGTCGCCGTTGGGGCCGTAGCAGTCGAGGCGGACGAGGGCATTGGCCAGCGGCTCGCCTGTCGAAGCGGTTTTGACGACGACGTTGAGCTTGACGAAATGGTCAATTTTCACCAATCCGCTCATGGCCGTGCCGTCGTGGTCGAGCAGGTCGGCGCAAGTGGCGACGACGTTGCCGATGCTCACCAGCGAGCTGTCGCCGGGCGCACCAGTCAATTTGATTTTGAGGAAAAACAGGGTGTCGCCGTTGACAGCGTGGGTCGGAGTGGCCGTTGAGAAAAGGAAGGTGCCGTTGTACAGGTCGAGGGCGGGCAATTTCCCCGCCTTCCAGTCGACGATCTGGGCCACGCCCGGGGAGGCGACGGAGGCGGTCCCGAGCAAGGCCATGAGGTCGTCACAACCGCTTTTTTTGATGATGGGGACCAAAGCCTCGCTCCCCGCCGGGCCGTGCGCCGAGCCGACGAGCAGCTCAAAATCGGCGGCAGGCGGCGGCGGCGGTTGCGAACCGACGACGACGTGGCCCTTCTTCAAGACCGAATCCACGCCGCCCGGGTTGGAGACAAGGAGCGTCACGTCATAGGTGCCGGCCTTGTCGTACCTGACCCAGCCGGGCGTCGTGAAAGCCGACTCGCTCGGCGTGCCGCCGGGAAATTTCCATTTCCAAGAAATTGGGCAGTCAGAGCCTGTCGGCGGCAGGGGCGCGAAAAAGACGGAGTCGCCCGGCTGGATTAGCTGCTTGTCCGCCGGGTCGACCTCGGCGACAGGCTTTTGCCAGTTGCGGCCGCCGGTGGCATACCAGTTGGGAAAATAGCCGAGGACGGTGCCGCCACTGGGCATCCAGCAAGAAGTTGTGTTCAGCGAACTGGAAAGGCCGTAGATGCCGAGCTTCGGGTCGCAAAAATTGAGGTAACCCGGGCCGTTGCAGTCGTCAAGATAGTGCAGGCAGGCGATGGCCGTACCGTCGGGGCTGAAGCTCGGACAGCCGTAGATTGGGTTCGAGCATAGGATGAACTGGAGGCTCTGAATGAGCGACGCAGGCGCAGGCGAAAAGATGTCGCGCACATAAGTGCTGCTGATGTTGGTGCCAAGCTCGTCGTAGGCAATGAGGCCGGGAACCGTTTTCGAGAAGGTCGGATTGAGGTAACCATAGGCGGTGCCGTTGAGATTGAGGAGGTTGCCCACTCCCCCTGTGCCGATTGACTTGGCACCGTTCGACCAGACGTTCATGAGGTAGATATTCGAGACACCATTTCGACTGGCCTGAAAGATGACATTCTGCCCAGTCGGTGAAAACTCAATGTGGTCGATGGCACCGCTCTGGATGCCGTCGGGCAGGGTGACGTCGAATTCTTTGAGCAAGACGGGGCCGCTCGGGTCGGTGATGTCGTAAAGCCAAAGCTTATTGACAATGTCGACTTTGGAAAGCGCGGCATGGTGCCCCCAGGGGTCGATGGCGATGCTGCGCCAGCCGTCGCCGATTGGGAGGTCGGTGGTGGCGCCAGTGGCAACGTCTATGAGGTGCGCCCCGTGAGGTGCGTTGGTGTCGGTGAAGCCGCCGACGGCCGAGTTTTCAAGGGCGACGGAGACGCGAGGCCAAGCGGGCTGGCCTGCGTAAATCGTAGTGTAGGCCCCGGTGCCGATTGAAAAACGGCCGATGCTCCCGCTATAGTCGTTGATGATGTGCTGCGCGCCTCCGATGGGCGGATAGCCGCAACCACCGCCCAAAAAGATCAGCTTTTTGGGGCTTTGCCCCGGCGAATCGTCGAGCGGGAGGCGGTCGAACATCCTGGCGTCCGCATCCGTCACCGGCCGGGCGGAGAGGGGCGGCACGGGCCGCTCGGCCCGAAAGACAGAAAAGGGGACTTCCTTTTGCGCGGCCGCCTGCTGGCAGATCCCGGCAACGAGGAGAGCGAGGAGAAGAAGAAACTTTCTCATTTTAGAAAATAGTTTGGTGGAGAATGGGCAAGGCTCCGCCACCCGCGCTCGGTCGCACGGTCAGCCGGTCGGCGATTGCCGCTGAACATTGGTCGGGATTGAAAACCGCCCGGCCGGTCGGCTCGGGCGCATCTTGCATCAACAGAGTGCGGGCGGCGGCTTTTTATCCCCCTTCCGGGCGGCTTTTTTTCAAAAAAATTTGAGCCGAGAAGCTGCCACCACCACCAAAGAGGCCATTCGAGGCGTCGATTTATTGCGAAAACCAGCACGCAAAAAACACAAACGAGGGGGATGCGCCGCCGCCGCGACCTGCTCTGCTTATGACCGACGAAATCATCGAGGCCTTTCGGGCCGGGGAGCCAAGACGCGAGGCGGCTTGGGCACACCTCTGGGGGTGGCCTGGCCCATCCTCACGGCAAAGGCCAGGCAGTCGGGCGGCGGCGATGACGACGCGGCTGCGGCCCTCGTCAACGTCCTCGAGCGCTTCGAGCGGCGCGTTGTAGCCCAGCACCTCGACGAGGTGCGCAACGTGCCGGGCTACCTCTTCACCGTCGCCCTGCACGAGCTGTGGCGCATCCGAAAACAGGCCCCGCCGCCGACCAACGAACTCGACGCGGCCGCCCTGCGCGACTTCGAGCACTTCAACGAACCGCCCCCCGACGAGGAGCGGCTGGCCGAGCTTCACCGCCGCCTCTTGCGCCTCGGAACCACCTGCCGCCGCCTCATGGAGATGCTCATGGACGGCCTCGACAACACCCAGATTGCCCAACTAATGGGATACAGCAGCCCCAAAAAGGCCGCGAAGGAAAAATCCGAGTGCCTCCAAAAACTCAAAAAAGGCTGACCCGCAACGCGATGGAAAAAGAAGACGACATCCCCGGCCTCGACGGCCAAATCGAGGACTACCTGCTCGGCCGCCTCCCGGCCGAGGCCCGCGACCGCTTCGAGGCCCGCCTGCGCGCCGACCCCGCGCTGGCCTCCGATGTCGACGAGCTGCGCCGCGAAGTGCTGCCCGCCCTGCGGCTGATGCGCCAGCAACAGCTCGAGGCCAGCTTCGAGCGGTGGCGCGGCGGGCTGCCGGTGGAGCCTGCTCGCTCGGGCCCTGCCGGCCGCCGCTGGTTGTGGGTCGGGGCGGCTTTGCTGGCCGTCGCGTTCGCAGCTTTTTGGTTTTTGAAAAAAGAGGCCGCTCCGGCCAAACAACCAGTCCCTTCCGACATCCCAGCCGCCCCAGCGACCAATCCCCCCGCCGGACCGAGCGAGCGAAAAACCGCCATCCCGCCCCAAAAACCGCCCATCGCCTCGGCCGAGGGCGGCCGCAACCGCCTCCTCGACCTCATCACCTACGAGGACGCGGGCAGCCTGCGCGACAACCCGGGAGAGGCGGACGACGCCCTCCGCGCCATCGACGCCCTCCTACAAGACAACCGCCTCGACGCCGCTGAAAAAAAACTCGACAGCCCCCTTCTCGACGACGAGCGGCGGGCCGAGAAGCTCAAGCGGCTCGCCTTCCTCCACGCCAAAAGGGGCCGCACGGCCAAGGCACTCGCGGACTACGCCGCCTACCAAAGCGCGGCGGCCGGCGGCCGCGACCGCTGGCTCGAAGCACTCATCGACCTTTCCGCCCACCCGGCGCGGCAGGCCGGGTTTTGGAAGAACATGAACGAGATGCTCGCCTTCGACTCTCGCTCACCGCTGCACCAACGAGCCGCCCGGCTCGAGGCCGCACTGGCCGAGCGCGGCATCGCCAACCCGGAGAAGGCCGGGAAATAAGCCAAATGCCCTTTCTTTTTTCAACAAAAACCGCCCTGTGACGTGAGACCTCCCCCCTCCATCGCCTTGCTGTTGCTCTGCCTTTCGCAGCTCGCCTCGAACCCGGCAAGCGGGCAGCCGGCGGCCACGGCCGTCGATTCGCTCGTCGGGCAGGCCGAGCTGCTGCGGGAGTCCACGCGCTTTGCGGAGGCGTGGGCCGTCCTCTGCCGCGCGGATTCGGTTGCGCTGAAAACCTTTGGGGCAAAGAACCTTCCCCATGCGAACTGCCTAAAAGGGATGGCTTGGGTGAGGACCTATGAGCACCGCTTTTCAGAAGGCGAGAGGCTCCTTTTTGAAAACCTCAAGACCATCGAAGCCGCGCTCGGCACGAAAGGCCCCGATTATGTGGACGCCCTGACCGCCCTCGGGCTTTTCTACAAAGCCTGGGCCCACGACAATCCTCGAGCCGAGGCGGCTTTCCTCCGCTGCCTCCAACTTGCCGACACGCTGCACCTTGACACTGACTTGTACAACTTTGGCCTTGGCCTCCTCTACCGCGACAACATGGGCGAACTCGAAAAGTCGGAGGCCTTCCTGAAAAAAGTGGCCGACTCGCAGCGAGCCCAATTTGGCGAAAAGAGCGCGGACTACCTCTTCATGGCAGCGCAAATGATGGACCTCTACGCGGCCATGGACGACGGGGCCCGCTTCCGCCCCTTTCTGCTCGACTACCTGCGCCTCACCGATTCCGTCCCCGACCAGCCCGACGAGAACCGCTGGGTCGCGCTCGCCGAGGTCTCCTATTACCAATACCATTTTGAAAAGGACTTCGGCGCGGCCGTCTCGACCCTCAAACGGCGCGGCGAGCTGATTAAAAAGGAGGGTAAACACCCCGGTTTCCTGGCCGATAACCTCTATCTCACTGCACGGGCCTACCGGGCAGCGGGCCGACTCGACTCGGCCGAGCTTTGCCTCCGCCAATCGCTCGTCGTGCTCGACTCGGTCGTCGGCAAGGAACACCAGACCTATGTGGAGCACCTCATCTGGCTCGGGCAGGTGCTCATGGCCGAGGGCAAACCGGTCGAAGGCATTGCCTTTTTGAAAGAAGCGGCGCGGCTTTCCGAGTTTGTTTCCGGGGCGGAGCGGCCGTTTTACCTCCTCCACCTGACCGAGCTGGCCGAGGCCCAAGCCGCCGCCGCCGACCTTGACGGGGCCGCCGCCACTTTCACCAAACTGGCCAGCGCCTACCGCTCGGCGCTTGATGGGGCCGCGCTGCGCATGGGCGAGGGGCGGCTGCTCGTCTCGACCGGCTTCGGGTGGGGCGCGACGCACTGTTTTCCTTCCTCGAAACCACCCGGAACGGACCGATCTCTGCGGCAAGGCGTTCGACGTGGCCCTGATGTCGAACGAGTGGATTTTGGGCAACGCCGTCGCATGCCGCAACCTCGTCGGCCTCGCCGACAGCGCGGCGCAGGCCGCTTTCGCACGGCTGCAGGATTTGCGCTCACAGCTCGATTCTGCCCAAAACAGGCCCGGAAAAAGAACGTGCAGGACGGACGAAATCCTCCAGCTCCAGCACCAGTCCGACGAGATGGAAGCCGAGGTTTTAAAAAATATCGGCCCTCAGGTCGCCGCCGCGACGGTTTCGCGGGGAGGTGCAGGCCGCGCTCGGGCCGGGCGGGGCGGCCGTCGAGTTCGTCCGCTACCATTATCGAGACTGGGCGGCCGAGGGCTTGCTGGGGCCGCAGGTCGGTTTTGCCCGCTGCCATTTCAAGCCCGAGCAGCCGGTGGGCGACCCGGTGCGCTACGCCGCGCTCGTGGTGCGGGCGGGCGACGCGGGGCCGGTCTTCGTGCCGCTTTGCTGAGGAAGGCGAGCTTTCCGAACAGCTCGCCGCCTCGGCTGCACAGGGGGGCAAGGCGTGGCTGTACGGCTCTGCCAACCACCCATCGCCGCTCTACCGCCTCCTCTGGCAACCGCTCGAAACGCTGCTCGAAGGCGTTGGGACGGTGCGCTACGCCCCGACCGGGCTGATTGGCCGCCTCAACCTCGGCGCGGTGGCCGACAGGACTGGGCGGCCGATGTCTGAACGCTTCGACGTCGGGAGGATGGGCAGCACGCGCGACCTCGTCCAAAAACGGGTGGAACTGCTCGCCGGGCAGGGGGGCCGTCGTCTTCGGCGGACTGGAATACGGTGGATAAAGCGCGCCCGCCCGGGCCACAGGCTTGCCGTCGCTGATGGCGAGGGGTGTTTCCAGGTGTGCGCAAGAAGGGTTTGAATCCATTTTTTCTCAAAATCCGGCCCGTTTTGGCGGCGTCGGCATTACTGGGCCAGGCTATCTCCGCGCGGGGCCGAAGCCCAGCGGCCACCTCCTCCAGCACGGGCATCCAGATGGCCCCTTCACCGGCGCGGCGGGGACGGGAAGAAAGCGTTAGGCGGTCTGCGTCGCCCCTTGCGGCTGATGTTCGCACCGTACAGTTTTTACGCAAAAGCCGAC
>JBGAWE010000240.1:0-6658 GCA_044227705.1 Saprospiraceae bacterium
AGAAAATCATCGACGCGAAAAAGACGGCTTTCGACGGTGCCCTCTCCGCTGTCTGCATCGAGCGCAAGGCGTTCAAAAAGGTGCAGGAGGCGCAGAACTTCTACACCCTCATCCTCAACTGCCAAGCCATCGAGACCTGCAAGGACATCGAGCAGGCGCAAGAGACCGTAAAGGACCAGACGGCACTGGCGGCGGACGTGAAAAAGTCGTTCGACGCCGTGCTGGCCGACATGAAGACCTTGAAGAGCAAGCTCGACGACGTCCACCTGAAGACCGACGCCTTCCGGACGCTGGTCAAGAACTCCTGCAACACCGACGACAAGAAGAAGGCCACTGGCATCGACCCCGCCCTCCTCTCCGACGCGAACCTCACGGCATGGGTTGACGAGTCGGTCAGCGCACAGGACGCCATCGACCAGGCCTGCGAGACGGCGGTGCAGGTGGCGGGCATCTTCGGTTTCACCAATGTGGCCGCGCTGAAAGGCTACGCCGACGGGGCGAAGGCCCAGTGCGATGCCTTCAAATCCGACGTCGAGGGCAACCTCAAGGGCGGCGAGGCGAACCTGAAGAACGGCCAGAAATCGCTCGCCGAGGCCCTCGCGAACCTCTCGGCCGCCGAGGCCAAGTGGCGCATGGCCGAGACCGTCGACAACGCGCTCCTCGATACGGCCACCAACACGCACTGGCCCCTCGACACAAGCGGCCTGCCGACCATCGAGGACATCCAATTGGCGGTCAAGAAAGCCGTCACCACGCCTTGACGGCCGCGCTCGAACCTGTTTTTCAAACTCGTAAATCCTGATTTGTCATGGCAAACCCAGCCAACATGGCCACAAGCCCCGACAGTGCCCAAGCCTACATCGACAGCTTGGGCAAGCAGCTCGCCAACGCCAAGCTCGACCTCGACAAGGCCCTCGCGCTGCAGGCCTCCGCGCAGCTCGAACACGCGAAGACGCAGGCGTGGAAGACCCTCATCTGCGCCTGCCACGATGCGCTCGAGCAGACCAACCTCCAGGCCAGCCTCCTCATTGACCAGCTCGCGACGGCCAAGACGCAGGCCGAACTGGTCGGGAAAGGGGCCGATTTCGGGGCGCAGGCCTTCCTCCACTTGTTGAGCGACCTGAAGATGGTGGCCTGCTGCATCGAGTCGCTCAAGTCGAAGGTCCCAGCGGGCAACAAGACCCCCGGCAACGCTGTCAGCGATGCCTGCGAAAAGCTCGCCGCCGCGCTGGCCGATGCGATGAAGTGCGCCGAGGCCGTCATAAAGGCGATGCTCGAGACCTATGAAAAGGGGCAAAAACTCCTCAAGGGCGTCGGCGACCCGGGGCTGTACAAGTCGCTCTGCATCGTCCACGACCATTTCACCGCGCCGGGGCCGACCCCCGACCACACCACCTGTGCCGACTGTTCGGACGCGGAGAAGCCCGTTTTCCCGCTCGACGAAAAACAGCCCGGCTTCTACAAGGACGTAGCCGACGGTTGCGCACAGGCCGACATCGACCTCGCCGCCGCCCTCCTCGCCCTGCAGGCCGCGCAAAAGGAGAAGAACAAGCAGCAGACCTGCTACGACGCGCTTAAAGCCGCTTATGATGCGGCCGTCGCGGCGAAGGCCTGCAAGAAGTGACGCGGCCGCTGGCCCAGTATCCAAATCTCTCAACTTTCAAATTCAACTGAACAATGGCAGAATATCCGCTTCCCAAGTTCCATTTCCGGGTCGAATGGGGTGGCACGAACATCGGCTTCACCGAGGTGACCGGCCTGACGGTCGAGACGGAGTCCATCCAGTACCGGCACGGGGCCAGCCCCGAGTACTCGAAGACCGAGCAGCCCGGCCTGAAAAAGAACAACAAGGTCACGCTCAAGCGCGGCACGTTCGAGAACGACAACGAGTACTTCAAGTGGTGGAACGAGACGAAACTCTTCGAGGAGAAGGGGGCCAAGTTCCGCCGCGCCGTCACCATCAAGCTCCTCAACGAGGCCCACGAGCCAATCGTCGAGTGGACGCTCAAGAACGCCTGGCCGACGAAGGTGCAGAGCGCCGACCTCAAGGCCGACGCCAACGAGATCGCCATCGAGTCCATCGAACTGGCCCACGAAGGGCTTGAAATCAAGAACGGGAAATGAGCGCGGTGAAGCTGACCGACGACCACTACTACCCGCCGGTGGGCTTCCACTTCCTCGTCGAGATTGACGGGTTCAAGGAGGATGCCGACATCCGCTTCCAGTCGGTCGGCGGGCTGAACCAGCAGATGCAGACCGAGGCCTTGAAAGAGGGCGGCGAGAACCGCTTCGAGCACGCCCTGCCGACACGGGCCAAAAGCTCCGACCTCGTGCTGAAGCGCGGCCTCGTCAACTCGGCCGCCAAGGACAGCCTCACCCGATGGATACGGGACACCATCGAGCAGTTCCGCATCGTGCCGAAGAACCTGACCGTCAAACTCCTCAACGAGGGCCACGAACCGCTAATGACGTGGAAAGTCGAGCACGCTTGGCCAAAGAACTGGAAGGTCTCCGACCTCAATGCCGACAAGAGCGAACTGGTCATCGAGACCATCGAGTTGAGCGTCAACCGGTGCACGCTCATGGAGGCGACGAGATAGGGTCGCGAACCGCAAACCATTGATAGTCAACCGCTTACCAACAAGATGCCCATCGAAATCCGCGAGCTGCACCTCAAGATAACTGTCGACGACCAGCCCCCGTCCGGGCAGCCGGGCGGGACCAGTTCCTCGCCGTCGTCGAGCGGGGGCGGGGAGCCTGACGAGGCTCTCGTGGCCGCCGTCGTCGAGAAGGTGCTGGAGGTCTTGAACCAAAAAAATGAGCGTTGAGCCATGCCGACGAACGTCGTAAAAATCAGCATCGAGCCTTTCTCCGACGCCAAGATGACGCAATCGGCCGGGCAGGCGTTCACCATCCCCATCAACCCCGAGCAGTTCTCCGAAAAGCGGCAGCTCAAGTACGACACCAAAAAAGGCGTCGGCAACCAGGGCACCAACGCCAAGTACGGAGGCACCGAGCCGGAGGAACTGAAACTGGACTTCACGCTCGACGGAACGGGGGCCGTCGAGGGCAACGCACTGCACGACAAGGACGTGCCCGAGCAGGTCAAGATGCTGCTCGAGACGGCCTACACGATGAAGAGCGAGATACACAAGCCGCGCTTCCTCAAGCTGCACTGGGGCGAGCATTTCACCTTCCCATGCGTGCTGACCGGGCTGGACATCACCTACACGCTCTTCAACCGCGAGGGCCTGCCCCTGCGGGCGAAGGTCAGCGCGGTCTTCCTCAACTATATAGAGGAGGAAAAGCGCATCCGGCAAGAGGACAAGAAGTCGCCCGACCTCACCCACACGCACTCCCTTGTGCAGGGCGACCGGCTTGATTTGCTCGTCCACCAGTTCTACGGCGACAGCCGCTACATGCCGCAGGTGGCCCGGCTCAACGGCCTGACCTCGCTGCGGAAGGTGCGCGTCGGGCAGCCACTGCTCTTCCCGCCGTTCGCGACGGACGAGATTGCCCAGACGGGCAGCCACCTCGAACCGTGACAACAGTCAACCGAAGCAAATCAGCCTTTCAAGAAAAATGGCCGAAACTGACGCCCGCTCCGCACCGCCCGCCGACCAGCACGGCGTCGTCGACTACGAACTGACGGTCGACGGCAAGAACGTCGCCCGCGACTTTCAGGTGATTTCGATGGCCACCGCCGCCGAGGTCAACGCCGTGCCGTCGGCCCGCATCGTGCTGCGCGACGGTGGCTCGGCGGCCGAGAGCTTCAAGGTGAGCGAGAAGGACGTCTTCGTCCCCGGCAAAAAAGTCGTCGTCAAGCTCGGCGGGACGCAGGAGAAGAAGACCGTCTTTCAGGGCATCATCGTCAAACAGGCCATCCGGGCGCGGGGCGAGACCGGCGCGACGCTCACCGTCGAGTGCCGCCACGCAGCCATGAAGGCCACGCTCGGACGGAAGGACAAATACTTCATCGACAAAAAGGACAGCGAAATCATCGAGGACATCCTCGGGCCGCTCGGCCTGAAGGGCAGCATCGAGGCGACGGAAGTGACGCACAAAGAGGTCGTCCAGTTCCGAACGACGGACTGGGACTTCGTCAATCTCCGGGCGGAGGCCAACGGGAAGCTCGTCATCGCCGAAGGCGAAAGGATCAACCTGAAAAAGCCCGACACCTCGGCCGCGCCCGTCAAGACGCTCCTCTATGGCGAGAACATCATGGAGTTCGAGGCCGAGCTTGACGCACGGACGCAGTGGAAATCCGTCAAATCGACCTCGTGGGACTACGCCGGGCAGGCACTCGCCGAGGAAGAGGCGGGCAGCGCGCCCGTCGAGGAGGCGGGCAACCTGCCAGGCTCGAAGCTCTCGGAGGTGGGCGGCCTCGCCAACTTCGAAATGAGGCACAGCGGGCAGGTCTTGCCGCAGGAACTGAAAGCTTGGGCCGGGGCTGCGATGCTCAAAAGCCGCCTCTCGAAAGTGCGCGGCCGCGCCCGCATCAAGGGCGACGGCGACATCAAGCCCGGCTCCGTCGTCAAGCTCGGGGGCTGCGGGGCGAGGTTCAACGGAAAGGTCTTGGTCACCGGCGTCCGGCACGAGGTCGTTAGCGGGTCGTGGTTCACGCAGGTTCAGTTCGGTTTGTCGCCCGACTGGTTTTTTCAAAAAACAGACCTCGCCCAGCCGCCAGCCGCTGGGCTGACGACGCCCATCGGCGGCCTGCAAATCGGGGTGGCCGTGCAGCTCGAGGGCGACCCGGACGGCGAGGATCGCATCCTCGTCCGCCTGCCGACGCTCGACGCGAAGGCGAAGGGCATCTGGTCGCGCGTCTCGACGCTCGACGCAGGGAAGGAGCGCGGCACCTTTTTCCGCCCCGAGATAGGCGACGAGCTGGTGGTCGGCTTCCTCAACGATGACCCGCGTGAAGCCGTCGTCCTCGGGATGCTCAACAGCAGCGCAAAGCCCGCGCCGCTCCAAGCGAAGGACGACAACCACATAAAAGGCCTGCAGACGCGGAGCAAGATGAAGCTCATGTTCGACGACGAGAAGAAGAAGGTCACCCTCGAAACCCCGGCGGGCAACAGCTTCACCATCGACGAGGACCAAAAGAGCATCACCCTAAAAGACCAGCATGGCAACAAAATCGTGATGGACAAGGACGGCATCGCCATCCACTCCATCAAAGACCTGAAAGTGACCGCCGACAAGGACATCTCCCAAAAAGCCACCGGCAACATGGCGCTCGAGGCCACGCAGAACCTCGACGCGAAAGCCTCCATGTCGCTCTCGGCGAAGGGCAGCGCGAGTGCCGAGTTCTCGGCCTCGGGCAGCACGACGCTCAAGGGGGCGACGGTGATGATCAACTGACCACCTTTCAAACGCTCGAAAACGATGCCTCCAGCCGCCCGCCTCACCGATATGCACGTCTGCCCGATGTTCAACGGCCCTTCGCCGCACGTCGGTGGGCCGGTCGTCGGCCCCGGTTCGCCGACGGTCTTGATCGGGGGGATGCCAGCGGCGGTCGTGGGCGACACCTGCGTATGCGCCGGGCCGCCAGACGCCATCGTGAAAGGCTCGGCCACCGTCCTCATCGGCGGAAAACCGGCCGCCCGGATGGGCGACACGACCGCGCACGGCGGCTCCATCGTGGCCGGGGCGCCGACCGTGATGATTGGTGGTTGAAACGCCGCAAGCCGTTGATTTTCAATCGCCATCGCAGACCGTAAATCTGAAATCTGACATCCAAAAATGGACAAGCCATATCTCGGACGCGGCTGGGCCTTCCCGCCGACCTTCATCCAGAACCGCCGTTTCGGCGGTGAGGTGGAGATGGTCGATGGGCGGGCCGACATCGAGCAGAGCCTCGGCATCCTGCTGCGCACCAGCCTTGGCGAGCGCGTCCTGCAGCCCGACTACGGGTGCAACATGGCCGACCACCTCTTCGACCCGATGAGTGCCACCGAGCTGGGCATTCTCCGCGACCGCGTGGAGACGGCCATCCTCTACCACGAGCCGCGCATCAACGTCGAACGGCTCGGCGTGACCCCCTCCGACGGCCTCGACGCGATGGAGGGGAGGGTTATTTTCGAGATCGACTACGTCGTCCGGGAGTCCAACAGCAGGTACAACTTCGTATACGACTTCTATTTGAAAGAGTCGCCCCGGCCGCTCTGAACGTGTCCCGAAGCCTCGCTTCGGGCTTGAACTGAAAACCTTTTAGTCGCCCGAAGCAGCCCTTCGGGACACAACTGCACCAATGGAAGACCTGACGAAAACGAGGCATCCACTTGTCCGAGGCGGCACCAGCCGTACCCGCCGGGCATTGGCGGCCGCGTCGCCCGCCACCGCGCCGCTCGACGGGCGCACGGAGGCCGAGCTGATCGAGTACGTCTTCCAGATGGCCCGCATGGTCATCTACCACGACCACCAAACCTTCCGAAAAGGCGACTGGCAAGACTTCTTCCGCTTCGCCCTCCCGTTCCAGCTTTCGCTCATCGGCCGCTTTGACGTGGCCTCGCTCCGCGCCGATTTCGAGGCGGCCGACAAGGCCTTCGACAACGGACTCGAAAAGGGCCGCGTCGAGCCGCTCTTCAACCGCCTGTTCGACCTTGTCCGCCTCCTCGACCGTTGGCACGCACAACTGCCCGACCGCAGCGGGCTG
>JBGAWE010000241.1:0-6640 GCA_044227705.1 Saprospiraceae bacterium
TCCCTTTCACTGCAGCCGAGTCAGCCGAGGTCGGCACGACATCGAGCGGAGCGAACTCAACGAAGCGCAGTTCCTCGGGTGTCCAGTACGACTGTTTCGACTCGTTGAAAAAGGCCTGGTAGTCGGCGTCCGTCGGTACGGCCTGCTCGTCCGGAACCTTTTCGTAGGGCACTTTCACAAAGAGGAAATCGCCCTTCGTGTTCTGCTCTTTGAAAAAGTCTTCGGCCAGCCAGTTGGGGCAGGTGATGCCTTTGAAGACGGCATTGAGGAGTTTTCGCTGGAGGCGGTCTTTGACGACCTCTTTTTCGAGCGAGGCCCAGAAGCGCTTGAAGTCGGGGTTCTTGTTGAGGTCCTCCGAGTTGCTCTCGATGGCCTGCTGGATTTGCTGGATTTGCTGGAAATCGACCTGCCCGGTCTGCCGGTTCTGGTATTTCTGTTGGACAACCTGGCTCATGTTCTCGGGGCCGAACATAAGTTGTTTCAGCTCGTCCGAGCCGACGCCGAGGCCCATCTGGCCGGCCTCCTTTTCGACGAGCGCGCGCTCAACGAGGTAGTTCCAGGCCATCTGGCGCGATTGGTAGTCGTCCTGCGCCTTGTCCTTGAACAGGAACTTGTCGGCCTGCTCAAACTCCTTCCGGTCGATGGCGGTTGAGCCGACCTTTCCAACCGTGTTGACGTCGTTGGAGGAATAGTTGCGCGAGTTCGAGATGATGTCCATGGCGATGAAGCCGCCCAGCGCGAGAATCATCGCCGTGATGAGAATCCAGCCGTTCTGCCGAATCGTTCCGATTAATGCCATGTGAGGTTGTCGTTAGAGATTTTATTCCGAAACATGGAAGGCGTTGAAAATCAAGGCGTTGCGCCCTGCCTCCCAAAAAAGCGGGGGCGAAGGTAATTTTCAAAGGGACTTTCCAAAAAGCCGCAGAGGCGCGGAAGGCACAAAGTTTTTCCACAAAAACCATTGCGTTCTCTGCGCCACAGCGGCCTTAAACCTTGAAGCTTGAAGTGCGCTACTTGATGACGACCTCCCGGATGAATTCTTCACCGAGCGCATCGTTCATCCGCTTGAGGATTTTGTCCTTGGAGAAGACAAGTTCCTGCCGCAGCGGCGCCGACAGGATGGTGAGGTGCAAGACGTTCTTTTTTAAGGAGATGTTCGACGTGTAGGTGGCGATGGTTCGCCCCATCGTCGTGTTCCAAAGGGTTCGGATTTTGGTCTCGTGCAGGTTCGATTGCAGGCGGTTCTCGTCAATCCAAAGTTTGAGGACGTCGCCGAAAGTCTGGTTGTTTTCTCTTTTCATAATGATGTTTCGCGCTGAATTCGGGTGCAAGGTAGACGACGGTTTCACCGCAGAGGGGGCGAAATCCCCACAATCTATCCCCCGTCACGCCAGCCAGTCCACACCTTTTATCAACAGGTTTTGCGTCGCCTCCTCGGGGCTGCCCGGCTCGGGGCGCAGGTCGTAGCCCCATTCGGCGCGGGGCGGCATGCTCATCAGGATGCTCTCCGTCCGGCCGTTGGTCTCGAGGCCAAACTTGGTCCCTCGGTCCCAGACGAGGTTGAACTCGACGTAGCGGCCGCGCCGCAGCATCTGCCACCTTTTTTCGGCCTCGGTGTTGGGCAGGCCGCCGTTCTTTTCCAAAAAATGGGCGTAAATCGGTGCGAAGGCCCGCCCCACGTCGGCCGTGAAACAGAACAGGTCGCCTTTCGAGAGGCCGGTTTTTTCGTCGAGGTGGTCGTAAAAAATGCCGCCCACGCCCCGCGTCTCGTTGCGATGTTTCAGGAAAAAGTAGTCGTCGGCCCATGCCTTGAACTTCGGGTAAAAGCCCGGCTCGTGCTGGTCGCAGACGGCTTTCAGCTTTTGGTGGAACCAGCGGGCGTCGTCGCGGTCGATGTAGTGGGGCGTGAGGTCGATGCCGCCGCCGAACCACCACCGCTCGCCCGTTTCGAAATAGCGGATGTTCATGTGGATGATTGGGCAGTGCGCGCTGCGCGGATGCAGCACGATGCTCACACCCGTGGCGAAGAAAGGCCCGCCGCCCGCCACGCCGAGCGCCCGCGCTGCCGACTCGGGCAGCTCTCCGTGAACCGCCGAGAAGAGCACGCCGCCCTTTTCAAGCCGCCGCCCGCCCTCCATGACGCGCGACCGGCCGCCACCGCCCTCGGGGCGTTCCCAGTTGTCGGTGATAAAATGCCCGCTGCCGTCGGCCGCTTCGAGCCGTTTGCAGATTTCATCCTGGATGGAAAGCCACTCGTCGGCAATCCTTTTTTGGTCGATGCTCACTTGTTGAGAGAGATTTTGGCCGCCGCCGTCGTTTTCGCCAGGTTGCCGACGAAGACCTCCTCGCCGTTGACGACGACGGGGCGTTTGAGGAAAGTGTACTCCTTTAATATAAGGTCGCGGTAGTCGGCCTCGGTCAGCGACTTTTCATGCAGGCCCCACTCGCGGTATTTGAGCGCCTTTCGGCTGAACAGCGCCTCGTAGCTGCCGACCTTTTCTTTCAAATAATCAAGGTCGGCGGGGGAGATGTTCTCCTCCTTGATGTTCTGCAGTTCGCAGCTTTCAACGGCCTCGCCCCATTCGTTGAGGATGCGCTGGCAGGTGGTGCAGCTGGCTAGGTGGTAGATTTTTCTCATAAAATTCAGCTTTCCAGGACCCTTTCGCGCAGCCTCAAAAACCGGAACCGGACCTGCGCCATCCATACCCCGAACAGCGTCCACCCGATGATGGCCGGGTAAAAAACCAGCCGCATCGTGTTGTCGAGGTCGTTGGAGCCGAGGGCCGGGTTGCCGCCGTTGCCCGGGTGGAGGCTGTCGACCATGCGCGGGATGATGAACAGCAGCGGGACGAGCGTCGCGTAGGCGAAGATGTTGTAGACCGCCGCAACCCGCGCCCGCTTCTCCTCGTCGTCGAACGACTGCCGCAGCACGAAGTAGGCGAGGTAGATGAGCATAGCCACCGCGCTCATGTTCTGCTTCACGTCGAAGCTCCAGTAGGCCCCCCAGGTGTTCTTCGCCCAGATGGCACCGGTCGAGAGGCCGAGCAGACCGAACAGCACGCCCGCCTCGGTGAGGGCCGCAGCCTGCTGGTCGCGCTTCGGCGAGAAGCCGCGCAGGAACATCACGCTCAGCACCATCGAGGCCGTGAAAAGGATCATCATCGCAAACCAGAGCGGGACGTGGAAATAGGTGTTTCGGATGGTTTCCGAAAGGATGTTTCGATATGGATAGGTGAAGTCCTTGTGAAAGCTGGTCGATGCAATCTTCTCCGAAACCCATCGCGCGTCGTCGCCCAGCGAGTCTTGGCTGACGCTCGCCGCGTCGGGCAGGATGGCCGGGCCGTCGCCGGGGCTGTCGACGATGAGCGATAGGGGAGCGGTCAGGTCGCGCCCCGGGAAATGGGGGGGCAGGTCGAACTCGGCGACCATCCTGTTTTCGCCAGAAACATCGAACCGGGTGGCTTTGACGGCGTGGTCGTCGTCGAGCTTGAGCCAGGCGCGGAGGGCCGCTTCGTTCTTTTTGAAAAAGGTGTTGTAGCCCGTCACCGAGATTTTGACGGGCTGACCGGCCTTCAGGCTCGTCGGCTCGGCGGAGTAGATGCCCGGTTTCAACGGAACCAACAGCCCTGCCGTGAACGACCAAAGGAGGAGGAGGACGGCGAGGAATTTCCACCAGTTTTTTTTCATGGAAGCAAGTGTGGTTGGCTGGTTAATCGGTTGAAAATCAATGGCTTTGGGCGTTCAATCCTTCCACAAAAATGGAAAGAGGACGAAAGAAAGCGCGACCAGAATCGCGTCGATGGCCACGAGCGTCCACACATCGGTCATCCAAGCTGTGTCCTGAATGAGGCGCAGCGATATGGCCGACAATTTTATCAAGTTCAACAAAATCGGGAGCACGACGGGGAAGCTCAAAATTGCCATCAGGGTCGCCGCCTGGTTGGCCTTCGCGGCGATGGCCGAGATGAACGTGAACGTGATGGAGAAACCGAGCGAGCCGAGCGCGAGCGTCATCAAAAAGAGCCTTGGGTCTTTCACCGGGTTGCCCGCGACGACCGAGAACGCCCCGAACGCCAACAGCCCGACCACCGTCAGCAACAGGAAATTGTAGATGATTTTGGCCAGGACCATCGCGGCCGGGTCGGCGATTTGGTAGTAATAAAGCTGTCGCCCGCCGCTTTCCTGATAGAAGCTCTTGGCCACAGCGTTGACCGAGGCGAACAGCAGGACGACCCAAAACAGCACGTTCCAGACCGGCGGCTGCACCCGGAACGCCGCTGAGTAGACGATGAAGACCGTGCTGACTACATAGAGCAAGATGCCGCCCAGAGCGTACCGCTGCCGAAGCTCGAGGGTGACCTCTTTTTTGACCAAGACCGATAGTGCGTGGAAGTCCATCGGGCGGCGAAAGTAAAATCGGCCGTTGCGAATTCCGGGTGACTTTTGGCAAAGCGCGGCAAAACCGCATGCTGCCCCCTTTTCCCTTTTGCCCTTTGACTTTTGCCTTTCCAATCTACTTTCGCCGCAAACAAAATCGACCGCATGAGCTGGTTCAAGCGACTCAAAGAAGGCATCTCGACGGCCACTAAAGCCAAGAAGGACACCCCCGAGGGCATCTGGTTCCACTGCCCGAGCTGCAAGGAGACCAGCACCCAGAAGGACGTTCAGGCCAACTACTACAAGTGCCCGAAGTGCGACTACCACCAGTCCATCGGCTCGCAGGAGTATTTTGAGATCCTGTTCGACGACGAGCCCAAGCCCCTTTTCGACGACCTGTTTTCCGTCGACCCGCTCGATTTTTTCGACTCGAAGCCCTATTCACGGAGGCTCGAGGAGACCATTGTCAAGACCAACCTCAACGACGCGATGGCCGTGGCCGAGGGCCTTTGCGGCGGCCACCGGCTGGTCGTGGCAGCGATGGATTTCAAGTTCATCGGCGGTTCGATGGGGTCGGTCGTCGGCGAAAAAATCGCGCTGGCCATCGACCGCTGCATTGAGACACGGTCCGGGCTGCTGATCGTCTCCAAATCGGGCGGGGCGCGGATGATGGAGGCGGCTTTCTCGCTCATGCAAATGGCCAAAACCTCCGCGAAGCTCACCAAACTGGCCCGCGCCGGGCTTCCCTACATCTCGCTGATGACCGACCCGACGACGGGCGGCGTGACCGCCAGCTACTCGATGCTCGGCGACGTCAACATCGCCGAGCCGGGCGCGCTCATCGGGTTCGCCGGGCCGCGCGTCATCAAGGAGACCATCAAAAAAGACCTGCCCGAGGGATTCCAGACCGCCGAGTTTGTGCTGGAAAGCGGCTTCCTCGACCTCGTCGTCAACCGAAAGGACTTGCACGAGACGGTCGCCGACCTCCTCCTGATGCTCGGCAAGAACTGACTTCAACAAAAACAGCCCGGCCGCGTTCCATAGGCCGTCCAGTCTGAAAACTTTGACAAACCTGGCTGTTTTGACCACAAACCCGACCATTTCCCATCGTTTCTCGCAAAACTGGGCCGACCTCGCGGCGGACTGGGCCGAGGCTGCGCCGCCCGGCAACCTTTTCCTGCAAGGCGACTACCTGAAAATCCTCGAGGCCAACCCGCCCGTCGGGATGCGCTTTGTTTACCTCGTTTTTTATAAAAACCAGCGGCCGTTCGGCGTGGCATTCTGTCAGGTAAAAGAATTCCGTGCCGACGACAACATCCGCGACGGCATGGAGGCCGCGAGCGACGCGCCCGACCCGTGCTTCTTCGACGGCCTTTTTCGTTGGATGCGCCGCCGCTTCGCCGGGCTGGTGAGGGCCGACATCCTGATTTGCGGAAACATGCTCCTGACCGGTGAGAACGCCTTTTTCATTGATGAAAAAGCCTTGCCGCTGCGCGATTTCATGCCGGTTTTGGAAAGCGCGTTGCAGGATGTTGTCGTTCACCTCGAAAAAAACGGCACTCGAATCCCCGCCATCCTGCACAAGGATTTGTTCCAGACGAACCGTTGCCCAGTCGGCGAGTTCCTTTGCGAGGAGGGCTTCGTCGAGTTCGACATCCAGCCGAACATGATTTTCAAAATCAGGGAGGAATGGGGCGGATTCGACGGCTACGTCGCGGCGATGGACAAAAAGTACCGCACCCGCACCCGCCGAGCCTTCAAGAAGAAGGACGGCCTCGCCCTCGCCGAGTTCTCCGCCGCCGATGTGCTGGCCTTGCAGGACGAGCTTTACCGGCTTTACCGGGCCATCGCCCAGAACGCGGGCTTCAACATGGTCGACCTCAACCCCGCTTACCTGCCCGCGCTGAAAGCCGATTTGGGCGACCGGGCGCGGTTCTTCGGCTACTTTTTGGGCGAAAAACTGGTCGCCTTCTATTCGGTCATTGAAAACCACGAGGAACTGGAGGCGCACTTCCTCGGTTACGACCACGCGCTCAATCACGACCACCAGATTTACCTCAACATCCTCTACGACATCGTCCGGCTGGGCATCGAGGGCGGTTTCGAGCGGATAATCTTCGCCCGCACCGCGCTCGAAATCAAAAGCTCGGTCGGCGCAGAAGCGCACCAGATGCTCTGCTACCTGCGGCATCAGAACGCCTTTGCCAACAAGTTCACCGGCCGTGCGCTCGACTTCCTCAAGCCTGTCGAAAAATGGACGCCG
>JBGAWE010000242.1:0-6552 GCA_044227705.1 Saprospiraceae bacterium
TATTGGCCAGCACCGCCTCCAACTCGCTTGCCTTCACCCGCCGCGCCAATATCTTTTTGTCGCGGTCGAGCAGGTAGATGATGGGCAGCGGGAAGGCCGAGAGGTCGCGCTCGGCCCGTGTCGGCTCTTTCGGCTCGATGAGGTTCGTCCAGTCGTACCCCTTTTTTTTGATGAACTGCAGCCACTCGTCGCGGCCCGCCTCGTTCGTCGAGACGGCCACGGCTTTCAGCCCTTTTTCTTTGAAGTCGATGAAGGCCTTGAAAATATAGGGCAAATCCGCCTTGCAATGGTCGCATAGCGGGCTGTAGAAAACGAGCATCGTTACCGGCGCGTCAAGTGAGTCGAGGACGAAAAGCTTCCCGTCAGGGTCGTAGGCATCAAGCGGAGGCGCGGTTTTCCCAATCAAGGTCGTCCGGTTCACATCGGCCTTGAACTGGAGCCGCATCTGCGTTGCGTCGTCGAGCCAGGCGTGCTGGCCCGGTTGCTGGTACTTGTCGACGAGGTGGACGAAGACCGTCGCACCCGGCCCCCATTCCGAGCTTTCGAACATGCGGATGAGGTTGACAATCGTCCAGATGTTGAAGTCGGGCCAGTCCTTTGTTTTGGAAAGAATGAAGTCGCAGCCGTCGATGCTTCCTTTGTCCGTCTGCGGCCAATAGCTGTGCAGGAAACCCTCGACGCGGTCGGCGAAGACGTTGCAATAGAGGAGCCGCGAGTCGGCCCAGTCGACGTTGTCGAAATAGTGGTCGCGCAGCCAGTCGAGGTACTCGGGGTTGATGCGGCCGTCCTTTTTGGCGGGCAGGTCGGCGGGCGGGTTGGGCGAGAACCCCATGAGGAGCATTTTCGTGTAGAGCCGCCCAGGATTCGCTGCGATGTGCTGCTCGGTCGCCGTGTTGACCTGCCTGTAAAGGCTGTTCACGCGCTCTCTCGGCTCTTTCAGGTCGGCCGGGTCTTTGGTGGCGCGGGTTAGGAGTTCGTAGGTGCTGGCTGCTTGCTCAAGCTGCGTCAGCAACGGTGCAATGGCCATTTTATGGGCGAAAAAAGCCCGGTTTTCGTCTGAATTCCCCTCCACTTCCATCGAATCGGGCGCGGAGAGCCTCCCTTTCAGGGTAAAGACCTGAAAACTGTCGACCATGAAATCGAGCAGTTTCTTGGTTCGCTGCCCGGCGAAGTACATCCCCTGGGCCAGCGGTTCCTCGCCTCGAAAGGTGACGGTGCGGGTCGCCGCGTCGAATCGGGCCGAGTCGACGGCGTACTGTTCTTTCCCAAAGAAATAGCCGAGGGTGACGAAGCCGGTGTCGAGGCCGTCGAGCCGCAGGGAGATTTGAGAGGATTGGGCCGAAAGTTTCGAGGCAAGGAGGACGGCCGCCGCCGCCAGCATGGTTTTTGACATGAACATGGTCTGATTTGAGGGCAAAACTCGAAAAACCGGACGGCATTTCCCCGAATCGCCTCCCGGCCCGTCGTAACCTTGCGGCCCTTTTGTGTCCCGAAGCTCCATCTTCGGGCGTGATTTCATCCATCCGAAGCTGGGCTTCGGGACACATTGCACAATGAAAAAAGCAGCAATCCTACTCGCCGCACTCCTCCCCGTCTTCTCTTTCGGACAGGGCGCGGCAAACCTTTTTGAGTTCAAGAACGGCCAAATCTGGGACGGCGAGAAGTTTGCCCCAGCCAGTTTTTGGGTCTCCGGCAAACAGGTTTCAACAAAAAAGTCAGCCGCCGAACCGACCCGTGTTTTCGATTTGACCGGCCAGTTCGTCGTCCCGCCCGTCGGCGACGCAGGCTCCCTGAGCTTCGACGGCGCAGAAAACCTCGAGTTCGTGCTGAAAAGCTGCCTTTCGGAGGGCCTTTTCTACGTCGCGCAGACCGGCAACTCGCAAGCTGGCCGCGCCGCCGTTTCTGAAAAAGTGAACCAGCCGCTCGGCCCCGACGTGTCGTTCGCCAACGGCGTCGTCACCTGCACGAACGGCGAGCCGTCGAACGACATCGAGACGCGGGCCTATCGGGCCAAGTTCCCCCGGGAGTGGCAGAAGAAGCTGGAGACGGCCCGGCAGAACCCGCTTCTTTTCAGCGACGCCTATTGGTTCGTCGACAGCGAGGAGATGCTCAAAATCAACTGGCCGCGCATCACTGCGATGAAGCCGGACTTCATCCAAATCTCGCTGCGCGATGTCTCGATGCCCGCCCGGCACGGCGGATTGTCGCCCGAAATCGCCAAAAAGGTGGTGAAAAAAGCCCACAAAGCGGGTCTCCGCGTCTTCGCCAGCATCGAAACCGCCGCCGATTTCCGCGCCGGGCTGGACGCGGGCGTCGATGTTTTCAGCAACCTGCCCGGCCATGTCTGGGACGGTAAAGGTTCGCCCGACAAGTTTTTGTTGACCGAAAAAGACTGGAACAAGGCCAAAAAGAAGAAGGTCGCCGTAGTCTCGACCTTCGCTCGAACGGCCCTTCTGACCGGGGGGATGGACAAGAACGGCCGCTTCGTCAGCGACTCGGCGCAGGTCAGGGCGGTGCGCGGCCTTTACAAAAGCCACCTCCAAAACTGCCTCGACCGGGGCATCCCCTTTGCCCTCGGCTCCGACGAATGGGGCAAGACGAGCCGCACCGAACTGAACTTCCTCTTCCAGACCGGCTTCGCCACGCCTACTCAAATGCTCATGATGCAGACCGCTTGGACCCCGAAGACCATCTTCCCGAAGAGGAAAATCGGCAAAATCGGCGACGGGTTCGAGGCCAGCTTCCTCGTCCTCGAGGGCGACCCGACGAAGAACGTGCTCAACATCCGCCGCATCCTCATGAAGTTCAAGGACGGGCAGCTGCTCCCTTCCGAGGAGGCGAAAAAGTGAATCTGGCGGTGAACTACAAGCATCTCTTTCCCACCTTCCGCAACCGGTTTGTCTTTGTCAAAAAGCAGTTGGCGGTGCACGGCCCGTTCGGCCGCGCCCTCAACCTCGGCACCGGCGAGGGGGATTACGACGCAATGATTGCCGAGCGTTGCGCCAATCTCATCGGCTGCGATGTCAACGAGGACGACATCCGTTTTGCGCGGCAATTGAATGCTGGAATAACAAATCTCACCTATCAACTCGACGACGCGCTCAACTTGAGCTTCGCCGACGGCAGCTTCGACCTCGTCGTTTCGTCGGAGGTCATCGAGCACGTCGGGCGACCGGAGCGGATGGTCGAAGAGATTTCCCGAGTGCTGCGGCCGGGCGGGCTGGCCGTCGTCACTTTCCCGTCGGAGGATTTCCCGTTCACCTACGACCCCATCAATCGGGTAGGGCAGTGGCTGCGGCCGGGCGGCGGGCGGCTCGTTGCGCAGGGGGCCTATGCTTTTGGACACGAGTATCTGATTTCGCCCAAGAAATTCCGGGCGTGGGCGGCAGAGAACGGGCTGGAAATCCTGGTCGAGAAAAACTTGAGCGGCCATCTCGTCGGCCTCGCAGAAATCTACTGGACGGGCATTGTGCAGCGCATTTTCAAAAAGAACAACACCAACCTGACCGAGGTCGACGAGTCGAGCCTAAAGTTGCGTCCGACCGTAGGAGAACCGGGGCTGGCGCGGGTAACGGACGGGTTCAACGCCGTCGATTCATTCTTTTTTGGACAAAGCCGCCGCTCGATCGGGAAGGGATTTGTCCTGCGTCGCCTGTGAACCGCAGCATGAATGCTGCACTACCGGTTCATGTTTTCCAACAAAATTTCGAAAGCTTCGGTCCCAACGCTGAACTCGCCACGGAACGGGTTGTCCATCGCCGCTACGAGGAAGACGAGCGAGCCGAGCAGAGCGGCAAAGAGTGCCGTCATCAAAACATGGACGCGGAAGCGGTCGGTCTGGAAGAACCACGTGATGACGATGTTGATGATGGCCCCGAAAAAAATGACATGCCAGACCGCCGACGGGAGGCCCTGACTCGTGGATTGGAGCCTTAATCTTCGATAGGAAATCAGCTCGTTGTAAGCACCGAACATGGCCTCCAGTATGATCTTCCCCGACTCGGTTGACGGCTCCCAGGCTTCGAGCGAATGCTGAAAACGGGCCAGCCGCTCGGTGCCGCCTTTCGGGATTTTACCCTGCCGCTGCTGGGGCCAGGCATCCTCGATGGTGTATCGGAGGTATTCCTTCAACTCCATTTTGAGGGTGTCGCGCAGCGGCTGTGGGACGGATTTGATGTCCTGTGCGAGGATGCCGAGGGTGGCGGCCTCGTTAGAAACTTTCGCGTCGACCTCGTTGAAGTTTTCCCACGCACCGACGGCGATGAGGCCGAGGGTGATGCCATAGATGGCGTTCAGCCCGGCCATGAAAAAGCTGACCACGTCGTTGTGCGCCTGCGGGATGATTCGGGTGTTGATAAAACGGCGGAAGGCCAGCAGCCCGGCGACGGCCAAGAGGACAAAAAAAGCGACTGTCATCAGCGCGAACTGCCAGGTGGGGAGGTCGTAGACCCAGAAAAAGTCCATGTTTCGTTCGGGTTTTGTATGTTTTGACCGGCAAACCTAAAAAGGCAAGTCATAAGAAGTCAAAAGGCAAAAGCGGGCGGCCACCCAACTTTTGCCTTTTGACTTCTTACTCGTTGCCTTTTAGGTTCAGTTTCCTTTTGCCGTCTGCGGCTGGTCTTTCCCTTTCACGGTTCCCTGAACGGTGATGAAAGTCTCCGTCGGGTTCGTGTTTGCCACGACGGTCACGCGCTTCGACTGGTTGCCGGGCTTGCCCGCGGTGTTGAAGTCCACCTTTATCTCGCCCGATGCGCCAGGGGCGACGGGGTCCTTTGGCCAGGTCGGGATGGTGCAGCCGCACGAGCCACGGGCGTTGGAGATGATGAGCGGGTTGGCACCCGTGTTCTTGAACTTGAAAACGTGGACGACATGGTCGCCCTCGTTGACTGTGCCGAAGTCGAAGTTTTCCTCGTCGAACTTGATGGTGGTCTGTGGCTCGTCCGGGGCTTTTGGAGCGGGGTCGGGGCGAGATGTTTCGCCGACAGGTTGACTCGTCGGCTGCGGGGCGGGCCGCTCGGCGACTGGGGTAGCGAGGCTGGCCTCTTGGCGGATGCGGTCGCCCTCCGACAGGGCCAGTTTTCCGCCCTTGATGAGATAGGTGGTGATCCCGAGGCCGGCGAGGAAAAGCCCGGCGACAATCCATTTTTGATACCTTTCCATGATTCAGGTTGATTTTGAAATGAGAGAAAAACCGGCCTTACTGACTGGTTTGCGCCTCAAAAGTAGCGAGGCGACTTTCCCAGTCGGGTTCTTTTCCAAAGTTTAACCGTCGGTCAGCGGTTCGGCGCGGAGTTGTAGAGGACGGTGAAAACGGCCGCCAGCCGCATAGCCGGGCTGATATCGTCCGCCAATTGGTCGTCGATGGCCCAGTCGCGCAGGTCGCCGCGATAGAGGGTGTACATGTAGAACCGGCCGAGGTCGCGGTCTTGTGCGAGCCACTCCTCGGGCGAGTTGTATCGGGTTTTCAAATATATCTGGTTGTGGTCGTCGCTGATTTTCCACTCGGAGAGGTCGCCGCGCCAGCGGGTCTTGATGGTGACAAGCTCGCCGCTCATGCGCAGTTCCCAAAATTCGGGGTCGTCGTTCCATTTCTGGCGGATGGTGGCTCGGCCGCCATCGCAGTCGAGGTCCCATTCGTTCCAGCGGTCGAGGTCGGGCCAGCGTGTCTTGAGGCTGCAGATCTCCTCGGGCTGCGGATCGGGGTCGTCGGTCGTCGGCTCGGGGGTGGTGAAGAGCCGCCATTCGGCGAAGCTGTCGCTCCAGCGGGTGTGGACTTCGGTCAACGGTTGGCCAAAAAGCTGTGAATTGAGAAGGAAAAGGAAGAAGGCGGCGGTCTTTTTCATGTTTTATTCGAGTTGAACCTCTGGGCAAACATCGGCAATCGGCCGTTCAAAAAAAATGAGCCACCCCGGCGCACCGGGATGACTCATCACAAAAGAGCGGTTAGTGAACCGGGTTTTTCCTCAAGGCCTGGGGAGAAACCGATTCAAATCACTGCTTTTCAAAAGTACGGACGGCTCCCCCCCAATTGCACAAGCCCGCTTCGCCAATAGCAGAAGGTGAAGCCTCTGGGAACTCCATGACAATCCATTGCAACTTGAGAGGCGAACCTGAAATCAAGATGGGCGGATACGATGCGGAGTAATCACTGCTTGCAGACCCGGGCGCTGCCGTCGGGCCGACCAACTGGAGGCCACCGCCGCAGAGGTCCTTTTGGATCGGAAACTCCAGCACGTCTGTACCGCCGGGGCCGGCGTGGTTCAAAAGCAGGTAAGGATTGGGCGACACGGAAGCCGCGCCACCCGGGTTCAACAGCACAAATAGGCCAGGCGCGGCCTTGTAAATCTTGAGCAGATAGCCGTTGGAAGTGCGTTTCCAGATCCCTGAAAGATCGGTGGGGCCTGGGTCGGTCACGGTTACATCGATCTGGACAACGTTAGTCGACGTCTTGCCGAGATAGTTGCCTTTGTTCCGGTGACCGAAAGTAATGGACGTGTTGTCCGTCGAGGTGACGGCAGGCCAGTCGCCTAAAATGTCTGCCTTCGTCAGGAC
>JBGAWE010000243.1:0-6721 GCA_044227705.1 Saprospiraceae bacterium
GACAGCTGGCAGCCCGGCCCGCGCCTCTCGCTCGACGCGGGGCTGCGCGGCTCCTTATATAAAGGCGACTCTGCCGTTTTCACGAACATCGAGCCGCGCCTGTCGGCCAATTGGCGGCCGCTCGCGGGGCTTTCCATCAAGGCCAGCGCGGCCTCGACGGCGCAATACCTGCACGTCCTGCGCGGCTGGGACGTGGGCACGCCGGCCGATTTGTGGGTCTCGGCGGGGCGGGGCATTTCTCCGCAAAGGGGCCTGCAGGCCGAGGTTTCTGTTGAAAAAAACTTCTCGCGCCGCCTTTCCGCAAGCGTTGCCGCCTATTGGTCGAGGGTCGGCGGGCTGCACGAATGGAAAAGCTCGGTGCTGCTCGTCGGCGACCGCGACGCGCTCCTCGGCTCCGACCTCGCGGGGAAGACCACCCGCGGCGAGGGCCGGGCGCGGGGCGTGGAGGCGATGGTCAGCGGGTCGGCGGGCGGCTTTTCGGGGTGGGCCAGCTATGCGCTGTCGACGGCGCGGCGGCAGTTCGACTCGCTCAACCTCGGGCGATCTTTCCCATTCCGATACGATCGGAAGCACCAGTTTTCGGCCGTTTTTGCTCAAAAACTGAACGAATACGCCGATTTGACCGCCTCGCTCACCCTCGCCACCGGCGATGCCATCACCAACGACACGGCGGAGGTCGTCCTCGGGCAGCCCTCATTTTTGGACTTGAACATCGCCTACAAAATCCAATCTGAACAGCTCAACAACCTGCGCCTGCCGAGCTACCGCCGCCTCGACGCGGGCATCAACATCCGCCTCCCGGCGCGGAAAGGGCGCGAGAACAGGCTCTCGTTCGGGGTCTACAACATCCTCTCGAACCTCAACGCGCGTTATGCCTACCGGCAGCCGTCGGGCAAGCGGAAACTGCTGCCCGGCCTCGGGACGGTGCCGTACCTCAATTTTTCCACGAAATTTTAGCACGGGGAATGCGATGCCTTTTGACTTACCTTTGTCCCAGACTTCCTCCTCTTTGAGAAGGGAACCCGCAAGGTTCCCTTTTTTATTTGTCGAAAACTGACATGGAACTGACCGCCCAAATCGAGACATTGCTCGCCGAGAAATTCAGCAGCGACCCGGACTTCGCCGACTGCTTCGTGGTCGAGACGAAGCTCGGACCGGCCAAGCTCCTCGAGGTCTTCGTCGATGCGGACGGGGCGATGGACTTCTCTCGCTGTCAGCGCATCAGCCGCTTTTTGGAGTCGCACCTCGACGAGAACAAATGGCTCGGCGAGGACTACACTTTGGAGGTCTCCTCGCCGGGCATTGGGCGGCCGCTGAAATTTCTGCGGCAGTACGTCAAGAACATCGGCCGGACGGTCGAGGTGACGCTGGCCGACGGCCCGAGCGAGACCGGCGTTTTGAAGAACGCGGGCGAGGCTGGCGTAACCATCTCGCAGCAGAAGCAGTTTTTGGAAGGAAAGAAGAAGGTCAAAAAGGTGGTCGAAACAGAGATTCCTTTTGACAAAATCAAACAGACGGCCGTCGTGGTCGTCTTCTGAAAATTAGAGAAACCGGCGGCTTGGCCGTTGTTGGCGCCCTCGCCAACAACCTGCCCGGACCTTGTTGGCGAGGACGCCAAAAGCGGCCGCCAAAACATTGAAAATCAAATAGTTACTTCATCATGGTCAATCTGGTAGGCGTCTTCTCCGACTTCAAGGAGGGCAAGAACATCGACCGCCCGACGATGGTGCGCGTCCTCGAGGACGTGTTCCGCACCCTCATCAAAAAAACCTACGGCACCGACGAGAACTTCGACGTCATCGTCAACACCAACACCGGCGACCTCGAACTGTGGCGCCTCCGCGAGGTCGTCCCCGATGGCGAGGTCACGGAGGAGCGTGCACAGGTCGCGCTCTCTGAGGCCAAGCTCGTCGACGAGGGGTACGACCTCGGCGACGAGTGCTACGAGCAGCTCACCCTCGAGCACTTCGACCGGCGGGCCATCATGGCGGCGCGGCAGACGCTCGTCAGCCGGATCATGGAGCTTGAAAAGGACGAGATTTTCCGCAAATACTCCGAGCGCGTCGGCGAGATGATCAACTGCGAGGTCAACCAAGTGATGAAAAAAGACCTCCTGCTCATCGACGACGAGAGCGGCGCGGAGGTGCTGCTGCCCCGCTCGGAGATGATCCGGGGCGATTTCTACCGGAAGGGCGACCTCGTGAAGGGCATCGTCAAGAAGGTCGAGATGCGCAACAACACGCCGCAGGTCGTGATGAGCCGCACGGAGCCAGGCTTCCTCGAAAAACTCATGGAAATCGAGGTGCCGGAAATCGAGGACGGCGTGATCGCGGTGAAAAACATCGTCCGGCAGCCGGGCGAACGGGCGAAAGTGTCGGTCGAGAGCTTCGACGACCGCGTCGACCCGGTCGGCGCGTGCGTCGGCATGAAAGGGTCGCGCATCCACGGCATCGTCCGCGAGCTGCGCAACGAGAACATCGACATCATCAACTTCACCAACAACACGTCGCTCTACATCCAGCGGGCGCTCACCCCGGCGAAGGTCACGAGCATCGACCTCGACATGGAAGGGAAGCGGGCGCGGGTCTTCCTCGACCCCGACCAGGTCTCGCTGGCCATCGGCAAGGGCGGGACGAACATCAAGCTCGCCAGCCGCCTCACGGGCTTTGAAATCGACGTCTTCCGCAACAATGCCGAGTACGAAATCGACGACGTCGAACTCGACGAGTTCCGCGACGCCATCGAGCCGTGGGTCATCGATGAGCTGAAGAAAATCGGCTGCGACACGGCCCGCTCCGTGCTCGATTTGTCGGCCGACGAGATCGTGCGCCGGACGGAGCTGGAGGAAGAGACCGTGGCCGAGGTCCGGGCCATCCTCGCGGCGGAGTTCGACGACTACAATTGAGGATTCGAATGGCACACGGATGGGATGGATTGGACACGGATTTACACAGAAATAAAATCCTGTCCATTCCGCGTAATCCGTGTGCCATCCACAAACTGCGGCGCGGAATTTTACCTTCGCCGCGCTTTTTTGCGATTAAACCCACTGAATGGCTAGTCAGAAACTAATCAAGGTTGCCAAGGAATTCAACGTCGGCTTGTCGAGCATCGTCGAGACGCTGCACGGCAAGGGCTTCGAGCTGGACTCGAAGCCGATGGCCGACGTGAGCGACGAGATGTACGCCGTCCTGAAGACCGTCTACAAGGCCGACCTTGAAACAAAACAACAGGCAGACCAACTCTCGCGGCCGACCATCCAGCGGCCGACGGTGAGCATCCCGTCGCTGGCGCCGCTCGCGCCGATGCCGACGATGCCTCCGCGCACGGCGCCAGCACCGCCGCCTGTTGCTCCCGCACCGCCCGCGTCCGTTGCCCCAGCACCGCCGCCAGTCGTCGAGGAGAAGAAAACACCGCCCGCACCCGCCGCCCCTGCTCCCAAAACGGAAGAAGTCGAGGAAACCGTCATCACCGCCGCCGACAGTGCGCGCGGGAAGGTCGGCCTCAACGTGGTCGGCAAAATCGACCTCAACCCGCCGAGGCCTCAGCCGAAACCAGTCGAGAAGCCGGTCGAAAAAGCGAAGCCAGTCGTGGTTGAAAAGCCCGCGCCGCCCGCCGAAGTCCCGCCCCCCGGCACTTGGGGCGTAGCGGAGCCGCCGGTTTCGGGAGAAGCCGTCCCGGAAGAAGTCATCCGCGCAAAAGCCGATGAGCTTCGTGGTTTGAAAATCCTCGGAAAGGTCGACCTCAACAAATTCAACGCGCCGCCGCCCGGACGCTCCGGCCCCGGCGGCCGCCGCGACGACCGCCGCCCATCCGACCGGCGCGACGATCGGCAAGGCGGCCAGCCGCGCACCGGCGGCCCCGGTGGGCAAGGTGGTGGACAAGGTGGCGACCCCACGCGCGAACGCCGCCCCCGCAAGACCGTGACCGGTCAACCCGTTGGCGCGGGCGCCATCCGCACCTCGCTCGACGCGGCGAAAGAGGCGACCGGCCGCAAGGTTCGGCGCGATGAGCCGAAAGAGATTTCAGCAAAACAAGTGGACGACCAAATCCGCCAGACGATGGCGCGGCTCGGCGTCGGAAAGAGCAAGGTCAGGCAGAAGATTCGGCGCGACAAGCGCGACGTCATGCGCGAAAAGGCCGAACGGCTCGAACTGGCGATGGCGGGCGACCAGCGTTTGCAGGTCACCGAGTTCATCTCGGCCAGCGAACTGGCTGGGCTGCTCGAGGTGACGCCGGCACAGGTCGTGGCGGCCTGTTTTCAACTCGGGGTCATCGTTTCCATCAACCAGCGGCTCGACGCGGAAATCATCGAGCTCATCGCCAACGAGTTCGGGCGGGAGGTCGAGTTCATTTCAGCCGAGGCGCAGGTCGAGGTCGAGGAGGACGAAATCGACAACCCGGACGATTTGCGCCCCCGGCAGCCGGTCGTCGTCGTCATGGGCCACGTCGACCACGGGAAGACCTCGCTGCTCGACCATATCCGCAAGGCGAACGTCGCCAGCGGCGAGGCGGGCGGCATCACGCAGCACATCGGCGCTTATGAGGTGACGCTGGCCGACGACCGAAAAATCACTTTCCTCGACACCCCCGGCCACGAGGCCTTCACCGCCATGCGGGCGCGGGGCGCGAAGGTCACGGACGTCGCCATCATCGTCATCGCGGCCGACGACAGCATCATGCCGCAGACCCGCGAGGCCATCAGCCACGCGCAAGCGGCAGGGGTCAAGATGATTTTTGCCATCAACAAAATCGACAAGCCCGGTGCCGACCCGGAGAAAATCAAGGGCGAACTGGCCAACATGAACCTCCTCGTCGAGGACTGGGGAGGCACTTATCAGAACCAAGACATTTCCGCGAAGCAGGGGACGAACATCGACAAGCTCCTCGAAAAGGTGGCCCTCGAATCGGACATCCTCGACCTGAAGGCCAACCCGAGCCGTCGCGCCATCGGAACCGTTTTGGAGGCATCGCTCGAAAAGGGCCGCGGCTACGTCGCCAAAATCCTTGTTCAAAATGGGACGCTCCGCGAGGCCGATCCCATCCTCGCTGGCGAGTATTCGGGCAAGGTGAAAGCCCTTTTCAACGAGCATGGAAAGCGCATCAAAGAGGTCGGCCCGGCCCAGCCCGCGCTGGTTTTGGGTCTCGTCGGCGCGCCGCAAGCGGGCGAGAACATCAAGGTGACGCACGACGAATCGGAGGCAAAGGAGATTGCCGCAAAACGGGCGCAAATCCTGCGCGAACAGTCGACGCGCTCCTCGAAGCGCATCAGCCTCGAGGAAATCGGGCGGCGGTTGGCGCTCGGCAACTTCAAGGAGCTCAAGCTTATCGTCAAAGGCGACGTGGATGGCTCGGTCGAGGCGCTCTCCGACTCGCTTATCAAGCTCTCGGTCGAGTCGATCCAGGTCTCGGTCATCCACAAGGCGGTCGGGCAGATTGTCGAGTCGGACATCCTCTTGGCCTCGGCGTCGGACGCCATCGTCATCGGCTTCAACGTCCGCCCGTCCATCAACGCTCGGAAACTGGCGGAAAAAGAGGGCGTGGAAATCAAGCACTACAGCATCATCTACGAGGCCATCGACGAAATCAAGATGGCGATGGAAGGGATGCTCGAGCCGACGAAAGAGGAGAAGATCATCGGCAACGTAGAGATACGCGAGGTCTTCAAAATCACGAAGGTCGGCACGGTCGCCGGGTGCTTTGTGGTCGAGGTGGTGGTGCGCAACGCCAACATCCGCGTCATCCGCGACGGCATCAGTGGTCTACCCGACGCGCGCGAGGGCGTGCACGGCAAGCTCGGCTCGCTCAAGCGCTTCAAAGAGGACGCGAAAGAGGTCAAGAGCGGCTTCGAGTGCGGCCTGACCATCGAGAACTTCAACGACATCAAGGTCGGCGACATCGTCGAGGCTTATGAGGTGACGGAGGTGCGGCAGACGCTGTAACCGACATCAATGGCCACATCAGAAAGCCCGTTCCCGCCGCAAATCGGGGGCGGGCTTTTGTTTTTGGGGAAGTTCCCTACCGAAAAACGCGAAACAGTTGGGCTTTCAGATTAGTCAGTTAGGCTGCGAGGGAAGCGAGTTCGATTTTCGTGCTGTCCAGTTGGGCAAAAGCGTTAGGAGCCTGCCAAAATGGCATCAAGGTTTGCCTTTTTAGCTATACAGCTAACCCAAAAGCGTGAACTGGCTAGCAAAAACAAAAAATATGATGCCATTTTGACGGGCAGTTCGTAAAAAACATGAACTGGGTTCGCCCTTTTGGTAGACAGAATCCATTTCTTCTAGTCTGCTTCGAAAACTTGAAGGTGAAGCGATATTTCTAGGAACCAACAATCGCTTGCTCGGCGAAATGCTGCCTTCGACTGACAACTAGGCCGATTCAATAATTTAACATTGCCACTCCGGGACGAAGGGGATAATTGTTTTGGCGATCCGGGTAGGCCCAGCTACTTTCGCTTCCGACAACTGAAAACAGTGCCTTATGAGTCGGCTGCGACTTTACCGTCCCTGAGTCCCTGCGTCCCTGCGTACCTGCGTCCCTGCGTCCCTGCACATATAGGTGTTGCCAAAACCCGCCTCTGCGTAGAGCGGCAGTTATAGCCGTTCGCCGCTTGCCGAACGGACCTTGAGCTTGATGTTCGCCAAACCGTCATCACTTTTTAATCGAACCTTTCTCCTTTTCCCATCACCGCTTCAAAACCTCCCTCCCTTATCATGGAAGC
>JBGAWE010000244.1:0-6543 GCA_044227705.1 Saprospiraceae bacterium
GTTTTTAGGACGCGCATAGCGGCTATGTACTGCCTCGCCAAACGGGGGATGTTGACCTTGCTGCCGGTGGTGTCGTCCGTCCAAGTTACCGGCAACTCCTTGATTTTCAATGAGTTCCACTCGGCGACGGCCAAAAGCTCGGTGCTGAAAAACCAGCCGTCGGAGACCGCGCCGCCCTCGCGCAGCATCGCCACGCGGTCGCGGCGCAGCCACTTGAAGCCGCACATCCCATCGGAAAATCGGGTGCCGAGGTAAAGCTGGAGCATGAGGTTGAACACGCGGCTCGTCACCTCTCTTTTCAAGGTCCGGCCGACGACCCGCGCGCCTCGGGCCAGCCGCGAGCCGTAAACGACATCGAAACCCTCTTTTTCGATGAAAGAAATCGCCTCGGGAAAATGGGCGAGGTCGGTCGCCATGTCGAGGTCCATGTAGCCGACGATGTCGGCCGTGCTTTGCGACCAGCTGGTTTTGAGGGCGAGGCCGACGCCTTTTTTCGGGACGCGAACGAGGCGGACGGCGGGCAGTTCCTTCTCCAGTTCGAGCGCGATTTCAGGCGTCCGGTCTGTCGAGCCGTTGTCGGCGATGGCGATTTTCCAGCGGGTGGCCGCGCCGCCTGGCCAGTTTTCTTCCAAAAAGGAATAGAGGAAACGGACCTGCCGGTCGAGCGATTCCTCCTCGTTGAGGACGGGGATGGTGATGTCGAAGGTCATTTTTCGAGCAGGTTTGGGCGGGTGAAATTAGCTGGCCTGCTCGCTGTTTCCGGCCATTTCAAAAAGGGTCACGTTGGCCAGCAGCATCAAAAAGGAATAGGCGAAGTCCTCCGCCGGAATCGTCCCGACACGCAGGCCGCTAAACTCAGCGGGGTTGTACAGCACGACGGGCGAGCCGGTCGCAGCGCCCGTCAGCACGCCGTTGATTATCAAAAAAGGGATGCACGACAGCAGGAAGGCCGCCCCGAACCGCAGCCGCCAGCCCGGCGCGACGAACAGCGCGTGGAAGGCCAAAAAGCAGCCGCACCAAATCGCGGTCGAACAGGTGTAGAGCCGCCCGAGGTTGGCGAGGCCGATGGCGAGGAAGACGGCGGCGAGTGCGAAAAGCAGCCATTTTTCACCTGTGAACCGAGGTTCGGCGGGGAAAAAGTGCTTCAACGAAAAGTAGATGAACACGCAGGCGGCAGGAACGACCAGGAAGAAAAGCCATTCCTCCATTGGCAAGCCGAGGAGCCAGCCGGCGGCGAGCGTGTGGTTTTTTGAAAAAGTCCAAACGCCGAGGCGGGCGAAGACCACGTCCCAGGCGATGAAAAAGAGGCTGACCGGCCAATTCGCCCGGAGGAAGCGCAGCCAATGCCGGTCAAAGCGAAGCGCGGGGAGCCTTCCGAAAGCCAGCGGGAAGAACCCGGTGAACGCAAGGAGCGCGGCGTAGAGCCAGCTTTTTTCCAAAAAAGGAAGGCTGAAAAGGCGTGGGACCTGCTCCTCAAAAACCCTCGACGAGGTCGGGTGGAAAAACCAGATGGCGACGACGGACAGCGTCGCGGCAACGAGAAAAGCGACCGGCGCGGTTCGCCCATGTATTTTTGAAAAACCCGTAAACGGTTGGATCTCAATCATTTGCCTCCGGTTTCGCGGTGCGCCGCCGGTTCTTTTTGAAAAACTTTCGGGCAACGACGAGTAGGCCGAACGACTCGCAGCCGTCCTTCTCGACGCGGGCGTGGTGCGCGCCATGCGCCCGGAGGATGGCCCGCGAATAACGCGAGTCGAGCTGCCGGAACCACGGGAAGCGGCGGTGGATGTAGACGTCGTGGATGAGGAAATAGACGGCCCCGTAGAGGGTGATCCCGATGCCGACGTAGAGCAGCCACTCGTGAATCGTGAAGCTGCCGACGGCGAGGCAGGCGATGCCCGGCGTGGCGAAGACGAGGAAAAACAGGTCGTTCTTCTCCCACCAAGAGCCAGAGAGATGGTCCTTCTGATGGTGGTCGCGGTGCCACGACCAGAGCGGGCCGTGCATCAAAAACTTGTGCGCCGACCACGCGACGAACTCCATGCCGCCCGTTGCGGCGAGTACGATGAGGATTTTCGAGAGGATGCTCATGATGGGATCGGATATGCGGTGAACGTCTCGCAAGGCTCGAAATAGTTGAACCGCCGCCGCAGGACGACCTTCAGCAGCAGCAAGAATTTCATGCCCGCGCTGACCCGGATGCGCCTTTCGCGGACGCGCTGCGGGGGCGTCGCCCTGATTTTTTCGAACAGCCGGACATAATAGCCATACGCAAGGAAGACACCCGCCCGCGCCGCCAGCGGAAGGCAGAGGATGCCGCGCAGGCCGTCGGCGAAGTCCTTTTCGATTTCGAGTTCGATGCGCTGTTTGTCGGCCTCGGTGAAGTTTTGGAAGTCCACGCCGGGGAAATAGACGCGGCCGCGCTCCTCGAAGTCGCTTTTGAGGTCGCGGAGGAAATTGATTTTTTGGAAGGCGGCACCGAGGCTGCGGGCCGAGGGTTTCAGCTCCTCGAACTGGCGCGAGTCGCCGTCGCAGAAGACGCGGAGGCACATCAGCCCAACGACCTCGGCCGAACCGTAAACATATTGATCGAAGCTCTGGCGGCCGTGCGCGGTCTGTTCGAGGTCCATCTCCATGCTGTCCAGAAAGGCCTCGATGAGCGGCCGCTCGATGCCGTAGCGGTGGACGACGCGCTGGAAGGCGTGGAGGATTGGGTTGAAGCTGATTCGCTCGTCAATTGCCCGCCAAGTGTCCTCCCGAAAGCGGGCCAAAAGCTCGGCTTGCGGGAAACCGAAAAAGGTGTCGACAATCTCGTCGGCAAAGCGGACGAAGCCGTAAATCGAGTAAATCGGCTCGCGCAGCGGCGGCGCGAAGGCCCGGATGCCGGCGGAAAAAGAGGTGCTGTACCGCTTCGTCACCAACTCGGCACAGGCGCTACAGGTCGATTCGTATAGGTCAATCATCGGAGGCGGATTTGTTTCAAGACCAGCTCGGCGGCCACCTGCCCCGAGATGAGCGCGGGCGGCAGGCCCGGCCCCGGCACGGTCAATTGGCCGGTGAAGAAAAGGTTTTCCACTCGCGGGCTGCGCATTTTCGGCTTCAAAAACGCGGTTTGGCGCAGGGTGTTCGCTAGTCCGTAGGCATTGCCGCCGAGGGAGTTGTAGTCATTTTTGAAGTCGTCGACACAGAAGGATTGGCGGAAAAGGACGCGGCTGCGCAAGTCCGGTTCGTCCGTCTCCTTTTCGAGGCGCGACATCACTTTCTCGAAATACTCATCCCTAACCGCCTCGCTGTCAGGCAAATCGGTCGCGATGGGCACGAGGATGAACAGGTTCTCGCAGCCCTCTGGCGCGACCGCCGCGTCCGTCACCGACGGGGCGCAGACGTAAAAGAGCGGCTCCGACGGCCAGCGCGGCCGGTCGTAAATCTCAACGGCGTGGCGGCCAAAATCGCGGTCGAAAAAGAGGTTGTGGTGCTGAAGGTTTTTCACGCGGCCTCGGACGCCGAGATAGAAGACGAGGCTCGACGGGGCGAGCGTCCGCTTTTTCCAATATTCTTTTGAATAAAACCGGGCCTCGGGCGGCAGCAGTTCCTGCTCGACGTGATGGTAGTCGGCCCCGGCGATGGTGAAATCCGACTCGAAAAGACGGCTGTCGGCGGTTTGGACGGCGGTGGCGCGGCGGTCTTTCACTACGATTTGAGCGGCAGCCGCGCCGAGTTCGAATTTCACGCCCTCGGCCCGTGCGACCTCGGCCATCGCCTCCGCGATTTTGCCCATGCCGCCCATCGGGTACCAAGTCCCGAGCCCCATGTCGGCCCAGTTCATCAGCGAGTAGAGGGCGGGCGTTTGCTCCGGTTTTGCCCCGAGAAAGAGGACGGGGAACTCGAGGATTTGCCGCAGCCGCGCGTCGCGGAACCGGCGGCGGACCTCGCCGGCGAGCGAGCTGAAAAGCTGCAACCGCGTCGCCGCCCGAGCGATTCTCCAATCAAAAAACTCGAGCGGCGAGTCGCCGGGGCGGAAGACGAACTCGGTCATGCCGAAATCGTACTTGAACCGCGCGTCGTCGAGGAAGCGGCGAAGTTTCGGGCCGCTCCCGGGTTCCATTTTTTCAAAAAACTCGGTCAGCGCGTCCAGACCGGCAGGCAAGTCGTGGAGTTCGCCACCGCCGAAAAAGACGCAATAGGATGGGTCAAGACGGACGAGTTGATAGAAATCGGCCGGTTTTCGTCCAAATTTTTCAAAAAACTGGCTGAAAACCTCGGGCATCCAGTACCAGCTCGGCCCCATGTCGAACAGGAAGCCGTCTCGCTCGAAGACTCGGAGGCGGCCGCCGATGTGGTCGTTCTTCTCGACGACGGTGACTTCGCAGCCCGCGCGGGCGAGCGTCGCAGCGGCGGCGAGCGAGGAGACGCCCGCGCCGAGGATGGTGATTTTTTTGTTTTGGCGATTCACGGGCTGCTTAACCAAAAAAGAGGGAGTTGGTTGGACGTCTAGAGACGCAATGTTATGCTCTCTAAATATCCTGCGTCTCTATTTCACTGCCGTCACATCGCCTTTGAGCAGGACGGACTGCCCGTTGATGAACTTCACCTTCGCCACATAGACGTAGACCGCCTCGTTCACCTCCTTTTTCCGCGCCGTCCCGTCCCAGCCGAGCGTCTCGTCCGACGGCTTGAAATTCCGGTTCTCAAAAACAAGGTCGCCCCACCGGTCGAAGACGCGCAGGAACTCCACCTCCGCGATGCCCGGCCCGGCGAAGACGGTGAAACCGTCGTTCAGCCCGTCGAAGTCGGGCGAGAAGGCGTTCGGGATGTAAATTGGCGGTAGCCGCACCTCGATGTGCCGCGTTGCGTAGGCCGAGCAACCGTTCGCGTCGAAGATTACGAGCGAATAGTTGGCCGTCGTCAGCGGCTGGGCGAGCGTCCGGCGGCAGGTGTCGCAGTCGATAGGCTGCGGTTGCCAGAGGTATTTCACGACGCGGGCCGGGTCGCTTGGTGAGGCGTCGAGCAGCACGTCGTTGCCGAGGACGATGAACGTGTCGATGCCCGCGTTGACCGAAAAGAGTGCCGGTTGGTCGATGGCGAGGGTGTCGACGGAGGTGCAGCCGTTCGCGTCCTTCGTTGTCAAAAAATACGGCCCGGCGGCGAGGTCGAGGAAAATTGAGTCCGCCGTAAAGTTTTGATAATCAATCGAATAGGAATAGGGCGCTGACCCGCCGATGGTCGTGTCGAGCTGGATGGAGCCGTTCTTTTCGTTGAAGCAAACCGCGTTTTTCACCGTCCAATCAGAGATAATCGGCTCCTGCGAAAGCATCGTCGTGGCCGTCGCCGTGCAGCCCGAGGCATCGGTCGCGGTGACGGAAATTTGCCCGACGCCCAGCCCGGTGATTGTCGAGCCGCCGAGGCCGTTGCTCCATTGAAAAGAGAAACCGCCTGCCCCGCCGCTGGCTGACGCGGACGCCGAGCCGTTGGACGTGTTGAAACAGGCGGGGTCGGTTCCGACGACGGAGACGGACACCGTCGCGGCTTGCGAGATGTTGAAATTGAGCGCATCGGTGCAGCCGTTCGCGTCGGTTATGGTCACTGTGTAGCTGCCGACGGTGAGGTTTTGGGCTGAATTTATGGTCGAAACATTGGGCTGCCAGTTGAAGGAATAAGGCTGCGTCCCACCGGTTTCGGTGATTTGAGCGGAGCCGTTCGCAGCCTGACAAGTGACGTTTTGGGTGGAAAAAACATGGCTCAAAGCCGTCGGCGAACCGATGGTCGCCGTCGCCGTCGAGGTGCAGCCGTTCGCGTCGGTAACGGTCACTATGAAATTCCCGGCGGCGAGGCCGGTGGCCGTCGCGGTCGCTTGCCCGCCGGGCCAGAGATAGGTGAAAGGCGATTTGCCGCCCGTCTGCGTGGCCGTCGCCGAGCCGTTTTTGTCGCCAAAACATTTCACAGAGGCCATTGCGGAAATCGAGGCCGTCGGCCCGGCCACGTTACCTATTGCGACGTGAACCGTGTCCTTGCAACCTTTCGCGTCGGTCACGCTGACCACATAGTTGCCGGGCATAAGGCCAGTTGCATTCGGGTTCGTTCCGCCGGAAGGTATCCAGACGAAAGCATAGGGAGACGTTCCGCCGCTTTGCGAAACCGCGGCCGAGCCGTTCGCGGCACCGCAAGTAGCCGTCGTCGCCGTTGCCGAGTGTGTCAAAGCCGTCGGCTGCGAGAGCGTTGCCGAGGCGACGGAGGTACACCCGTTCCCGTCCGTCACGGTCACGCTGACCGGCCCGGCCGCGAGGTTGGTGGCCGTCGCGCCAGTGTTCCCGTTCGACCATTTGTAGGAAATCGGGGCCGGGCCGCCCGTCGCGGAGGCCGTCGCCGAGCCGGTGTTGATCCCAAAACAATCGAGATCTTGGGTCGATGAAATTGCCGCGACCACGCCCGATTGGTTGACGATTTGGACGTGCGCCGTGTCCTTGCAGCCGTTCGCGTCGGTGACGCTGACGACGTAGCTGTTCGGCGAAAGCCCTGTCGCCGTCGCATTCGTTCCGCCAGTAG
>JBGAWE010000245.1:0-2069 GCA_044227705.1 Saprospiraceae bacterium
CTGGGGCTACCTCCACATTGAGGACAAAATCAAGCCCATTTGCAACACGACCGACTTGAAGCTCTGGTGCGTCAACATCCCGAACTACTCGCCCGCCGCCATCACGGCGCTCGGCGTGGCGGGCGGCACGCCGACCATCATCGAGAACTGCTCGAACTACACGACGTCGTACTTTACGACTTTCACCGACCTAAACTGCGACGAGGTGGCGGGCAATCTTGCGGGCCGCAACGAAGTCCCGGCGAACTCCTCCGAAGGCACCGGCCTCCTGAAAGGCTCCTACGACAAGGCCACCAAGAAGCTGACCTTCACCATCACTTGGAGCGGCCTCACTGGCGGCCTCACGGCGGCGCGCCTTTACAACGGCGCGGCGGGCGTGGTTGGCCCGGTCCTCATCGACCTCAACCTGCCGACTGGCCAAGCCAGCGGCTCCGCGACTCGGACGTACACCCTCTCGACGGCGCAGGAGAACCTCCTCCTCGCGGGCAACATCTACGCGAACATCCTCACGGCGGCCAACCCCGGTGGCGAAATCCGGGGCCAACTGTTCTACGACATGAGTGCCTTTGCCAAACGGATTTGGACAGTGACGGACGCCAGCGGCAACATCGGCACCTGCGACCAGTACATCTACTTCCAGCGCGCGACCATCGCCGATGTGAAGTTCCCGACCGAGGTGACGCAAGATTGCGCGTCGGCGAACACCGACCCGTCGGTTTCAGGTGCGCCTTACATCACGAAGTTCGGCCAGAATTGGTCGCTCTACGGCGGAACGTCGTGCGAACTGAACGTGGGCTACACGGATGTCAATCTCCCGGTCTGCACTGGTTCGTGGAAGGTCATCCGCACTTGGACTGCTTATGACTGGTGCACGCCGACCTCGCCGAACGTCAACCCGCTGACCTCTGTGCAGGTCATCAAGGTGCACGACGGCACCGGCCCGGTCATCGAGGACTGCCCGGCCAACTTCACCGTCAGCATTGACCCGTACTCCTGCAAGCGCAACCTCGACCTGCCCATCCTGCACGTCACCGACAATTGCAGCCTCGTCTCGGAAGGCTATGCGACCTATGTCAATCCGATTACCCAGGTCGGAGCCTCGGTCACGGCTTCAGTCACGGCCGACCCGGACTGGACAGGCAAATGGCTCGTCGATTACGGAACCCTCACCGGCCTGCCCATCGGCACCTACCCCATTACTTTCTATGTGAAAGATGATTGTGGAAACGAGACCTCCTGCTCGGTGACCATCTCGGTGCAAGACATCGTCCCGCCGACTGCCATATGCCAGGAGTACACGCAGGTGACCATCGGTGCTGGCACGGTCGACAACTTCTGCAACGGCCCGGCCGGGCCGTTCCAAGACGTGCCGGGCATCATCGAGGTGCCTGCCGCCTCGCTCGACGCGGGTTCGTATGACCAGTGCAGCCCCATCTACTTCAAGGTCCGCCGCATGAACGGCGGCAGCTGCGGCGGCACCCAGTTCGACAACACGACCCGCTTCTGCTGCTCCGACATCGGCAAGGAGTGGATCGTCGTCCTGCGCGTCTTCGACGTCGACCCCGGCACCGGCTCGGTCTCGGAGGACGCTTTCCCAGGCCACTGGAACGACTGCATGGTTACGGTTTTGGTTGAGGACAAGGTGAAGCCCATTTGTCAGGCCCCGGCCAACAAGACGGTCAATTGCGACGAGTACGACCCGCTCAACTGGTACGGCTCCCTCTCGTATGCCGACAACTGCGGCATCTCGAAGGTTGACACCGCGACGACCTATGTGCCAAACCAGATTGCCTTTGAACAGTGCAATTATGGCCAAGTCCGCCGCAGCTTCACCATCACCGACTGCTCGGGCAACAGCAGCCGCTGCACGCAGACCATCACGGTGAACTACAAGGAACTCTACCGAATTTACTTCCCGGACGATAAGAACTTCACCGTCTGCAACACGCCCGGCGCGACCGACCAGCCCATCATCTACGGCGAGAACTGCGAGCTGATCGGCATCACGCACGACGACCAAATTTTCGACGTCGTGCCCGACGCTTGCTACAAGATTGTCCGCACCTGGA
>JBGAWE010000245.1:2080-6745 GCA_044227705.1 Saprospiraceae bacterium
CACCTGGAAGGTCATCAACTGGTGCACATACAATCCGAACCTCGCCGACGTGGTGCTTCAAAATCCGAACACCTCGACGCAGGGCGCGCGCATCTGGGTCGGCCAAGGCTGGGCGAACTACAACCCGAACTCGCCCGACGTGCCGACGGTCAATGCCAAAATGTGGCTCTACCCTGCCCCGCTGACGGGCAACGCGACCAACCCGGAAGGCACTCCGGCCTACATCTACACGCAAATCATCAAGGTGCAAGACGCGACGCCGCCCCAAGCCAACATCGACCCGCAGCTCGGCTCGGCGAACTACACCTTCTGCGACTACTCGACGAACGACCCGAACCAGTGGAACCAAGATGCCTCGTACAACCCGTATGGCATCGTCGGCACTTGGTCGCCGGTCTGCCAGTCGCACGACCTTTGCGAGGGAACGGTTGACCTGTCCATCTACGGCACGGACGCTTGCTCGGAGGACAACGTGAACTTCCGCTATCTCCTCTTCCTCGATCTTGACGGCAACGGCACGATGGAGACGACCATCAATTCCGAGGACCCGAAATGGGGCTTCGGCATCCGCGAAGACGAGAAAGTGACGGTCGGCGGCGTGAAATACCTCATCGGCCGTGTCACCCGCGACTTCGAGAGCGATGACCCTGACCACACGAAGTATTCGGCTTTCGCCCTGCCCTACGGCACCCACAAAATCAAGTGGACGCTGCAAGACCGCTGCGGCAACGACTTCACGAAGGAGTTCACCGTCATCGTCAAGGACTGCAAGAACCCGACCGTCGTCTGCATCAACGGCCTTGCCGTCAACCAGATGAACATCCCGGCCGGTGCTGGCATGGCCCCGCAGGTTACGCTCTGGGCGACCGACTTCCTCCAATATGCGGAGGACAACTGCACCGACGCCGCTGACATCGACCTCGCCCTGCGCGACGCCGACATCAACCCCGGCACGGGCTTCCCGCTCGACGCGAACGGCAACCCGCAGGCTAGCCTCTCGTGGGACTGCTCGCAAGTCGGCACGAACGTCGTCGAGCTTTGGGCGCGCGACAAATGGGGCAACGCCGACTTCTGCCTGACGTACCTCATCCTTTCGGACAACGTCGGCATCTGCAACGGCATGGTCCCGGTCGCGGGCGACATCAAGACAAAGCCGCAGTTCGACGATCCAACCGCCAACCCGGGCGGTGTCACCGCTGTCACGGTCGGCATCAAAGACGTGAACCCGAACCCGGCGTTTCCAGGCATCAACTATTTCCCGACGCAGGACGACGGCCACTTCAACTTCGCCGGCGTGCCGACGACGGGGCAGTACGAAATCAGCCCGGTGAAGGACGTGAACCCGCTCAACGGCGTGTCGACGTTCGACCTCGTGCGGATGTCGAAGCACGTCCTCAATGTCCAGCCGTTCACGACTGGCTACCAGTACCTGGCGGCCGACATCAACAACAACGGACAGGTCACGACCTTCGACATCGTCGAGCTGCGCAAGCTCATCCTCGGAATCTACACGGACTTCCCGCAGAACGACTCGTGGCGGTTCATCGACAAGAACTATGTGTTCAACATGTCGAACCCACTCGGCGGCGCGATGCCCGAAAAGAAGATGGCCGACCTGACAGGCTCGAACGACTTCGTCGGCATTAAGACCGGCGACATCACTGGCGATGCGGTGGCCAACAACCTCACGACGACGGACGACCGCACCTTTGGCAGCCTCCTGTTCAACGCCGACGACCGGCAGGTGAAAGCGGGCGAGACCTTCGATGTGACCTTCCGCGCCAGCGAAAAGGTGGCGGGTAGCCAGTTCACGATGGTCTTCTCAGACCTCGAACTGCTGAAAGTAACGGCCATCGACGGCGCGAACGACGACAACTTCGCCGTCTTCCCGACGGAGAAACTGATGACCGCCAGCTTCGACAACTCTGAAAAAGCGTCCGCCTTCACGATCCGCCTGACCGCAACGGCCGACGGCCTCCTGTCGAAGATGATTTCGGTCTCCAGCCGGATCACCCGCGCCGAGGGCTACAAATTGGTCGATGGCTCGAAGCTCGATGTCTCCCTCGCCTTCCGCAACGGCGTCGGCACGCAGGTCAACTCGGTCGGCTTCGAGCTTTACCAGAACGAGCCGAACCCCTTCGTCGAACAGACAACCGTCCGCTTCCACCTCCCGGAGGCGAGCGATGCGACGCTGCGCATCTTCGACCAATCGGGCAAGCTGCTGATGGAGCAGTCGGGCAGCTACGCGAAGGGCTACCACGCCATCTCGCTCGACCGCTCGAAGCTCCCGGCCTCGGCCTCGGTGTTGAGCTATCAACTGACCGCCGGGAAGTTCTCGGCGACGAAGGGCATGGTCATCGTCCGCTGATTCTGACCGACCTTTATTGAAAAAGCCCCCGCCTCGGTTCGAGGCGGGGCTTCCTTTTATCTCTATGCCCTTACCAATCGGTCTCATACCGACTCGCTCAACCCAAAACCGGTGTCGATTTTCTTAAAAGCCTCCGTCTCTTCTTTCCTTTTTGCTAGTCTGCTTTCACCCATGGTCGTAGTTGTTCACGTTGTTCAAAAATCCAAAACAGCCCGGATGCGCGACTTTTCAATTCCATCCAGCTGTTGGAAAAAAAAAGACGCTGTATTACTAATGCCAGGAGCACGGTGATCCCCCATCAAGGTGGCAAAAAGCTCGCCCTCTAAGGCTTTAACACCCTTTTGGTGGATTACAAACCGGCCTTTCGCGCCTCCGGCCAAACAAGGGCATAGCCACAGAGCAAAAAATCATGTGGGTTGCCGGACGTGCATTGGAGTGGGCTGTCGTCTCGGGCAGGGTTTCAGCGGTCGAGGAGGGGCGATCGTCGGTTGGTCGCTGGCACGGGAGGGGCTGATTGCAATGGCAAACGATGCGTCCTTTTTGAAAAATGGTGCGTAGCCCAGAAAGCGGCCTATTGCCCGTCAAACCCTGATGAGCAGGAGTTGAAAAACCCGGTACCGAACATGCTCGTGATGTCCTGCATTGCCAATGATGCTGTCAAACCGGCGAACTTGAAAAGGTGGTATGGCCATATGCATCAACGCCGAACTGGTGCTTTTCGAGAATGCCGTGCACGGATTCGACGTGGCAAGTCTCGCCCCGGGCCGTTCCGTTCGATTTCCGCCTGCTATTGGGAAAAAACACCGATTCTAATTTGACGCCGCCGCCGAAGCCAAAGAGCGGCTATTGGCCTTTTTGGAAAACTAAAAATCGGTGCCTGGAGGTTACTCGCCGCTTCTTCGCGGCGCACAGGGCTTTGAAGCGCGCACTGTCAAACGCTTGTCCGATCATGAGCGAACGGCTTCGGCAATGAGGATGAACCCATGTTTTACGGGCCAAAGTTTTCGGCCCCGGGTGGGCGATGAGGGATTCGAACCCCCGACCCTCTCGGTGTAAGCGAGATGCTCTGAACCAGCTGAGCTAATCGCCCGTCGTTTACTTAAGCACGTTCGGCGTGATGACATCGCGGGCAAACAGCAGCCGCTTCTTCCAGTAGTCCGACTCATAGACGTTCTCGACAACCACCCCGCGTGTGTTCGTCGCGTGGCAGATGACGAGGCCGTCCTTTTCGTCATTCGAGACGACGATGCCGACGTGCTGGATGCTCTTCGAGCGGCCGCCGTGGCTGAAGAAGACAAGGTCGCCCGGCCGCGCATCCTTCACCGGCATCTTTATGCCTTGCGTGCTCTGAGTGGAGGAACTGGCCGAAACCTTGATGTCGAACTCCTTAAAAATGTAGCTCGTGAAGCCGCTGCAATCGAAGCCTGTTTTCGGGCTGGTGCCAGCGTAGTGATAACGGGTGCCAACGTAGTTCTGCGCCCAGCCCGGCACGTCCTGCCGGAGTTGGGCGACCGCGGCCTCGTATTTTTTGGAGGATGACCGGCCCTTCGTCGATGCCGGCTTAAACGCCGAGCAAGCAATCGAAAGGAGGAAGACCGGGATGAAAAAAAGGGTTTTTTGTGTCAGGTTTAAGCTCTGTGTGAAAGCGTGCATACAGGAAAAGCGGTTAATGAAATCGCCCCGGCGGCATCCCGCGAGGCAGTGTCTGTGCAACAAATCGGCGGCGAAAATAGAAACACATTTCCTCATAGATAACCCGACCGCCGTTTGTTGGGCCTAAGTTTTCCACAACCCGAAACTTATTGGGGTTTTTAGCCATGCGGCAAAGGGGGCTGCCGAGCCGTGTGCAAATTGGCTGCGCCCGCTCATCCATGCCTTGCGTTCGCTCGGCGGCATGGGGGTTTCGCCCGGTCAGCAGGGTCTTCACCTCGCGGGCTGCCGTCCAATTTTTCCACCAAGCAATCTTCCAAAAGATGTCTGTCAAAACCTTCCTCCTCTGCTTTCTCGCCGCCATCGGCATCGCCCAAACCGGCCAGTTTTTCACCACACGGCCGTTGTCGTCGTCCTCGCCAACAACCTCGGCGCGAGGTGTTTTTGGCGAGGATGCCAACAACAGCCCGTGCGTCGCAAGCCGATCCGGGGCGGGCAGCATAGCGGCCATGGGCGGCGATTCCACACGCCTCCTATTTGAAAAAAAACTCGCCTCGCTCACCGACTCGGCCCGCCCCGAAAAGCTCCACCTCACCCTCGACCGAACCCTGCTAGCACCCGGCGACGACCTCTGGTTCACCTGCTGG
>JBGAWE010000246.1:0-6442 GCA_044227705.1 Saprospiraceae bacterium
GGGGCGGCGACGACACAGTACATGCTGGGGATGGCGGGGAAGGGCTGAACAGGTTTTAGGCAACGTTGTCCCCAGCCCCTTAGGGGCTGGGGACAACGTTGCCACGGCATTCATTTAGCCGCTTCGGGCAATCAAGAATTGAGCAACCCCTGCAGCACCGCCTCCGTCTCCTCGCGCTCCTTTTTTCTTTCCAAAAAGACGGGCGGCCTCGCCCTTTCCGCGCACCCCTCGACCGCGCACCGCTCGCAAGTGACGCCCACCTCGATGCTGCGGATGGCCGGGTCGGTCGAAAAGCGGATGGTCCGGCGCAGGTTTTCATCCATTTCCATGGCGAAGAGGGCGGCCACGTAGCGCCCCGGCGTGCCCGTCTGCCACGCGACAGAGAGGCAGCCGTACTCTTCGCCCGTGTCGTGGAAGGTGATGCGGCTCGCGTCGGCGAGGAGGAGGCTGCCCGTTTCGGCCAGGCTTTTGGAAAGGGAAATCGGCGGCCAGCGGCGGCAATAGTGCTCGCGCGAGGCGTTGGCGTGGGGCAGGTGGTGGCGGTTGAAGTGCAGCTCGTTGGTTATCTCGAAAAGCCCGCTCGCCGCGTCGTGGACGATGCGCAGGTAGAACAGCCGCGTCAGCCCGAACGAGTGCGCCATCAGGTTGAACCGCTGGAAGATGACCTCCGGCCCAACCCCGTAGCGGAGGCCGATGCCGAAGAGGAAGTGGCCGCCGTCCCATTTTTCCTCTGTAAAATAGTCGCGAAGCAGCTCGACGAAGGCCTCCTTGTTGACCAAAAGGGCGGTGGCAAAGTAGTCGGCCTTGAAGTCGTTGAGCACCTCGTCGAAGCTGCGAGGCTCGAAGTTTTTGTGCGAACGCGGCCTTTCTTTCAACCCTAACTCGTTGAAAGCCAGCTCTTTGGCGAGTGCGAAGACCAATTGGCTGTGGCGCAGGCCGGGCGCTAGGAGGAGCTGTTTTTTCTCTGGAAGAAAGACCGCCCGCAGCCTCGCCAGCTCGGGATGCCCGGCCAGCCCCTCCGGCTCGACGCGGATGCCGTGCTCGGTTTCGAGGAGCGACCCGAGGCGGCTGGTTTCTGTAAATCCAGATTTCAGTAAATCATGTTTTGCGGTAAATCGGGCGGCCGCCTGCTCTATGTCGTCGAAATAGTTGAGGTGCATCTCCTGCCACGCACGGAGGGCGGAGTTGTAGAAATGCTCCTCGTGGATGCTGTGCTTGCGGGCGATTTCGAGCAGCGCGCCGACGAAGGCGCTGACCTTGCTCGGCGCCGCCGCGATGATTTCGACGACCTTGGAAAGCTCGATGCCGAACAGGTCGAACGGCAGGTCGTTGAGGAACTGCGAGTTCAAAAGCCCGCCGACCGGGGCGAGGTTTTTCGTCAACTCGGGCGAGGTGAGGAAGGCCGTCGTCGTCCCGAGGGCGCGGGCGATGCGCTCGATTTTGTCGGGCTGCGGGTATTTTTTCCCCTTTTCAATCTCGTTGAGATAGCTGATGCTCATGCCCGTCGCGGCGGCGAAATCGACGAACAGCAGGCCCCGCTCCTCGCGGAGCTGCCCCATTTTCAACCCAAAAATGATGCGCTGTTGAAGGTTCGCCATGGCGGCGAATGTAGCACGGCGTCCATGCTGCGTCGGGTTTACGGCGCAAAAGCCGTGCTACGCGCAGCCGCCATCTCGCGGATGAGCGAGGGGTCTTTTTCAATAGCGTTCCCCACAACGACGAGGTCGGCCCCGGCCCGGAAGTTCTCCGCAACCTTCTCCGCCGTGCGGATGCCGCCGCCGACGATGAGCGGTACCGAAATCGCCGCGCCGACCGCCTCGATCATGCTCGTCGGGACCGGCCGCGCCGCGCCGCTGCCCGCTTCGAGGTACATCAGTTTCAGGCCGAGCATCTCCCCGGCGATCGCGGTGCAGACGGCGATGTCGTCTTTTTCGGAGGGGATGGGGAGCGTGTTTGACATGTACTGGACGGTCGTCGCGACACCGCCATCGACGAGGATGTAGCCCGTCGGCATGATTTCGAGCGGCGAAATCCTCAAATACGGCGCGGAGATGACGTGCTGCCCGATCAACAGGTCGGCGTTGCGGCCGGAGATGAGGCTCAAAAAGAGCAGCCCGTCGGCCCGGTAGCTCAACTGGAAGGAGTTGCCCGGAAAGAGGATTTGCGGGATGCGCGGGGCCGCCTCGTGCAGCCGCGCGAGCACCGCGTCGAGCTGGTTGTTGACGACGAGGCTGCCGCCGATGAAAAAGTAGTCGACCCCGCTCTCGGCGGCCAGCGCGATGGCCTCCTCGACGCGCCGCAGCCGCATCTTGTCGGGGTCGAGGAGGATGGCGAGGCGCTTTTCGCCGCGTGATTTGGCCGCGCACAGGTCGGCGTAGATTCCTTTGTCGGTCATGGTGGCACAGCGTTCATGCTGTGAAAATTAGGGGGTGACGAGAAAGGTTTTCTCCACGACACGCAGTTTGCCGCCGTCTGCGACGGTCGCCGTGATGGTGAACGTGCCGCCCGCCGAGGCTTTCTTGACCACCTTTTTCATCCGCTTGTCGAGCGGCGAGGAGACGGTCGAGGTGGCCCGCGCCGTCTTCTTCCTTTTTTCAAATACGAAAGCCAACTCGTTGATTTTCAGCGCGTTGCCGTCGGGGTCCCTCACGAAGATGGGGCTGTCGGCGGCTGCCTTCAAGTCGGCGGCGGAGACTTTTTCGCCGAGGATTTTTCCCCAGTTGATGCTGAAATCGCGCTTGTCGGAGGGCGCGTCCTTTTTGAAGGAGAACTTGATGGGCAGGTTCATCCTGACGCGGACGGCCTCGCCCTTTTGCCGCCCCGGCTCCCAGCGCGGCATCGCGGCGACCACATCAAGGGCGGCATGGCCGCAGCTTTCACCCAAATCTTTGAGGACTTTCGGGGAGGAAATCGCCCCGTCCGCCTCGACGACGAAGCTGACGAGCACCGTTCCCTCGACTCCCTTTTCGATGGCCGACGGCGGGTAGACGAGCTTCGCCGAGATGAACTCGACGAGCTTTTGGTCGGAGCAGGCGCGCTTTTTCACCGGCTCGCCGTCGAACTCGGCGCAGCCCGCAAAGAGCGGCCACTGCTCGACACGGAGCCAGACGCCGTTTGCGCTGTCGCGCTGGGCGAGGGCGTGGTTTTGCCAAAAAAGGGCGAAAAAGAGGGCGAATGGGAGGAATTTCATGAAGAGAGAGTGTTGAATGGGGCAAAGATGACCGAGCCGGGCGGTTCAATTGTCGGCCCGCGCGAGCTGCACCAGCCTGTCGCGCAGGTCTTCGAGCTTGGAAGTGTGGGGCCTTTCAGCGAAGAGGCCGTTCTTCCCGATGATGAAATACTGCGGGATGGCTTTTACGCCGTAGCGGTTGGCGATGTTGCCGTCGGCGGTCTCGGAGCGGAGGTGCGTGCCGCGGATGCCGCGCTCGGCGACCGTCTTTTGCCAGACGAAGTTGTCCGAGTCGAGCGAGACGTGGACGATGGCGATGTTGTTCGCCTCGAAATCGGGCATGAGCGCGGCCATCTCGTCCATTTTCTGGAGGCAGGGGCGGCACCAGCTTGCCCAAAAGTCGAGCAGGACGACGCGGCCGCGCAGCTTGTCGAGGCTCACATCGAGGCCGTCGCGGTCTTTCGAGTCGATGGACGGAGCGACGGTTCCAGGTGCGTAGCGCGACTCCCTCTCGAAAGCGTCGGTGATTTTCTGGTCGAACTGGCAGAGGTCGTTGTTCCTCAAAAAGTCGGTGTAGTCGGGCAGAATCTCCGTGATGTAGTTCGACGCGATGGCGTTTTGCACGATCTCCGAGCGGAAAAAGGCGAGCGCCTTGCCATTGAGCCGGTCTGGCGCCGACTTGTACTGGCTGACGAATCGGTTCACCTCCGGCGAGTCCTGCAAGGTCAGCGCGTTCATCAAGGCCATCAGATATTGCCGGTAGCTGTGGCTCCCGACGCTCTCCGACGACGACGGCACCTCCCATTGGAACTCGAAAAAAGCAGGATCGACGTGGTTCCAGTTCTTGTAGATCGTCCCGTAAAAAAGGAGGTTGTACGACCAGGTGTAGAGAATCTCCGAGCCGAGGAACTCGCGGAAGCCGGGCGTCACCTCGCGGTGCTGGCGGCCATACTCGTCGAGGAGGGTGAGCGCGTTGAGCTTCTGCTTGTCGGCCCACTCCTTGAACGCCGCCGGTTCGAGCCGTTGCATCCGCGTGTCCATCTCGGGCGTGACCGACATCCACATCTGCCCGGCCTTGTACCGGAGGAGCTTGAACTCGTCGAACTCGGTCGGGTTTTCAGAGAGATACTGCCGCCAGAGCCGGTTGTTGTGGCCGCCGCGCCCGCCGAAATCGACGACGAGCGGAAACTGCAGCGCGTCCGTCTCGATGAAAACCGTGTCGGTCGGCTCGACGAAGAAGACGAGCTTGTCGTCGTCGTAGGTGAGCGTAACCAATTGAGGCTCAGGTACTTGGACGTGGAAAGCGAACGCCCCGCCCTCGTCGAGCGTCGCTTCGAGGGTGGTCATCCGGCCGTCGATGTAGCGGTGGTTGACCTGAAGGGTGAGGCGGCGGCCGAAGAGCGCCCCGCGCATCGTCCCGGCGACGAGCGCGTCGGCCGAGGCTTTTTCAGAGAGCAGGAAAAGGATGGCGAAAAGAAGCGGCCTGTGCATGTCTCGGCGGATGATTGGGATTCGGTTCGGGCCGCAAAAATCAAAAAAACAGGGCGGACTTGGCGGGCGGTTTTTACCTCGATGAAACTACCGCTTCTCGAAAAGCAGGCAGAGCCACGTCAGCTTGCCCGACTCGGTCGCCCGTTCTTTTTCGTTGATGGCGGTCAATTGAAAACCCATGCGCCACGCCACGTCGACGACGACCGATTCGTCCTCTTTCAAAAAACCGGACGCCACGAGCCAGCCGCCGGTGTTGACCATCTGGCTCAACTCAAAAAGCGAGTCGAGTATGACGTTGCGGTTGATGTTGGCCAAAACGATGTCGAAATCGTCGTCGTCGACGGCCTCGAGTGTGCCGCGCACGGCGCGGATGTTGGGCGCGGCGTTGCGCTCGGCGTTCTCCTGCGTGTTCAAAAAGCTCTCCTCCTCGATGTCGACGGCGAGGATGTCGGCTGCGCCCATCTTCGAGGCGAGGATGGCTAGGATGCCCGAGCCGCAGCCGTAGTCGAGGACTTTTTTCCCCTCGAAATCGATGGAGCGCATCTGGTCGAGGCACATCCAGGTGGTCTCGTGGTGGCCCGTTCCGAAGGCCATCTTCGGGTTGATGACGATTTCGTGGCGCACGTTTTTGAACGGCTCGTGGAAGTCCGCCCGGACGCCGACCCAGTCGCCGACGAGCACCGGCTCGAAGTTCGACTCCCAGATTTCGTTCCAGTTCTGGGAGGGGTGGAAGGTCTTTTTCCACGAAAACTTGCGCTCTCCTTGCAGCTCAACCAATTGATTTTCAAGCTCTTGCAGGTCGGCCGACTCGGGCGCGTAGCCGTCCAGCCCCTCGTCCGTGTCCATGAACATGTCGAAAGGCAGGTCGCCGAGGAGGGCCATCAAAATCTCCGGCTCGGCGGTCTCGAATTGGTATTGCCAGTAGTTCATCTCGAAAAGAATCGGGGCAAAGGTTCAACTTCCGGTGCTTCCAAAACCGCCCGCGCCGCGCTCGGTTGCGGAAAGTTCAACGGCTTCCTGCCAGCGGATTTGCTCGTACCGGGCGACGACCATCTGGCAGACGCGCTCGCCCGGCTCGATGCTCTGCCGCTCGCCGCTCAAGTTGATGACCGGCAGTTTTATCTCGCCCCGATAGTCGCTGTCGATGGTGCCGGGCGAGTTGACGAGGGTAAGGCCCTTCTTGATGGCCATGCCGCTGCGCGGCCGCATCTGCGCCTCGAAACCGGCGGGCAGCTCGATGAAAAGCCCCGTCGGGACGAGCCGCCGCTCGCCCGCCTCGAGCCAGACGGTCTCGGCGAGGTCGGCGCGGATGTCCATCCCTGCGCTGCCGAGGGTCTCGTAGGCGGGCAGTGGGTTGGCTGATTTGTTGATAATTTTGACGGTCATTCCAGTCGGGTTTCTCAAAATTCAAGAGCAAAGAAGCCATGAAATACTCCTTCGCCATTCTTGCTTTTTTGATTTTTTCATGCAAATCTGAAAATATGCTTCGGTTCAAGCATCGGCGGAATTGGTCAGAGAAGGACTTGATTTTGACCAAGGAAAATGACCGGCTTCAACAGGAATTTGTGTTCGACATCTATGAGTCGAGTGACGAAGAGGAGTACCACACTCTCACGATTGATTTTAAAGACAAAAGCAAAATAGACTTCTTGCGAAAGTTAAAAGAGGCGGATTTCAAGGTTGCAGATGGCGGCGAAGAGATTGAATCGTAATCCGAAACGCTTTGCGCGGTTTCGATACTTGGAGGAGAAGATTCGGAACCGCTTGATGAAGGCGATGGCA
>JBGAWE010000247.1:0-6393 GCA_044227705.1 Saprospiraceae bacterium
ATCGTGAACTTCGAGGAGAAACCCGTCCAGTTCGGCACCGAGAGCGTGTCGCCCGCCGTGAAGCCCGGTAGATAGGGGCTGGGGACGAACGTCGGCGGGTTGGTGCACTGCACGTTGTTGCTGATTGGCTCGAGCACCATCGGCAGGCCACCGAGCGCGGGCGGCAGGAAGAACTTGGGCAGGTATGTCTCCGTCACCGTGTCGAGGACAGCGGTGTTGAGCGTGATGTAGCCGCCCGTGCCCTGGCCGAACATGCAGATCTTGTTCGGGTCGATGCCGAGCGGGTTGCCGAGGTCGGCGACGGTGTGCTTGAGGAAGCGCGACATCGTGTTGCAGTCCTGCACCCCGCGATAAGCCGCGTTGATGAGGGTGAAGATGCGCGTCGTCAGGCCGAGGGCCGAGTCCATCGCGATGGGGTTCCAGCCGAGGCGGTAGTCGGCCGATATGGCGACGTAGCCCATCTTCGCAAAGCGGGTGCAGATCTCGACGGCCTTCAGGTCGTCGCGCTTGCCACCCGTGCCGCCGATCTGCGGGTGTGGCAGGAAGTTGCCCGTGTGCCAGTAGACGACCACCGGCCTGTCGGTCTTCGTGTCGCCGACGGGGGTGTAGACGTCAGCGGCGAGCGGCTGGCGGACGGTGTGTCCCAGCCCGTTCGGCGGCGGGGCGAGGTAGAGCACCGTGAAGTTCGACCCGTAGAGGGTGGTCGACTTCGTCACGTCGGTGAAAATCTGGTCGATGTACCGTTGCTGGCCGAAGGCCTGCCCGACCGCGATGAGCGCGAGGGCGAGGAGCATTGAGCGGTAGCATTTTTTCATGTTGAATAGATAGTTTAGTTAGAAAATGAAGTTGCGGTTTGAAGTCGTGGACTTCGGCGGTCGGGAATGTCGACACGCCGGGCGGCCGTAACGCAGCCCGTCAGTTTTTTTCAAAAAACTCGTAGACGTAGCTCACATAGGCCAGCCGCCCAATGCGCGGCCCGCCGTAGACCTGGTAGTTCTTCTTGTTGAGCAAGTTCGTCGCCCCGAGCTTGATGGTCGAGTTGAGCTTCGGGATGCGGCAGTTGACCTGCGCGTCGAGCAGGTCGTAGCCCGGCACGCCGCCCGTGAACTGCGGCGAGCCTTCGTACTCAAAGCCGTCTATCCACTTGTAGGCCAGTGCCCACCCCCAGAACTTGCCCGGCTTGCCGATGCGCAGCGGCATGTCGCGGCCGTTGAGGCCGAGGTTGTACTTGTGCTTCGGCGTGTTGAAGGCGGGGACGATGGGGTCGTCGGTCTGCGTGTTGAGCTTGTTGAATGAGTAGTTGCCCGACAGCGCGTAGAACTCCCCAAAGTAGAAGTTGAACCCTGCCGCAAAGCCCTGCGTGGTCACGCGGCTCGTCGAGTTCGCCGCGTAGCGGTAGGCCTGCACGGTCGGCAGACCGCCCGCCCCCGTGTTTTCGAGGTCGACGTCGAGGCCGATGTTGTACCCCAAAAAGCGGTTGTAGAAGGAGTAGTAATAGCTGCCGTCGAGGTAGAGTTTCGAGAAGAGCGTCGTCCGGTAGCCCACCTCCATCGTCTGCACCTTCTCCGGCCGGACGGGCTTGATGTTGAAATACTGGAGCTTCGTGTAGTCCGGCACGGCCGAGTTGACGGCGTCGAGGAAGCTCTGGATGGTCGCCAGACTGTCGCGTCCCTGAATGTTCCCGGCGAGGATGGCCCGGCCGACGTTGAGCTGCAGGTACTTGTCCGTCAGCGTCGGGTTGCGCAGCGCCGAGGAGAAGGAGGCGCGGAAGAAGTTGTTCGGCCGAGGCTTCCACACGATCGACGCGGCGGGCGTGGCGACAAAGAACGAGGCCTTTTCGCGGTCAAGCCCGTCGATGTTGTGGTAGACGTCCTCGAGGTTTTTGTCGGCCCGGATGGTCGCGGAGGCGCGGAAGCGCTTGTCGAAAAAGGCTTTTTCGAGGCCGAAATACGCCCCCATTTCCATGCTAGAAAGCTTGGTGGTCGTATCGGAAAAGATGGTGCCCTTCGAGACGGGCGTGTAAAGCCGCAGGTGCCCGCCGATGGTCAGTACGTCAAAGAACTTGGGCGTGAACTTGCGCTCAGCCTGCAAATGGTACAGCGAAGACTTGTCGTAGAACCGCGTCCCGCCCTCGCTCGACAGGGTGTTGCGAACGGTGTTGAAAGCCGAGTCAAACCGGGCGGTACCGGGCTGGTAGAAGTCGATGGAACCTGCCGCCTGCGAGTAGGCCTTGTTGGCATAGTCTGATGCCTCTTTGTGCCAGCCGACGAGCAGGTCGTGGTTGTTTGCCTCCCATGCGAGGGCCGCGTCCTTGTCGAACTGCAGGGTGGGGAAGGGCTGGCCGGGCAGCCAGACAATCTCGGGCTGCGGATAGCCCAGCTCTTTCGCCTTTTGACGGAAGTTGTTGGCCCAGTAGAGCGAGTAGTTGAGGCTCCAGTCGGAATCGCCCTTTGCCGCATTTTGCAGGCGCAGCGCGGTGAAATAAGGGTCGTAGCTCTTGCCCGCGTCGTCGCGGGTGCCGTAGGCGCGGATGAACCACTTGTCCTTTTTCAACCACTCAACGCGGCCCTGAAAGAATTGGATGTTGCGCAAGCTGAACCGGTTGTCGCCCTGGTAGACGGTGGTGCCGTTGCAAAAACTGGATGCAAAAACAAGCTCGGGCGAAGCATCCCCCGCCGCCGGGTTCGTGCGGAAATGCAGTGCGGCCGAGGCCTTGTAGTTGCGCGTGTTGTAATCGACGAGGTCGACCTCGCGGTAGCCCGTCCGGTGGTAGACGCCGAGGCCTGGGTAGTCGGAGCGCGGCGACCAGTTGTTGAAGTTGTTGAGGCTGAAGAACTCGTCGCCGTAGACGTTCACCTTGTCCCAGCCGCCGGGGTTTCCGTTTTGGGTCGGTGTGCCGGTCCCCGCCTTGTTCTTCCACGAGTCGGCCCAGCGGATGGAGCCTTCGAGCATGTTGCGCTCGCCGCCCTTCACAGAGGCGGAAATGCCCCGGTTGTTGAATGGGTTCTTCGTCTGCATCGAGATGACGCCGTTGAAAGCGTTCGGCCCATAAAAAGCCGACGACGCGCCGACAATCAAGTCCACGCCCTGGATGTCGAGGTCGGAGCAGCCGAGGAAATTTCCCAGTGAAAAGTTGAGGCCCGGCGCCTGGTTGTCCACCCCGTCGATGATTTGCAGGCTCCGGACGGGGCTGGTCGAGTTGAAGCCGCGCGTGTTGATGATGGTGAAACCGAGGCTGGCCGTCGTCAAATCGACCCCTTTCAGGTTCCCCAGAGCATTGTAGACAGAGGCTTGCGGCGTCTCCTTGACGGCCACCGCGTCGAGCGCCTCGACGGTGAGCGGGGCCGATTTCTGCTTCTCGGAGATGCGCTGGCCGACGATTTCGACGCCTTTTATCTCGATGGCGTTCTCGTCGAGCCTGATTTTCAGCCGCCCGGCGCCCGCCGCGACCGGCACGTCCGTGGTCAAAAAGCCGGAATAGCTGACGACAAGCGTCCCCGGCTGGGCGGGCATCTTGATTTCAAACTGGCCGTCGTAGTCGGTGACGGTGCCGTTCGTCGTGCCTTTCACGAGGACGGTCGCGCCGATGAGCGCCTCGCCGGTCTTGCCGTCCGTCACCTCGCCGCGCACCGTCCCCTGTGCCCTGCCGAAGAGGGCGCAACAGGTCGCGAGGGCGGTGAGAATCAATGATTTGTATCGGAATTCCATAGACGAGGACTGGTTTGGTGAGCCGGTTTTTGCGCCTCATTCGGAATGGGGAGCCAGCGGCAAAAGAAGCAAAACCTATCGACCGCCGGACGAATGCGCGATTATTCTTTTTCGGGGATTACGCCCGTTCGCTATTTCTGGCTGTTGCGGCTGGAGTTGTTTTCACACCTTTTCCAACAGCCAATCCCGGTCTGCCACGCCTGCCGCCGCTTCTATCTGCCGCCGAAGCCGCGCCCGCCCGGATCCTCCCTCTGGCATCGCCTGCCACTTTCGGACGAAGTGGACGAGCCGCAGGTAGTTGTCGCGACCGTAGCCGAGATCTTTCTGTCGCCGCAGAAATGTCTCGAAAGAGCCAAGCAGCGAGTCGAGGGCCTGTCGCTCGCCCAGCTCGACATAGGTTCGGAGGAGCATCCGCCGCGCATCGAGGTTGTTGAGCACGTCGTCCAGCTCGGTTTTCTGCAAAAGGGGCATCGCCTCGGCGTAGTTTTTCTGTTGAAAAAAGAAGTAGGCGAGGTTGTACCGCCCCTGGTTCTCCCTCTCGCGAGCGGGCAGGAACCGCCGCTGCTCGTCGAGGAAGCGGCGCGACCATTCCACCTCGCCAAGCGCGAGTCCCAGCCGGAGGATGTTCTTGTATGTAAAAGGGGTCAGCACCCCGTTCTCATAAAGCAGGCCCCGTCCGAGCACAGCCCGGTAAAGCTCGAACGCCTCGCGGATAAATACGCGTTCTCCCCTGTTCAGCCGCCGGATGCAGAAATTGATGGCCAACAAATAAATGCCGCGCATTTCGGCGGGCGAAAAGGCTTGCCAGTGGCTTTCTATCAGATTTTTCAGTTCCCCGAAATGGGCCGTCGCGTCGGGGTCATTGCCCGAAAGGGCGCGATAGGCGTGGAAATAGACCGCCACCGCCGGGAAGCGCAGCATCCCTTCCGCCTCGACGAGCCGCAGCGTGTCGGCGAGCGAGCGGATGGCGGTCGGGTGGCCGCTCGTGGCCTCGTGCGAGGCGGCGGTGCAGGCCTGCCGCAGCACCTCCGAGGCGAAGAAAACGGAAAGCTCGTCGCTCATCGGCTGGAGGGCGAGGCGGCCGCCGCGCCGTTCGAGGCTGGCCTTTTCGAGCTGCTCATGCTGGAGGCGGTAGCGGAGGTAGTGGTGCCGGGCGTCCCTAAACGGTTGGCTTTCAATGAGTTGTGCGGCCCGGCGGCTTTCTTTCTCGAAAAGCTGGGAGAGGCCGCGCTTCCGCAGGGCGTGGGTCAGATAGAGCTGCGACTGCGCCTCGTCCGCGCCGAGTTCCTGCTGGACGAGCCAAGCCCGCAGCGCGTCGAGCAGCCAAGACATGAGGTAGCGGAGCTGCTTCTCGTCGAACTTTTCAGTTGGATGAACCGCCTTCCAAACGGCTTCCTTCGTCAGCGCCCGCCCGCTGGTCGATTGGAGGTTCCGTTCGAGGTGGGCGAAAAGCCTTTCCACGTCCTTCCTTTTTTGAAAAAACGGGCTGCGGACGAGGTCGCCGAAGCTGCGCCAGTCGGCGGGGGAGAGGGATTTGAGGGCTTCGAAGAGCGTCGAGTTTTGCATCGCTGGGGAAAGGCCGGGCTGGCCCGTGCTATTTTCGGACAAAAGTAGGCGGCGAGGCGGGAAGATTATTTTGGTAAAATTGGACTCAATCAATTGATTTTCAATAGTTTCAATTTTAAGTTGATTGGCAAAGCCTAAATTTTGTCGTTGCCTTAACCCGGCCGGCCATTGATTTTTGACCCATCGAAAAACGGCTGCATGACGGCCTTTTTCCAAGTTCAAAACCATCCAATCATGAAAAGGACAGTTCTTCTCCTCGCCCTCCTCGCGGCCGTCGGCGGCCAGAAAGCCCTCGCCCAAGCGTGGGTGACGAGCATCGACACCCTCTACAATGAGGAGGCCAGCTATGCGGTCAACCTGCCCGACCACTCCATTGTGTTCGCCGGGAGCCAGTGCCTCTACCCGCTGGCCGACCCGTGCACGAGGATGGTCGTGGGAAGGCTCTCGGCCGACGGGCAGCCCGTTTGGATACGGAACGACGTCGAACTGGGCCTCACACGGGGCGTCAAGCGGTGGGGCAACCGTCTCTGCGTTGTTGCGGACAACAACACCTCCATACTCCAGTTCTTCTGGCAGGACCAGGCCTTGGTCTTCGATTTCGAGGGCAACCTCCTGTTGCAGCACCCCATTGGACAGAACCACGACTACTTCGCCGACTTCGACCGCGCCCTGAATGGCGACTTCTTCTTTGCCGGGTATTCCTCCGACCTGCAGCGCCCCATTCTGGTGCGGACCGACAGCCTCTTCAACACGCTTTGGGAGGCGACCACCGACTCTGTCGATGCGACGAGAAGCATGTTCGTAGCGGCGCAGCCCGACGGCGGGGCGCATGTCTGGCTCGCCAACGGCTTCGACATCGACCTGAAGAAGTTCGACGGCAGCGGCAACCTCCTGTTTGAGAATACTGACGCGCCGCCCTCTTTTTCGTCCTCCATTGCCCAATACTTCCCGGTGAGCGATGGCGGGCTGGTCGGCATCCAGGGCAGCTTCGGAAACGACGACCTGAAAATTGCGCGCTTCGACAGCGATGGCAACGTGTCGCTGGAGGCAACGCTTGCCGGCTCGTCGGCCTTCAACAATTTCAACCTCGACCTCGTGGAACTGGCCAGCGGCGACCTG
>JBGAWE010000248.1:0-6298 GCA_044227705.1 Saprospiraceae bacterium
TGTTTTGAGCTTCGCCAATTCGGCGGCGACGCTCGGCTCGATGGCCTTTTGGTAAAAATCCGGCTCGTTCTCCGCGCAGCTTATCAGCCGCCCGATTGACCGGAAATCCTTTTTCAAAAAGGCCTTCACCTCGCCGTTGAGGTTCTGTCCGGTCGGGAAGTCGCACTTTTCGAGCAGGTCGTTTATCATCCCTTGCAGGCCCATGCGGCGGCCGTCGTCGGGGTGGTAGAGGCGTGCGATGCCGTACTCGTGCAGCTCCTCGATTTCGGCCGGGAGGATGGTGCCGCCGCCGCCGCCGAAGATTCGGATGTGGCCGCAGCCGCGCTCTTTGAGGAGGTCGAACATGTACTTGAAGAACTCCATGTGGCCGCCCTGATAGGAGGTCATGGCAATACCCTGAACGTCCTCCTGGATGGCGCACTCCACGATTTCCTGCACCGAGCGGTTGTGGCCGAGGTGGATGACCTCCGCGCCGCTCGCCTGGAGGATGCGGCGCATGATGTTGATGGCCGCATCGTGGCCGTCAAAGAGGGAGGCGGCGGTGACGAGGCGGATCTTGTTCTTCGGCGGGTAGGGCGCGACGACTGCGGTCATGACTGTGGTGGAAATTTTGACGGCGAAAATAGCGGCCCCAGCCGGGCAACCGGCTCTTGTTGAAAAAAGCCAGCTGCTGCGAGGTCAAAACCCAAATCGCCAATCGCCATTTTTCCTCCGCTTTCAAACTTGGGTCGACCGTCTGTTCGGCCAAAACCAACTTCCCTTAAGGCTTTAACGCCAGACGGCGCTCAACGACAAGTTCGGCCCGCAGAACGAGGACTTCGAGCCGCCCTCGACCGATGGAGGAGCCTCTGGCACGACGGCCCCGGCGCCAGGCAGTTGGAAAGGGAAAAGCCGGGCGTGTTCACTTTTCTGTTTGAACCATAGTAACCGGTCTCGGGCGAGGGGCAGTTCGCCCTCGGCAGCGTCACGCTGAGGAGGTGCGGCCTCATCGTAAAAAGGGGAGCCGCAAGTCAAAGCAGCTCAATGGGCGCATCGGCCGACAGCTTTGGCACACCCTTTCTACCTTCGCCGCCCGAACCAATCACACAGACAACCCATGTTTGGAAACCTGCAGGACAAGCTCGACGGCGCCTTCAAGCTCGTCAAGGGAACCCACAAGCTGACGGAGCTGAACGTCGCCGAGAGCATCAAGGAAATCCGCCGCGCGCTCGTCGCCGCCGACGTCAACTACAAGATTGCGAAGGACTTCACCGACCGCGTCCGCGACAAGGCGCTCGGGACGGAGAACGTCCTGAAGGCCGTCAACCCCGGCCAGCTCATGGTCAAGATCGTCAGCGACGAACTGACGGAGCTGATGGGAGGCCAGTCGGTCGGCATCAACGTGAAAGGGGAACCGGCAGTGGTGATGATTGTCGGCTTGCAAGGCTCGGGGAAGACGACCTTCTCGGGCAAGCTGGCCAAGATGCTCAAAGACCAGCGGAAGATGAAGCCGCTGCTCGTCGCCTGCGACATCTACCGACCGGCAGCCATCGACCAGTTGACCGTTTTGGCGGAAACCGTCGGCGTTCCCATTTATAAGGAGCCGGAGAACAAGAATGCCATTTTCATCGCCCGCAACGCCGTCAACCACGCGAAGGCGAACGGGCAGAACGTCGTCATCATCGACACCGCCGGGCGGCTCGCCGTCGACGAGGCGATGATGGACGAGGTGACGGCCGTCAAGGACACGGTGAAGCCATCGGAAATCCTCTTCGTTGTCGACTCGATGACCGGGCAGGACGCGGTCAACACGGCCGCGACCTTCAACGAGTGGCTCAACTACGACGGCGTCGTCCTGACGAAGCTCGACGGCGACACGCGGGGCGGGGCTGCGCTCTCCATCAAATACACCGTCGGCAAGCCCATCAAGTTCGCCTCGATGGGCGAGAAGATGGACGCGCTCGACGTCTTCCACCCCGACCGGATGGCGCAGCGCATCCTCGGCATGGGCGACATCGTGTCGCTCGTCGAGAAGGCGCAGATGGAGTTCGACGACGAGGAGGCCAAGCGCATCGAGTCGAAGCTGAAAAAGAACACGTTCGACTTCAACGACTTCCTCTCGCAGATGCAGACCATCAAGAAGATGGGCGACATGAAAAGCCTCCTTTCGATGATACCCGGCCTCGGCAAGCAGATTAAAGACCTCGACATCGACGAGCGCCACCTCGCCCGCGTCGAGGCCATCATCCACTCGATGACGCCGAAGGAGCGCAAAAACCCGGAGCTTATCAACATGTCGCGGAAAAAACGCCTCGCCATCGGCTCCGGCCAGACGCTCGACCAAGTGAACCTGTTCATGCGCAACTTCATGCAGATGAAGGACATGATGCACAAGATGACCAACGGGCAGATGCCCGGAATGCCCGGCGGCGGAACGGGCGGGCAGCGCGGGGGTTTCCGGCCGCCGATGCCCGCGAAAAGGCGTTGATCGTCGGGCCAAACGGCCTCCATGGAATCCGCTCCCGTCGCTCGGGGGCGGATTTTTTTTGGCCGGCTGTAACCTCCCGAAGCAGGCAGCGGTCTTGTCCTCGCAACCGGTTTTGAAAAAATTGCCGAAGGCTGCAACCCGCTCGCTCGCGGCCGGTCATTTGGGGAAACAATTCAAAACCTGCTGCCCACGCTTTTGCGGGCGGCGATTTCCAACCTCTTTAATCGGTCATTCTTCGACGAAGCGCTGTCGTTCGTCCAAGAAAATCCGATTATGGTAGCTTGCGAAACAAAGTACCAGCCAAAGCCATCATCTTTGCATCACAATCAGCGGGTCGAAGGCCCGCCCATCAACTAAAAAAATCTGTTTCTCGATTATGAAAACCATCGTCATCTCCTCCGCCATCTGGGCTTCTGCCCTTCTCTCCCCATTCATCGGCTCGAAGGTCGAAAAAACCGCACAAACTGTTGACGTTCAACCAGTTGCGACGGGCATCATGATTCCCGAAGTGACCATTCGGGCCGAACCTTTGCTCCCGGAGGTTGTTATAACAGCAGCAAAAACCGGCATCCCGACCGGCAACATCCCCGAAGTGACCATCACCGCACAGGCCCCCCGCGCCTGACATTTTCTCACCGGCTCAAACCAATTTTCGACCATGAAATCGATCGCCACCACGCTCGCCTTCCTTTTTTTCAACCTCCTTTCGACCGGCCAGACCAGCATCAGCGGCACCGTCCGCGACGCGAACCAGGAGCCGCTTCCCTCTGTCTCCGTCCAGTTGCTCGACGGCAAAACCTGCTCGCCCGTCGAAACGACTGCCACGGACGGCTACGGCCAGTTCACTTTTGAGCGGGTGAAAGAGGGGAACTATCTCGTCCGAGCCAGCTTCGACGGGCGGTCGGTCGTCATCTCCCCTAAACCATTGGCCGACGGCAAAACGGCCGACCTGTGCTTCTCGAAATTCCGAGCGCGGGCCGTGACCGTTGCCGCCCAAGCCGCCACAAAAACCTGCCTCGCCGAGCCTGCCCCGGCGGGCAAATGAACTTGCGAAAAGAACGGTTTATAAAGTGTAGCAGCTTGATTAGGTGTTGCCCGGCCGAAGGCGGTCGGGCTTTTTTGTTTGCGGGCTGGCCGGGCCATCTAATTTCACCCAAAAAAAAGAGGCGCATCGACCGACCGCCTCCAAAAACTCGCCCGATGAAATTTGTATCCGAGAAAACGATAGACGCCGTCATCAACCAGCTCGACGGCCTTTCCGACGACGCCTACGAGGCCCGCGTCCAGCTCCTCGCCGACCGCCAGCCGGTTGCCGTCGCCTGGCTCTACGGCGAGAGCTTCGACCTGCTCACTGACGACGAAAAGGGCTACATGCAATACCTCGCGCTCATCGTCCACGAGTCTTTCATCAAGACGAACCCTGACGTGGACATGATTTCAGAAGAGGAAATCGGCGAGGCCGAGGAGAAGAACTACACCATTCTGGAGGCGCAGAACGCGCCCAAGTTCCGCGACCGCATGAGCGCTTTTTTTGAAAACCACCCGCAGGAGGACCTCCTCGCCCTCGTAGAGGACGGCCTGCTCGAAGACGAGGAGCTTATCACCAAAGAAGGCCGCGAACCCATCTTCGTCGCGCTGAAAACCTTCATCGACTGCTTGAATGGTTGATTGTGATTGGGCCAAGCCAGCTCAACGCACAATCAACCATTGACAATCAACCATTGACTGACATCAGGCTTGCGCCTTCGGCGTGTTGAAGTTCATCGGCGGGAACTGCGGGCTGTCCATCTCGACGATGCCGCCGAACTGCGCCTCGAACTTCTTGATGTTGTCCTGCAGGGCGAAAAGGAGCCGCTTGGCGTGCTGCGGCGTGAGGATGATGCGCGACTTGACCTTCGCCTTGTTGACCTGCGGCACGAGCCGGATGAAGTCGACGACGAACTCCGAGTTGGAGTGCGAGATGATGGCGAGGTTGGAATAGGTGCCCTCGGCAACCTCCTCGGGCAGTTCGATGTTGAGCTGCGGGCCTTGCGGCTGGATTTCCTTCGACATGATTTTTTGATTTGAAAAGCTGAAATGTTCGGGGCCGGTTAAATCGGTCTGCCCCCTTTTTGGTTCAAAAAAAGGGCGGGCAAAAGTAGCCAAGCATTCAAGTTTGGAAACTTTGCCGGGCGATTCCGTCCAAACCGCCGACTCAAAACCCAAAACTCGAAAGTCCCATGTCGAACATCATCAACTCAAAGCTCAAAGCCACGAAGGCCGAGGTCGAGGAGCTTTTCAAGGACCTCCACGAGCTGGCTTCCGAAATAGGCCACCGAGACCTAACGCAGACCATCGGCGAGCTGCGCAACCGGCTGGGCGAGCCGTTCATGTTCGTCGTCTGCGGCGAAGTGAAGGCGGGCAAAAGCTCGTTCATCAACGCCCTGCTCGACGCGGGCCGCGAGCTGTGCAAGGTCGCGCCGCAGCCGATGACGGACACCATCCAACAAATCGTCTGGGGGGAAAAGGACGAGGTCGTCAGCATAAACCCCTTTTTGAAAAGGGTCTCGGCGCCGGTCGAGATTCTGAAAGAGATTGCCATCGTCGACACGCCGGGCACCAACAGCATCATCGAGGGCCATCAAGAGGTGACGGAGCGGTTCGTCCCGGCGAGCGACCTCGTTATTTTCGTCTTCGAGTGCAAGAACCCGTACCACAAATCGGCGTGGGACTTTTTCGACTTCATCCACGCCGAGTGGCGGAAGAAGGTCGTCTTCATCCTCCAGCAAAAAGACCTGATGAGCGTGGCCGACCTCGCCGTCAACGAGGCCGGGCTTCGGCAATACGCCGAGAAAAAGGGAGTCGAAAACCCCGTCATCTTTTCGGTTTCAGCCAAAAACGAACTCGAGGGGAGGTACGACGAAAGCGGCTTCTCGGCCATGCGCGACTTCATCCGCACCCACGTCACCGGCGGGCGGGCGGCCTCGCTCAAATTGCGCAACAACATCGCCCTCTCCCTCCAGCTCCTCGACCGCATTGAGGCCGACCTCTCGACCCGCGCCGAGCAGTACCGGACTGACCTCGCCTTCCAAAAAGACGTGCGCGAAACGCTTGACAATCAGGAGGTTAAGTCGAATTACCAAGCCCGCGTTTTGATTGAAAACATCCTCGCCGGCTACGACAAAATCACCCGGCGGGCGGGCGACGAGCTCGAATCGGGCATCAGTTTCTTCGGCCTTTTGCGCCGCTCGATTGCCGGGATTTTTGGGAAATCGGCCTCGCTGAAAGAATGGCTTGACGGGCTGGCGAAGAATTTGGAGACAAACCTGAACGCCGAGTTGAAAGCCAAGCTCTCCGACGGCGTCGTGGATTTGAGCGACTCGGTGCAGCAGATGGCGAAGATGATCGACCTGAAAATCCGGGCCTCGAAGTCGGTCGCCGTGCCGGACACGTTCATTTTCACCGAGATTTCGGAGAAGCGAGCGGCAGTTTTGAAAGACTTGCAAGAGGACTTCGCCCGCTTCATGTCGCGCTCGGAGAGCTTCACCGACGACCGGCTCTTTTCGGAGAACATGACCGTCTCGCCCAACATCGCGGCGGGCGGCGGCATGGCCGTCATCGGGGCCATCCTCACGGCGGTCACGCACGTCACCGCGCTCGACATCACGGGCGGCGTCTTGACGGGGGTCGGCCTCCTTTTCGCCGGGGTCACGGCCGGTTTCCAACGCAAGAAAATAGTCGACGGCTATCAGGCCGCCATCGCCGAGGGTCGGCAAAAGATGGAGAGGGCCTTGCAGACAAAGCTGTCCTCTTATGTCAAGGTGATAAAAGGCCGCATCGGCGAGAACTTCC
>JBGAWE010000249.1:0-6290 GCA_044227705.1 Saprospiraceae bacterium
GTGTCCCGACCGGCCGCCCCGCGTACTTTTCGTATAGTTCGAGAATATCAGCCCGCCTGTTCGGCGAGCCAGCTTTTGACCCATTCCGTCGTGACCGACTTGGGCCGTTCGAGCGGCATCCCCAGCGCGCGCGACCAGCAGCCCGCCGCCAGCACCCCGAGCGCCCGCGACACGCCGAACAGCACCGTGTAAAAGTTGTACTGGGTAAAACCGAGCGTCACGAGGATGGAGCCGCTGTGCGCATCGACGTTTGGCCACGGGTTCTTGATTTTTCCGAGGCTCGAGAGGATGGGCGGCACCACGTCGAAGACCTTCCAAACGATTTTCACGAGGTCGCTGTCCGGCAGGTTGTCCTCGGCGAACGACCGCTGCGCCATGAAGCGCGGGTCGGGCTTGCGCAGCACCGCGTGGCCGTAGCCGGGGATGACGCGGCCCTGCGAGAGCGTGCTTTTGACGTACTCGCCTATCTGCTCGCGGCTCGGCTTCGAGGTGCCGAGCGTGTCGGTCATTTTTTGAATCCAGCGGATGACCTCTTGGTTGGCCAGCCCGTGCAGCGGGCCGGAGAGCGCGTTCATCGCGGCCGAGAAGGCGAGGTACGGGTCGCTCAACGTCGAGCCGACGAGGTGCGTCGTGTGCGCCGAGGCGTTGCCGCCCTCGTGGTCGGCGTGGATGGTGAGGAAGAGGCGCATGTACTCCCGGAAGGTCGCGTCGTCGAAGCCGAGCATGTGGGCGAAGTTGCCGCCCCAGTCGAGCGAAATGTCGGGCAGGATGTGCTCCCCATTATGGTAGACACGGCGGAAGATGTACGCGGCGATGCGCGGCAGGCGGGCGATGATGTTCATCGTGTCCTCGTAGGTCGCATCCCAATATTCGTTTTTGTTGAAACCCTCGTTGTAGCGGCGGGCGAAGACCGAGGTGTTCTGCATCGCCATGATGCCGACGGAGAACTGCGTCATCGGGTGCGCATCGACCGGCAGAGCGTCAATCGCTTTAAAAACATGGTCGGGGACGTTGGCCCGGCGCACCCAGTTTTCGGAGAGCCAATGGACGTTCTCCGCCGTCGGGACCTCGCCCACGAGCATCAGCCAAAAGAGGCCTTCGGGCAGCGGCTCCTTCCCGCCGGGGGCCTTCGGCAATTTCTCCCTCAATTCAGGGATGGAAAAGCCGCGAAACCGGATGCCCTCCTCCGAGTCGAGCAGCGAGGTCTCCCAGATCATGGAGGTGATGTCGCGCATGCCGCCGTAGGCTTGTTCGAGCTTCACGTCGTCGAGCTGGCGGTCGCCGTGCTCCTTGATGAGTTCCTTTACTTCTTTGGCGTGCGCCTGCGATTTTTCCTGAAAGAGCGACTTCAACGGGTCCATGTCTGGCGGGAGTTTTTGATGAAGATTTTGGGCTGGATGAATTTCGGGCGAATGTAGCACAGCATTCATGCTGTGGGCAAACACGGCCGGAATGCTGTGCTACGTCCACGCGACGGCCGAGATGCGCCAACCGGCGGCGGTCTTGACGAACTGGAAGGTCTTCGCCCCTTTCTCCTCGAACGCCGCCCCGTCGCGGATGCCCGATTTTTCATAAAAGGAGAAACGCTGCGCGATGCCGCCCGCGATTTTCGTCTCGCCGGATGTCTCGAACTCCGCGAACTCGGCCAGCTCGCCGCCTTCCAGGATTGCGCGGCGCGTGGCGGCGAAGGTTCTCAGGTTGAAGATTTCGGGCTTGTAGCCCGTGCATTTGATGAAAAGAGCCTTCGGCAAACAGAGCTTTTCGAGCCAGCGGAGGCGCGGCCGTTTCAGCCCCTTTTTGGTGAAAACACCGAAGAACTGGCGGGTCAAAAGCTCGACTTCCAACCGGTCGGGGTCGGCCGCCGTCTTTCCGTCGGTCAAAAGGAGGAGTTCCTCGCGCGTCTCGGGGAAGTCGAAAAAGTGGGAGGGGCGCAGGCCGATCTTCCTCAAAAGGGAAATAGAGGCCACGTTGTCGGGGTCGCAGAAGGCAAGGACAGGTGATTTTCTCAGCGTCTTTTTGGCAAACCGCATCACGGCTCGCGCCGACTCGAGCGCGTACCCTTTTCCAAAAAACTCGGGCAGGAAGGCGAAGCCGATGTCGACATGGTCCAAAAAGTCGCGTTGGATGAGGCCGCAGGTACCGATGGGCTGGCCCGTCTCTTTCAAAATGACGGGCCAAAAGCCGAAGCCGTTTTCGGCGTAGCTCTTGATGTTGCGGTCGCGCAGGTAGTTCTCGGCGTCCTCGACCGTGCGCACCTGCCGGTCTCCGATGAACTCAAGCCAACCAGGCGAGTTGACGAGCTGGAGGAAGAAAGGTGCGTCGTCGAGCGTGAACTCGCGCAGCAGGAGGCGGCGGGTGGTGGCGATGGGCTTCATGATTGAAATTTTGACGGGGCGAATGAAGCGAAACCCAGTGCTCTGCACTCGAACCTCGGCCCTAAAATTTGGCTTCCTTTGCCTCCAAATCCAGATAAAAATGGACTCCATCCACCGCTTTTCGGTCAACGGCCTCGATGGGAAGGCCATCGACTTCTCCTCGTTTAAGGGGAAAAAAATCCTCGTCGTCAACACCGCCTCCGAGTGCGGATACACGCCGCAGTACCAGCAACTGGAGGAGCTGCACGAGCAGTTCTCCGACCGGCTGACCGTCGTCGGCTTCCCCTGCAACGACTTCGGCGGGCAGGAGCCGGGCGAGGCTGGCGAGATTGCCGCCGTCTGCCAGCGCAACTACAGCGTCTCCTTTCCGATGGCCGAAAAGGTGGCGATACTCGGCCCGTCGCCCGCGCCCGTCTACCGCTGGCTGACGCGGAAGGAGGAGAACGGCGCGTTCGACTCGACCGTCAGTTGGAATTTCCAGAAATACCTGCTCGACGAGGACGGGCGGCTCGTGTCGATGTTCGCGCCGTCGGTCTCGCCGCTCGACGAGGGGCTGCTTGCGGCGATTTGAGCCTCGTCAAAGGGCCGTCTTCGTGCTGATGAAAACGCCCCATTCCCCGCGCTGGTTGATGCTCCACTCCACCTGCCCGACGAGGCTGTACGCCGCCACGAGGTCGATGCCGATGCCGCCGCCCCAGAGCGGTCGGTTGGAGAGCGGGTTCCCGGCTTGATAGAATCGGTCTCTGACGTAGCCGACGTCGCTGTTGAGCGTCAGGTACGCAGTGACGGGCCAGACCTGCAGGCTGCGGATGGGCATCACGGGGGTGATATCCCACGTCCGCTCGTCGAATTTCAGCCGGAGGGAGGTCTTCGCCCGAGCGTACCGCGCCCCGTCGACGACGTAGAACTCGTAGCCGTGCAGGTAGTCGCGGCCGTAGCCGAGGCCGGGCGAGTTGAAGTAGGGGATTTTGCTGCCGGTCAATTCGACCTTACCTTTCAGGTCGATTTCGGCACTCAAGTCGCGACTGAAGCTGCGCCAGAGGACCGTCTGGAAAGAGGCCGTCATCAAGTTGAGGTCGCCGTGCCGACTGCCCGACCGCTCGAGGGCCAGCTCCTCGAAATGGCCATGCAGCGGGTAAGGCTTCGCGTCGCGCAGGTCGTGGCGGACGTTGAGCAGGGTGCTGAAATACCGCTGGCGGCTTTTTCCATTGAGAAAGAAATCGGGGTTCAACTCGCTGGCCACCACATCGACGACTCGGTTGTCGTGCCAGCTCGCCCGCAGGGCGTATGACCAAAATAGCCTCGGCCGTGCCCGCATCGTGAGGGCGAACTGTCGGCGGTCGAAGTTGAATTTGTCCTCATCAAAATAGAGCCGCAGCCGGTTGTCGACGGAGCGGTATCCAATCTCGCGCTGCCGTCGCCACAGCGCCTGCCCCTCCAGCCCGAGGACTCGGTTTCGGAACAGGCCGGGCATGTCGTACTTGGCCTCGTAATGGCTCGAATAGCCCCAGTTCATCTTGACGCGCAGCCGCTCGTTGCGGCCGATGAAGTTTTTGAAAAAGAACCAAGATCCGAGGTCGAGGTAGCGCAGCGAGGCGCGGTGCTTTTGCAGCCAGACGTTTGGGTTTCGGTCGGCCAGCTCGAAAATCGGCTGGACGGTCGACCGCGTGCGCTCCCGCACTTTCACCAGCACCGGGCAATGCCCGAGACTGTCCGCCGCGCCGACCTCGATGGAGACATCTGAAAAGAGCCCGAGGTTCATCAAAAAGAGCCGGTTGCGGGCCATCCGCCGGGCAAACTCGTGGGGGCTAATCGTGTCGCCGACCTCGAAGTCCATGTCGCGCAGCATGGTGTTGGCGGCCGTGTGCTGGTTGCCGTGAAACTCGATGCGGCCGACGCGGACGCCTCTTTTTTGGGAAAAGGAGATTGTTGTGGCGAGGAGAAGACAGCAAAGGGCGAGCAGGCGAAGGGCCATCGACGGGCGGGTTGTTTTTCCTGCAAAACTATTTCGGAAGGGGCCAAATGCCCGAACGGGCGGCCCCGAGCGGCCCAATCGGCCGTTGAAAAGGCCTGGTTCAGCGGCCGAGCCGCTCTTTCTCCTTCTTGTCGACAGCAAACCGGAAGGCCGTGTCGCGCCGCAACCCAGCCTTCTTCCGACGGCCGCAGCATTCGCCGCGCCCGTGCGCGATGGACTGCGGGCGCGGCCCGAAGCCGCTAAACGCTCCCTCTTCCTCCGAAAAGGACTCGTCGCGCAGGTCCAAAATGGGCGTGCGCAGGTCGGGGCGAACCGCGTCGAATTGGGCGTTGGCCCGCAGCCAGTCGAGTTTTTCCTTGCGCTTCATGACTTTCAGATTGTCTCAATTTGGTTTTCCAAAAAATGTGCCGCCTCACCCGCTTTTGTTACCCGCCACCTGAAAAGGTCGGGATTTTTTTTCTCGGAGACACCGGCGGCCCCTTCTCACCCTTATCGCCTGACTTACGGATTGTGCGAGCCGATGGTTTGCTGGGCGGACGGGCTTCTTGTGCCGCTTGATGCGGCGAACCGGCGGATTGTGAACGATTTGGGGAAGTTTTTGCCGCCTCGGCGCGGGCAGGCGGCCGATATTTATCAAGACATTAAATAAAAATCCCTCCACCTTCGCCCCGAAACCGCGCTCTCCGGGAAACCGCGCACGAAGTTTGCTGTCAACCCGAGACGAACCGTTGACCGTGTTTTAATCCACAGACAAGCTGCCGACAGACCGGCGTACCAAAACTGATTCTCATGACCGAGCCATTCTCCAGCCCGCTGGCCAAGCTGCCTGCGCCCGATTTTTCCCCGCATTTCCGAGGCCGTTTTTGTTGAAAACAACTCCGGCCAGTTCCCATCCCAAACCATTGACTGTCAACGGTTTGGCTGTTCCCATTTGTCAATTTCTTCCCGTACATAATCTTTAAAATCTGGTTACATGAAGCATTTCTTCTTTGCCCTGATGCTGCTCCTCGCGGGCGGCACGATGGCGGCCCAGTCGCTCGAAGCCGTCCTCGACGGAACCACCGAGACCACCTGCCCCAACACCTCCGACGGCGCCATCGCCATCTCGGTGACGGGCGGCACCGCTCCTTACACCTTCCTTTGGTCGAACGGCTCGACCGATGAGGACCTCTCCGGCATCCCGCCGGGCAATTACTCGGTCATCGTCAGCGACGCGGGCGGCACGTCCGACACCCTTTCCGACATCCTGCTCGAATGGGTCAACCTCCTCCCCGCCGTCTGGGCCGAGGGCGGGACGCTCACCTGCGCCGAGCCGGAAATCCAACTGAACTCGATCTACACGGCCTACAACGCCGCCGTTCTCTGGACAGGCCCAGTCGGTTTCACCTCGACGGACTCCTTGCCGACGGTCAACGAAGCGGGCGACTACCTCCTCGCCGTCGTTGACACGATAACCGGCTGCGCGGCCTCGACGACGGCCTCCGTCCTTTTGAACAACACGCCACCCGAGGCAAACGCGACAGGCAGCACGCTCACCTGCCTCGCCAGTTCGGTTCAAATTTTCGGCAGTTCGATGCCGCCGACCGTCAGCTTTGACTGGACGGGGCCGGGCGGCTTCGGAACCGACGAGCAGAACCCGACCGTCGACCAGCCGGGCGACTACGTATTGACCGTCATCGACACTTTGAACGGCTGCTCATCGACGGCGACAGCGACGGTTTTGGAAGATTTGGAAACCCCGACCGGCTTCTCCGCCGGAGCCGACATACACAATGATTGCGTCAACCAGAACTGGAACCTCCTCGGAACCATCGACGATTTGCTCCAATCGGCAAGCTGGAGCGGGCCGAACGGCTTTGCCTCTGCCGACCCGGCCGCGCCTTTTGCCGAAGCGGGTGACTACATCCTCACCGTCACCGACCTGACGAGCGGCTGCACGG
>JBGAWE010000250.1:0-6271 GCA_044227705.1 Saprospiraceae bacterium
CCCAAATCGTGCGCAGCCGAGTCAGGATGTATTCATTGTAAATCATCTCGTCCGTCAATTCTTCTAACTGAAAAGGGAGCTTGTTTTCAGACAGGCTTTTGATGTAAGCTGAATTGTTCGCCACGTTCCAGCGGCGGCTTTTCTTGTTGAAAGAGTGCGCTGCCGGGCCGACCCCGAGGTACGGCTCGCCGAGCCAATAGGCCGCGTTGTGCCGCGCCCGCTGGCCGGGCCGAGCGAAGTTTGAAATCTCGTAGTGCTCGAAACCGGCCGCTTCCGCCCTGTCCATCAGCCGCTCGAACTGGCGCACGGCCCGCTCCTCGTCGGGCGCGGGCGACTTCTTTTTCTCGACGAAATGGTGCAGTGCGGTGCCCTCCTCGACCGTCAGGCCGTAGCACGAAATGTGGCCGACGGGGTAACCGAGCGCGATGTCGAGGTTCGTCTCCCAGCGGTCGTCGTCGGTCGTCGGCGAGCCGTAGATGAGGTCGATGGTGAGGTTTTGAAAGCCGATTTTCAGCGCGTTTTCAATCGCCGCGCGAGCCTCGCCAGCCGAGTGGGCGCGGTTCATCCAGCGCAGGTCCTCCTCGAAAAAAGACTGCACGCCGATGGACAGCCGGTTGACAGGCGAGTGGTTTTTGAGCTCCTCCAATTTTTGGGGGGAGAGGTCGTCCGGGTTCGCCTCGAGGGTGATTTCAGCATCGGGCAGCCAGCCGAAGTTTTTTTTAATGGCGGAAAAAATCCTATCTAACTCGTTGATTTCCAACAAACTGGGTGTTCCGCCGCCGAAATAGACGGAGGTCAGCCGCTCACCGCCGAGGTAGTCTTTTTGAATTTCAAGCTCGCGGCAAATGGCCTCGACCATCGCCGCTTTCTGCCCGAGCGAGGTCGAGAAGTGGAAGTTGCAATAGTGGCAGGCGCGCTTGCAAAAGGGGATGTGGAGATAAAGGCCGGGCATCTTCATGGCCGTTGTTGGCGTCCCCGCCAACAACGTTTTCGGTGAGAAATGTCAGAGTCGGTTGTCGGCGGGGACGACAACAACGGCCAAAAAGATCGGCTCAAGTTGGTCGAAACGGGCCGCGTCGACCGGCTCCTCGCCGTACCAGACGCGCTCGAAAACAGCGGTCGCCGCTCGGAAAGCGGGGCCTCGGCCGGTCGGGGCAAGCTCGTTGAGGTAGTCGCGGTTGGTCTTCTCGCGCCGCCAGTTGATGAGTTTTCTTTCGTTCAACTCTTTGATTATCAACAGATAGTGCAGCCGGACGGCCAGCGGCCATTGCCCCTCGGCCTTCGCCCGAAGGAGCATCGCGGCGAGGTCGGAGTCGAGCAGGCGGCCATCGGGGTCGTCGAGCGGGGAGATGCCGAGGAGTTCGGCGGGGCGCAGGTTTTTCGAGCGCGGGCCAGTGGCGAAACGGTAGACCATCCACGCGACGAGGGCCACGCCGAGCAAGATGAACAGCCCCTGAACCACCTTGCTGAATGCGCCGAGACCAAAGCTCGGGCCGTTGGAATAGCCCGGCCAGTCGCGCGAATTGCGCGGCTTCTCGGGCTGGTCGGCACTGTAGTCGAGGTCGCGGGCGGCACTCTTCCAGTCGGCCTCGGTAATGGGGCGGAGGGTTGTTTCGGGGCGGTCGGATGCGGCCGTTCCAGTTTGGGAAAAGGCCAGGGTCGGGCACCCCAAAATCACCAGGACGACAGCGGCGAGCAGCCCTTTTTTCACGAAAAACTTGTGCATCGTTCAGCCTTTCAGGTTTTTGACAAATAAATCGAGCAGCCACTCCGCCTCCGACGGGGGCGAGGCCAGCCCGGCGAGCACCTTTTTTTCAAGCTCGGAATACGCGGCCTTCACTTTCTCATCGCCAAAAAACCGCTCGCGCAGCCCGGCCTCGATGGCCTCTCGCAGCCACGCCACGGCTTGCCGCCGTCGGTTTTCATGGAAAAAACCACTGGTTTTGACTTGTTTTTCAAATTCGGAAAGGGCGGCCGCGATTTCCGGCAGCCCCGAGCCGTCGAGCGCGGAGCAGTTCAAAACCCTCGGCGACCAGCCCGACTCGCTCGGCGGGAAATGGTGCAGGGCGTTTTGATAATAGACCCGCGCCTGCTTGGCCAGCGCCGCCCGCTCGCCGTCGCTTTTGTTGACGGCGACGAGGTCGGCCAGCTCGGTGATGCCCCTTTTTATGCCCTGCAAGTCGTCGCCCGCGCCGGGCAGGAGGAGGAGCAAAAAACAGTCGGCCATCGACTTGGCCGCCGTCTCCGACTGGCCGACACCGACCGTTTCGATGAAAACCGTGTCGAAACCGGCGGCCTCGACGAGCGCGACGGCCTCGCGGGTGCGCCGCGCCGTGCCGCCGAGCGAGCCGCCCGCCGGGCTGGGCCGGACGAAGGCGGAGGGGCTGTTCGAAAGGAACGGCATCCGCGTCTTGTCGCCGAGAATGCTGCCGCCGGTCAGGCTGCTCGACGGGTCGATGGCGAGGACGGCGAGCCTTTTCCCTTCTTTTTCAATCAAAAACCGGCCAAAAGCCTCGATGAAACTGCTCTTCCCCACGCCCGGCGCGCCGCTGATGGCGAGGCGAAAGGTTGGCGCGGTGGCAGTCGGCGGGCATTTTTCGAGGAGGCGGTTGGCCAGTTCGCGATGCTCGGGCCGGTGGCTCTCGACAAGGGTGATGGCGCGGCCCAGCGCGGCCCGGTCGCCGCTGCGGATGCGGGCGAGCCATTCGTCGGCGGGCGGGAAGCTGGTCGATGCCATATATATAAGGAGTGGATTGGCGGCGGAAAGGTAGACGGGAAACGACGCCCTCCCAGCCGGGTTTCTACTTTCGCCCCGCGCCCAACCGCGCTCAAAACCATGTACCCAGACCTTTCCTACTTCGCCCACGACCTCCTCGGCACCCCGGCCGACAACTGGCTGTCCATCTTCAAGACCTTCGGCTTTGTGCTGGCACTGGCGTTCCTCGCGTCGGCTTTTTTCTATTTCATCGAGTTGAAAAGGAAGGCGGCCGAGGGGATTTTCCAGCCGGTGATGGTGAAAATCACCGAGGGCCTGCCCGCCTCGATGGGCGAAATGCTCAGCAGCGGGATTGCCGGTTTGATCCTCGGGGGGAAGGTCGGCTACGGCTTTTTCCATGCGGCGGATTTCAAAACCGACCCAGCGGCCATCATCCTTTCGGGAAAGATGCACTGGCCCGCCGCCATTCTCGGGCTGGTCGCGGTCGCCGGCTTCACTTGGTGGGAGGCCAACCGGCGGCGCAAGCCCGAGCCGGTGGAGCGCGAGGTGGCCGTCTGGCCGCACCACCTCATCAGCGAGATGACGGTCTGGGCGGCCGTCGGCGGCATCCTCGGCGCGAAGATTTTCGACATGCTCGACAACTGGGAGTCGACCGTCGCCGACCCGTGGGGCGCGTTCGCCTCGGGCGGGGGACTGGCCATTTTCGGCGGGTTGTTCGGCGGCGCGATTTGCGTCATCTCTTTCATCTTGGTGAAAAAAATCCCGCTCCTCCACGCCGCCGACGCCGTCGCGCCCGCGCTGGTGATGGGCTACGCGGTCGGCCGCGTCGGCTGCCAGCTCTCCGGCGACGGCGACTGGGGCCTGCCCAACGCCTCGCCCAAGCCCGGCTGGATGGGCTGGCTGCCCGACTGGATGTGGAGCTGGGACTACCCGCGCAACGTCCTCGGCCCGCACTACTTTGACGACATCAGCGGCAACCGCAACGTGCGCATGGCGGGCGAGTGCGCCTACCAATATTGCTACAAGCTGGCGCAGCCCGTCTGGCCGACTCCCTTCTACGAGACGCTCCTCGCGCTCGTCGTCTTTGGCATCCTCTGGAAGCTGCGCAAGCGGCTCAAGGTGCCGGGGATGCTGATGATGATCTACCTTTTTCTCATCGGACTGGAGCGCATCGTTGTCGAGCAAATCCGTGTCAACGTTCAGCACCACTGGTTTGGCATGGAGATGACACAGGCAGAGCTTATCTCCGCCGTTTTGATGGCGGCCGGGGCCGTTGGCGCCTTCTTTTTATGGCAAAACCACCAGCGGACGGCTGCCGGGGTTGTTTGAAAAGACCGCCCGCTTTTCCTCTCCCTTAACTTTCGGGACATATTCAGCTCGCGCTAAAGCGAGCCTTTCACCCGCTCGACAGGCCCGTTCCCCGTCGGCCGGGAAGGTTGTCCACAAAATTTTCCACAAAATTGCCCTGCCAAAAAACAAATCGTTTTACATTTGGGGCGAGGTTTGACACAAGAAACAGCGGCTACGTGAGGTCGGCGTTTTTTGTTTTCAAAAGTTTTCCCCGGTCCGATGTTGACGGCGGTGGACGAGTTTTTTGGAGGGGATTTTGAGCAGGCCGTCAGAACCAACCGCTCATACATTATCATTTTTTTAATCTAAAAAAGAGGCCCCGGCGAGACGACAGACTTGTCAACAAACAGCCCTCGAATGGTTGAAAAAAACGCGGCCGACGGCGGTTTTCAACACGCCCGAACGGCCTCCCAGAATTGTTTGAAGGCGCAACCCCGCAAGGCCCCGAGGTATGTTTGTGACCCCGCTACAGGGACAGGACATACGAATAATCCTCCAACTTTATCATGACCGAACCAAGCAACTTTCCCCGGCAAACGACATCAAAAGGACTGCGCACCGAGCGGCCGACCCAGACGGGCGACCTCTCCAGCTACGTCTTCGGAAAGCTGCAGCCGCAGGCCCTCCCGCTCGAAGAAGCGGTGCTCGGCGCGCTGATGCTCGAAAAGGACAGCCTCCCCGTCGTACTCGACATCCTGCGGCCGGAGAGCTTTTACCTTGAAGCCCACCAATACATCTATCGCGCCGCGCTCCGCCTTTTTGAGCGCAGCCATCCCGTCGACATTTTGACGATGACGGAGGAGCTGAAGAAGACGGGCGACATCGAAAAAATCGGCGGCTCCTATTATCTGACAGAGCTGACGAACCGCGTCGGCTCGTCGGCCAACATTGAATATCACGCTCGCATCATCGCCCAAAAGCACATCCAGCGGGAGCTTATCCGGGTCTCGACAAAGACCATCCGCGACAGCTACGAGGACACAACCGACGTTTTCAGCCTCCTCGACGAGACCGAAAAAGGCCTGTTCGCCATCACGCAGAACAACCTCTCGCGCACCTACGAGAGCATGGGCGGGCTTGCCAGCAAGATGCTGCGGCAGATAGAGGAGCTTTCCAAAAAAGAGCACGGGCTGACGGGGGTGCCGACCGGCTTCGCGGGCCTCGACCGCCTGACGAGCGGCTGGCAGTCGGGCGACCTCGTGGTGCTCGCCGCACGACCTGGCATGGGCAAAACTTCCATGGTTTTGGCCCTCGCGCGGAACGCGGCGGTCGATTTCAACAGGCCAGTCGCACTGTTTTCACTCGAGATGAGCAACATCCAGCTTGTCCAAAGGCTGGTGAGCATGGAGGCGGAAATCGCCGGTTCCAAGTTCCGCAACGGGAAGATGGAGGAGTACGAGTGGCAGCAGTTGCAGAGCGTCGTCGAGAAGATGAACTCGGTGCCGATTTATATCGACGACACGCCGGGCATCAACATCTTCGAGCTTCGCGCCAAGTGCCGCCGCCTGAAGATGCAGCACGACATACAGATGGTCATCATCGACTACCTTCAGCTGATGACCGGCGGCGACTCCTCGAACCGCAACGGCAACCGCGAGCAAGAGATTTCGAGCATCAGCCGCGCCCTCAAAGGCATGGCGAAGGAACTGGGCGTGCCGGTCATCGCGCTCTCTCAGTTGAGCCGGGCCGTCGAGACGCGCGGCGGCTCGAAGCGGCCGCAACTTTCAGACCTGCGCGAATCGGGCGCCATCGAACAGGACGCGGACATCGTCTCGTTCATCTACCGCCCCGAGTACTATCAAATCATGGAGGACGAGCAGGGCATGAGCCTAAAGAACGTGGCCGAGTTCATCATCGCCAAGCACCGCAACGGGGCGCTCGACACGGTCAAGCTTAAGTTCACGCCCGAGTTTGCCAAGTTCAGCGACCCGGACGACCCGAACTTTGCGGGCTTCGAGTCGGTCGCCGCCGACCCGCTCGGCTCCGGCTCGGCCATCATCACGCGGCCATCGCGGATGAACGAGGAAGACATACCTTTTTAAAAGCCCGGTCTTGGTTCGGGATTTTTGGGGGCGAAACCGGGGAGGCTGGTTTTGCCCCTTTTTAATGGGGGCAAGCTGCCTCGTCAAACCTCCAGCTCCAGCAGGTAATCTTGGTGGACTGTCCCGTTGAAGTCGAAGTCGAACAGACCGGTCTGTCGGAAGC
>JBGAWE010000251.1:0-6725 GCA_044227705.1 Saprospiraceae bacterium
GAAGCCGAAGTCGGTGTCGAACAAAATCCACCGCCACCTGCCGCCGGGCCGCTGCGGTCGCCAGTAGCGGATGTTGCCGCCCGCGTCGGTGTTGTCGCAATAGATTTCGGCGATTTGGTAGTCGATGAAGTTGTCCACGTCCATCATCCGGCGGACCTGCGCGAAGTTGGCCGGGTCGCCGAGGTCGTGGTCGTCGATGAAGCGCAGCATCGACGCATAGTTTTTCATCGAGCCTCGCCGGACGGTCTGCCGGTGCTCAATTAGGTCGATGGAGTCGCGGTCGGCGTCGCTGTGGTCGGCGAGGAAGCGGGCGTTTATCTTCTCGCGCAGGTCGTAGAGGCCCCAATAGCGGCCATTTATATATACGTGGGCCGGGCGGTAGGCTTGCTTTTCTAGGCCCCAACCGTCAGTCAGTTCGCCCATCAAAGCGTCGCGCATCTGGGCCTTCCCCCAATCGGAACCGCCGTTTCGGAGGACGAGGTACTTGAACTTCTTCCCCGCCTCGTCGCCGAAAATCCGGTGCTTGAAAAATTTCTTCCCGTACTCCTTCCGAAAGGCGAGCACCATGCTTTTCTGCGGAAAAACCCGCGAAAAGCCCCCGAAAAGCCGGAAACCGCAGAGTGAGTTGTGGACCACGCGGCCGTCATTTTCAAAGACCTCTGCGTTGCAGGTGACCTCTTTTCGGCTCCAAAAATTGGCTCCGAAGCGGCCTTCCTTCGTCAAGTCGACTTCCGGCCCTTCCTGAAAAAGACCCGTGTTTTCATCAAAAAGAATCGACGGCGTGATGGCGATGGAGACGACGGGCAGCTCGGTCTTCGGCTCATTGATGAAAAACGTCTCGGTTCGGATGGCGCTCCGGTCGCCGCCCATTTTGGCAAAGGCGCGCAGCACCATCGTCTTTTCAACGAGGAGCGGCTGGCGGTAGCGGGCCGAACGCTCGGTCGGGCGGCTGCCATCGGTGGTGTAAAAAATCGCCGCGTCGGGCGCGGTCAGGGTGAGTGAAACGGGTGCGTCATAGAAGCCGCCGAGGGCGGAAAAGCCCAATTCGAGCGCGGGCGGGTCGCCGGTCGGCGGTTCGGTTTGCGCAGTCGCGATTTGGGCAAAGAGGCCCAAAAGGCAAGCGGTGATGGCCAGTTTGAATGTTTCTCGCACGTCGGAGTATGTTTGCTGCTATCCCGTTCCGATGTATGTCGGGACAAAAGTCGAAATTTTCGGGTCAATCTAACCCATTGATAATCAGTCAAAAAACGCACCATGTCGCAGAAGCTGGCCGCATGGCTCTTCGCCCAATGGGGCTGGAAAATCACGGGGCGCTTCCCGAAGGAGGTGCCGAAGTTCGTCATCGCCGTCGCACCGCACACCTCCAACTGGGATTTCCCGGTGGGCGTTTTCACGCGCGCCGTCCTCGGCGGGCCAATAAAGTGGGCGGGCAAGCACACCCTTTTCAATTGGCCGCTCGGCATCCTGATGCGTTGGCTCGGCGGCGTGCCGGTTGACAGGCGGCGCAGCAACAACTTCGTCGAAGCGACCATCAAAGTCTTTGAAAACCACGACCGCCTTTGGCTGACCATCGCGCCCGAGGGCCACCGGAAGCGAGTAGACAAGTTCAAAACCGGCTTTTACTACATCGCCAAAGGGGCCAAAATCCCCATTCTCCTCTGCAAGTTCGATTGGGAAAAAAGGGAAGTCCACTTCGACCCTCAACTCTTCTGGCCGGGCGACGACGCACGGCGCGACCTCGATTTTTTGTGGAATTATTTCAAGGGTGTGCCGGGGCGGGTGCCGGAGAACGGGGTTTTCTGAGGTTGAAAAAATCCCCAATCAGCGGGGCAGATTGGTTTTTTGAAAAGCCCCTCTACCTTTGCGCCAGATTCACGGACACCATAGCTCAGCTGGTAGAGTCCCAGATTGTGGTTCTGGTTGTCGCGGGTTCGAGCCCCGTTGGTGTCCCCCGGAAAGAAAGGGCGGTTGCTGTTGCAACTGCCCTTTCCTGGTTTTTGCCCCTAAATAGTTGAAAATCAACGACCTGCGACGGCGGGCTTGTTTGTCGGCAGGTCTTTCGTCTGGTCGAGGATGTCGAAAAAGGACTCGACATAGTTGGCGAGGTCGGCCTTTTGTGCCTCGTCGATGATTGGCGAGTCGGCGATGATTTGTTGAAACTTCATCCGTTTTTTTCTGAACAACTGCGCTGCCGATTTGACTGCTCCCGGCGGGAGCGAGCCGCCTTGCCACCACCTTTCTCGGATGCTTTTGATGGGGAAACTGTTCGGCGAGGCATAAGAAGCGTTGACGAATCCCGAAAAATCGAAGTCGTATGGGACCGGGCAAATCTTCCCACCGCTGGCCGGGCGCAGCATCTTGATGTTGCGGACACTCGAAATGCTCCAGTCCGTGTTGCCGATCATGAAGTTGAAAAGCGCGGTCGTGGCGGCCAGTTGCAGGTTGAGGCTGTCGGGCGGGAGGTTGTAGAGCGAATCGACGGACACGGCGCCGAGGCGGTGGGCAAGCTCCTCGTCGCTTTCAATGAGGATGCTCTCGTGGTCGAAGCGCTCCTCACCGGTTTTCGAGTCGACATAGGTCACATCAACGAGGCGCGACCGGAGGGAGACACCGGTCAGCGCGGCGTACATTTTATAGGCCAGCACCTCGCGGGCGAGCAGGTGGTCGCCCGCCTCCGAGTCGGCGCAGTGAGTGGTCAGTTTGAAGTCATTGAGGCCGGAAAGGCCGACGGCGGCCAGCTCCTTTTTGGAGAACTTGACTTTGAGCGGCGGGAACTCGCAAACCTTCCTGCGGAACTTGCCACGCGGCCGAAGCTCGATTTTAAAAGATTGCTTCTTGCCGAAGGTGATCCGGCCAGGTTGCCAGTCGGAGCGCATCTTGCCGGAAACGAGCGCGTCGAGATCGGTCTCAATGGTGATGTTGTCGGATTTCGCCAAAAAAATCTCATCGAAAACAGACCGATCCTCCAACGTCCCCTGCTCTGCCGGGACGGCTTTCGCCAGCGTCGGCTGGGCCGACACGGCTCCCGAATTCAGAAGAAAAATCAGGAAGACCGCGGTTTTCAGTAACAGTTTTGGGGCGGTGGCGTGTTGAGCGAAGTTCATTCCGAAATAAATTTGGTGAACGTTGCCGGTTTTCTCAAAACGAGCGGCTCTTGGGTGGAATTTGATCTATGAACAAAAAATAGCCAAATGATGTTTGGAATTGGCCTCTGAATTTGCGCTGCTACAAAATTTTTACAAACTTCGGCAAAAAACCCGAAGCGACCAAAGTTCAGAACAGAATTTTTCCATCGACCAGAAATTGGACAAAGGGTTGCATTTCGCCCGATTGGTGGGTCTGTGCAAGCGACCTGTTTTTACCTTTGTGGCAAACGGACAAACATTCCTTTCGTCATTCAACTGTACCAACTAATGAAAAGGCCTTTCCTCGCCGCGCTGTCGATTGTTCTGTTTTTCGCAACCCTCTCCGCACAGGCGCCGGGCCGTTGCGGCATGAGCCGCGACCAGCTCGACAAGGTCACCGACCGCCTCCTTGACAACCTCAAGTCGGCCTATCCGACCACCGAGCGCGCACCACAGTACATTCCTGTTCGGATGATTCTGGTGGCCGACGACGACGGCACGGGCCGCGTCAAGGAGCGAAAGGTCTGCGACCTGATCTGCTCGCTCAACCAGCGCTACGAGCCGGTCGGCTTCAGGTTTTATATTGAAAACGGCGATTTCAAGTATTTGAACGACTCCAATGTCAACAAGCACCAGGTCGGCGCGCCTCTTTCGAAGATGAAGCAGAACCGCTCGACGAAGGCCATCAACTATTTCATCACCGACGTCTGCGACTTCGGCGACAACCCCAACGGCGACCTCGTCATCCTCGGCTACTACACGCCCGACAACGACTGGCTCGTCATCAAGGAGAGCGAGGTCAATGCCCAGTCGTCGACGGTCGCGCATGAGACAGGGCACTTCTTCAGTTTGTTACACCCCTTCAACGGCTACGACCACAACGAATGGCCGGCGGGCAGCACCGCCTGCGCAGCCGTCACCAGCCCCGGGGGGCCGAAGACCGAAAAGGTCGACGGCTCCAACGCCAACACGGCCGGCGACTTCATCAGCGACACGCCGGCGAGCTACAACTTCGTTCTCGACCAGAGCGACTGCGCCGGCAACGCCTACAACGGCGGCGCGAAGGACCCAGCCTGCACCCCGCTCGCCGGGGTCACGCAGGCCGACAACTACATGGACTATTTTTCGAACTGCCAGACCTACCAGTTCACCACGAAACAAATCGCTGCGATGGTGGCCGACCGCGCCTCCTCTCAGCGCAACTACCTGAACAACACATACACACCGCCCGCCGAGTCGCTCGCCGCCCCGAGCGATATGTGCATCTCGCCCGTCAACGGCGCGGTCACGGCGAACTTCGATCAGAACACCTTCAAGTGGAACGCCGTCGCGGGGGCCACGCTCTACCTTTTTGAAATCGGAATCACGTCAAACATCGGCTCCACCTCCGTCTACCAGGCGATGGTGAAAGGGACGGAGCACACCGCCAAGTACACCCTGACGGCCAACAAGAAGACCTATTGGCGCGTCACGCCGATGAACGAGTACGTCACCTGCTCGGGCACCGGCATCTCGTCGACCGTTCAGAACTTCATCACCGGCGCCACCTCGGCGACGGTCTCCATCGAGGGCCTCGCGTCGTGGGGCGTGTCGCCCAACCCCGTCTCTTCGACGGGCGACGTCGCCATCAAGACCGCCAGCGACAACCCCTTCACAGCCGATGTGCAGGTCACGTCGGTGAGCGGGCAAGTCGTTTTCACGGAGAAAAACCATGAGTTTCCGGGCGGAGCGTCGGAGTACGTCCTTCCGACGGGCGGCGGGCTGGCCGCAGGCTCCTATCTTGTCTCGCTTGTCCAGCCGACGGCGAGGCTGACAAAAAAGCTGGTTGTTTTCTAGTCAAACATGGCCGCTCAAGAACGTCGGAAGGGTTGCAACCCTTCCGACGTTCTTGTTTCAGTCATCATTCTCTGTCCACCGTCGGCTGTTCGCCGTCAACTGTTTCAACAACAAATGAATCGAATCCTACTCGTTGCCTTCCTCCTTCTTTCGATTGGAAACCTATTCGCCCAAAGCCCCTTCCCCTGTGGCACGGCCGCCGAAAAATCCGCTTGGCTGCGCGAGTACCAACAGCACCCCGAGCTTTTCCAGCAGCGCAGCGGCGACACGGCTTGGCTCTACGTCCCGCTGACCGTTCACATCCTCGGGGACGACAACGGCTCGGGCTATTTTCAGGCCGACAAGACCTTTCAGGCCCTATGCGAACTCAACGCCGACTACGCCCCCAGCCGCATCCGCTACTACCTGACCGGCACCTTCGATTACATCAACAAGACCGAGTGGTACTCGCACAAGACCTTTGGCCCCGGCGCCCAGATGATGAACCAAAGCAACTTCCCTGACTGCCTCAACTCCTACATCGTCGCCGACCCGGCCGGCAACTGCGGCTACTATTCCGGCCAGCAAGACGGCGTCGCCCTCTCAAAGGGCTGCGTCGGCACCGGCGACAACACCTGGGCGCACGAGCTGGGCCACAACCTCTCGCTCCCACATCCCTTCTTCGGCTGGGAGGGCCACAACAACTACCCCTACAACAAGCCCGCCCCCACCGATTGGGACGGCTGGGAGGTCGAGAAAATGGACGGCTCCAACTGCCACAGTGCCGCCGACGGTTTCTGCGACACCCCGCCTGACTACCTCAACTACCGTTGGGAATGCGGCCCCGACTCCTACAGCATCAAGCAACAGCTCGACCCCGACAGCATCCCGTTCTTCAGCGACGGCTCTTTTTATATGAGCTACTCCTACGACCAGTGCTCCAACCGCTTCTCGCACGAGCAAACGAAGGCCATGCGCACCAACCTGCAGGACGAACGCGCCGACATCCTCTACACGACCGCCGCAGGGCCTGAAATCCCCGGGAAGGCGACCGCCGAACTGGTCTCGCCGATCAACGGCGACTCAGCGCAGTTCGACAAGGCCCACCTCGTCTGGAAACCCGTCGCCGGGGCCGAGTTCTACCACGTCTGGGTATCGCTTTACAACGTGCCGAATGCCCGCTTCTTCCAGACGCTCCTCCCGGCGACCGCGACTTACGTCGACGTGCCGGTCGCTCTGCCGCTCGGAAAGACCTACCGCTGGGTCGTCACGCCGTATTCGACTTGGGATTTCTGCGCGCCGGACTCGACCATCATCGGCAAGTTCGTCACCAACAACACGGTCGCCACGAGCGAACTTGAGCGCACGGCCGACATCAAGATCATGCCCAATCCAGCCTCCGTTTTGAGCGGGACGGGCCTCTCGATTTCGGCGGCCGAGGGATTCACGGCCCGGCTGGATGTCGTCGATTTTTCCGGAAAAACAATCTACAGCCGCGCAAACATCGCGGTTTCCGATGGCGAGAACTCGATCGAAATCCCCCTCGGAGACATCGCGGCCGGCATCTATTCGGTCGTTTTGAGAACCGAGAAAGGGACTGCCACTCGCCGCCTCGTCGTCGTCGATTAAATGTGTCCCGAAGCACTTCTTCGGGTGGAAAATTTCACGCCCGAAGCAGTGCTTCGGGACACAAAGCGCGTTGACCACTTTCCTAAAAAAAATCCTCTCGCAGACCCCGGCCGCCATGCAGGCCTTTCAGGTCATGCGCCAGCTCGCGGCCGTCGC
>JBGAWE010000006.1:0-49009 GCA_044227705.1 Saprospiraceae bacterium
ACCTATGACCCTGATTGCGGCTTGTTCTTCGCTGGTACGTTCGCTGTACCGTAGGTCTAGCCTACGGCCCACCGTTTGGTGCTCCTTGGCATGCTCTTGTGTACGTGACATGCTCGTTGTAGGGCAGCCCGTTCGTCTCGGCGGCGGCGCGGTAGATGGAGTCGATGCGGTTGTGGTTCTGGAGGAAGGTGTTGAGCGAGTCCGCCGCGTTCCGCACGACCTCGTGGCCGACGTAGTTGCTGAAAGGCAGGTTGACGAAGACCAGTTTCGCCCCGTTCGCCCGGCAGACGGCGGCCATCTCGGCGAAGTCCTGCGTCATCTTTCCGGCCGCCCAGGCCGTCGCGGGGCTCGCCGGGTCGTTCGCATCGATGAGGCGGTTGGGGTGGTCGATGTAGTGCTCGATGAGGACCGCGTTCAAATTTCCAGAGGCAAAGAGGCTGCGCAAGGTGTCGGGCAGCGCCTCGTAGCTGGCCTTTCGCCGCGCGTCGAACCTCGGCACGCAGGCCGCGACCGACTCGCGCCACTGGTCGGCGATGTTCTCGTTGAGCATGACGCGGCCGCCCGTCAGGCGCAGCGTGTTCTTGAAGACGTAGCGGAAGAACTCGCGGGCCGCGTCCTTCGCCGCCGTCCATTTTCTTTGAAAGAAGCCCTCGCCGCCGAATCCCGTCGTGTTCGCGTCCTCCGAAAGCTGGGCGAGGTCGTCGCCCTGCAACACGCCGACCAAAACGAGGTCGGGCTTCAAAACAGGGACGGCTCGCCAGACGTGCTTTTTGTAAACGCCGGTGTGGCTGCCGCTCTGCCCGCAGTCGATGACCTCCGCGTTCGGGTGGCCGTGTTCTTTCAAGAAGTTCTCGAGCTGGCGCGGCCAACTGTCCTCGATGCTCACGCCCCAGCCGAACGTCCAGGAGTCGCCGAAGCAGAGGACGCGGTACTTGTCGCCCTTGTCGACCGGGATTTCGCGGTCGCGCAGGCCGAGCGAGTTGATGGTGGCCGTGCTCTCGAACTCGACGGTCTTGAGCTTGACCTGCGTCCCCGGCTCGAAAATCAGGCCGGGCTTGCCGAGGCCGAGCGCGGGCAGCATCGCGTCGAGGGCGATGAGGAAGGCCGAGAAGATGCCGACCATCGAGAGCGAGAAGGCGACATTGCCCAGCCTCGGGCCGATTCTCCCTTTTTTGAAAAGAAAGACGGCCAGCAGCCCCAGCCCGGCAACGGCCGCGAAGAACATCGGCACCGCCCGGATTTGGGCGATGGGCGCGTCGCGGTAGAGCAGCCAGAACGTGATCGGGTTCCAGTAGCCGAGGGCAAGGACGAGGAAGAAGACGTGGATTTTGTCGCGCGTCGTCATCATCGGATGGCACACGGGGTTGACGGATTAGACACGGGTTTGTGCGGATTTTTTGAGGATGTCGGCCAGTCGCTTTTCATAGGTCTCCATCGAGAACTCGGAGCGGCGGCTGGCCGTCATGGCTGTTTTTTCTTTTAGAAGATTGCCCGAAAAGAGGGCCTCCAGCTTCGCGGCGAGGTCTTCGGCGGAGCCTCGTTTGAAAACCAAGCCCGCTTCGCCGACCGCCTCGACCATCGCCGGCTGGTCGCTCGCCACGACCGGCAAACCGACCGACAGGGCCTCCGCGATGACCAGCGGCAGCCCCTCCGTGTGCGTCGAGGACGGGACGACGAGGGCTTTTGATTTCAGGTAGGCCCCGATGAGCTGCTCGCGGTCGAGGCGGCCGATGTAGGTCGCGTCGAGCTTCAGTTCGCGGATTCGGGCGAGGAGCTTTTCCAAATCCTCCCCTTCCCCGGCAAAGGCGATTTTCAAATTCAATTTCGGCCGCAGGCTGGCCGTAGCCTCGACGAGGTGGAAAATGCCTTTCCCGTCGATGAGTCGGCCGACGAAAAGGAGGTCGAATTCCTTTTCAGAAACCTGCCCGGCCTTCCTCGCCGCAATCTCGCCCAGCTCCGTGTCGATGGGGTTTGGCAGGGCGGCGGCGACGTGGCCGGGCAGCAGGCGGCGCAGCTCCCCTGCCGCGTGGTGGCTGACTGCCACGCTCATCCGCGCCCGCGAGGCCATGAAACGGCGCGTCTGTTTTGAAAAAAAGGAGTTGCCGTCCCTCAAAAAGACGCTCGCCATCTGGTAGACCGGCACGAAGGGCTTGCCCAACAGCCACGACATCGAGCAGATTTTCATGGCCATGCCGCCGTTGACCAGAACCAGATCCGCCTCTTTTATCAAGTCGAAAAAGATGCGGCGGTCGCGGCTCCTGACGGTTTTAAAAGGAAAGGGGCGGTCGGCCTCCTCCAAAGTCTCGGTCAGGACGGTCGGCTCGTGGCCCATCCTGGCCAGCGTCGAGGCGAGGGTGAGGGTGTTCCGTTCGAGGCCGCCGAGGTCGGGGAGGAAGTTGCGGGTGTAGACAAGGATCCTCACCCGGCGGCCTCCTTCCCTTTCAGATAGTACATTTTGTCGACGAGCATGAACCCGAAGAAGGCGTAAAAGCACTGGTTGATGTTGAACACCGTCGAGAGGAACATCAGGATGTAGACCATGATGGGGACGGCGAACCAGAGCGGGATTTTCGTGCGGGCCAGCAGCAGCAGCAGCAGCAGCGCCCGGACGGTGAACAGGAACAAGCCCCCCTCGATGACGATGCGCTCCGGCTCTGCCTCCATCGCTGGGAGGAGCGGCGAGGCACCCCATTTGGCGATGGCCCCCTGGTAGGTTGCGCCCAGCCCGATGCCGAAGCCGGGGCGGGGGCCCGCATAATCGATGACGGCGCGGAACAGGTCGAAGGCGCGGTCGGTCGACTCGCCCGTCTCCTGCCCGTACTTGACGCGGCCCGAGAAGGCCTCGTAGGCGTTGGAGATGAAGGGCAGCTTCTCGCCCAAGTCGAAGACGACGGCCATCCCGGCGACGAGCGCGACGACGAGCGCGCCCTTGAGCTTGTTGCCCACGCCGCCGTGCGAGAGGATGCCGAAGACGACGGCCATCGCGTAGGGCAGGGCCACGACGCGGCCCCCGTTCATGAAGGCCGAGAGCATCCCGGCGGCGGCCAGCGCGTAGATGAGCAGGAGCGGCCGCCGGTTCTCGAGCATCAAGGCCCAGAGGAACATCCCGAAGAAGACGATGAACGCCCCGAAGCCCGAGAGGTAGCTGAACGTCCCGCAGATGCGCGTACCGAGGCCCTCGCTGAAACCGATGACGGCGTTCGTCTCGCGGGCGTAGTGGTTGAGGAAGTGGTCGCTCGGCAGCGTGAACTGCAGCAGCCCCAGCACGCTCTCCACCCCGCACGAGACGAGCATCGGCCACAGCAGCCGCTCGACGGGGAAGGAGTCGCGCTCCTGCACATAAATCAGGGCCATCAGCCAGAAGCTCATGTGCAGCAGCAGCCCGAAGATGCTGTGATAAATCGTGTGGCTCAACGGGTTGAACGCCAGCACCAGCAGCACCAGAGCGAACGGGATGAGGGGGAAATAGAAGAGCCAGCTCCGCTCGCGCCGCATCGAGAACGTCATCAAAAAGGGCGCGAGCACCTGCAGCATCACCAGCCCGCCCTCGACGGCCGAGTTGCCCGCGAAGACCCATTTGCGCAGCACGCCGTTGAAGGTCGTGAACAGGAAATAGGCCAGCAGCAGGCGCTGGTTGTGCTGCAAATCCCTTTCGTCGACGAGTCTCATCAACCGGTTTTAGGAGACGGAAAGCTGCGCGAGCACCCGGTCGCCGCCCCGAAGCTGATACTGCCCGGGGCCGAAACGGACGATGCTGCCCGACTTCTTGGAGGCCGCCCCGACCGTCATGATGGGGTCGAGGGCCTGCCGCCAGACGAGGCCGAACCGCTTTTTGTGGACGACAATCGGGATTTCCGACGAGAGGTTGTTCGCAATCTGGAACCGGTACTGCCGCGCCGAGTTGAGCGAGAGCGAGGCGGGCGCGTCGGTCGAGACGGCCAGCACCTCGGGTTCGTTGAACACGAAGCGCGGGTGCACGTCGCGGCGCATCGAGTGGCCGCCGCCCTTTTTCTGAATCCAGATATAGTAGTACGGGTCGACGACGCCGCCCACCGGCGTGTGGAAGCTGAAGGTGTCGATGACCTCCATGCCGTTCTCGTCGATCATCTTCGTGAAAGAGCCGGTCTCGCTGCCGAAGTAGTTCTCCTGCATCAAAATCGTCCCGGTTTCGGTCAAATGCGCCGCCACTTGGTCATAAAAGGACTGGTGGATGCCCCAATGCTGGTCGTTGAGGCGGATGTTGCCCTCGTACTCCTCGACCGTTTCGACCTCGAAGTGCGGCGGGTTGCTCACCACGAGGTCCCATTTCTCGGAGGCGGGGACGTCGTTCAGCGAGTTCGAAAGATAGACGCTCACTCGGCCCTCGAGGCCGTTGCGGCGGATGGTGTCCTTCACCGCGTCGACGGCCTTCGGGTTGATGTCGGAGAGGCAGAGCGTGTCGCAAAGCCCCTCGGCGAGGAGCGCGAAACCGATGAAGGCGGGGCCGCAGCAGAACTCGTAGGCCCGGCCGACCTTCCCGAACATTTCTTTCACGACGGGCAGGTAGTCCAGCCCGAAGGTGCGCCCGCCGCCGTCCAGCTCGGGCAGCCAGGAGACCTCGATGTCACGGTACTTGACAGTCAGATAGTTTGTTGCCATCAATATTGATTGGGTTGCTTGTTTGCGAATTGGTCGGCGAGATGCCGCGAAACCGCCTCCGCGCCCTCCGCCGAGACGTGGTCGCCGTCGGGGATGAAGCCGCTGTCCGGCAGCGAGAGGTCGTTGAAGTCCTCGACCCGGAGGCCATATTGGGCGACGACCTCGCCGTATTTTTTCAAATATTCGGCCGGGAGCCGCTCCTTGTAATAGGGATGGAGCGGCGTGTTCATCAAGACCAGCTCGACTCCGCGCTCGCGGCAGAGCCGGGCTATCTTGTCGAAGCTGTCGAGGTTGAGCGACGAGAAGCCGTCGAGCTTTCCGTCCCGGAAATACTGGAACTTCATCCGCTTGTCCATCGACTTCGGCGCGGCGGCCGTGTTGCGAAAGATGTTCGTGAAGCCGCCCCGGTGCCCGTTCTCCGCCGCCGAGCGCAGGGTGTTGCGCAGGAAAAGGGAGAGGTTTTCCCAGTTGCAGCGCAGGAAGCGGAGCTTTTCGTCGGCGGGCATGGTGAAGAAGTACTTCGCCGATATGTACGGCGCGTACTGCCCGAAGACGAAGTCGTCGTAATAGTCGGACAGGCTGTGCGGCCCGAACCCGAGGTAGACCGTCCGGACGGCCGGGCTGTTGGCGAGCAGCTTTTCGAGCTTGAAATAGGTGAAATAGAAGGCCTCCGAGTTCTGCGCGATGTTGAGGCTGTGCGGCACGATGCGGTCGTCGACGCACTGCTCGACGTGCGAGTCGCCCGCGAAGACGGTCGTCACGCCGGCCGGGACCGCTGTTTTTTCAAAATCGCCCGTCGCCCGCTGCCCGACCACCGCGAACGCCGCCGCCAGCAGGCCGAGCGGCAGCGCGAGGAAAAAGAGGGTCTTTTTGAAAAAGGATTTCACGTCGGTCGGCACCGGTCAGAACTGGAAGTAGATGAACGTCTGCCCCGCGTTGGCGAAGTAGAAAAGACAGGCCGCCAGCCCGTAGTAGAAGGCCAGCCGTACCGGCCTCGGCGCGCCCAGCCCGAGCCGAGCGATGGCGAACGGCTGCTCGCGCCCCGCCCATTCGACGACCATGAACAGCGCCATCAAGACCAGCAGCCGACGGGGCAGGTTGAGCATGTCGGGAGCCTCGAAAAGGCTTTTTGAGAAAATCCCCCGGACGAAGTGGAAGGCGTCGCCGAGCGTCTGCGCCCGGAAGAAAATCCAGGCGAAACAGGCAAGGCAGAAGGTCGCCGCTATCGAAACCGCCTCTCGGAAGGTCGGCAAGAGGCGGCCTTTTGCCACGATTTCCAGGTTGTCGCGGTTCGTTTTAAAGACGATGGACGGCAGGATGAAGATGGCGTTGAGCAGGCCCCAGAAGATGAAAGTCCAGTTGGCGCCGTGCCAGAAGCCGCTGACGACGAAGATGGCGAGCGTGTTGCGCACCTTCATCCAGGTGCCGCCGCGCGAGCCGCCGAGCGGGATGTACAGGTAGTCGCGGAACCACGACGAGAGCGAGATGTGCCATCGCCGCCAGAACTCGGCGATGTCGCGCGAGAAGTAGGGGTAGGCGAAGTTGCGCAGCAGCTCGATGCCGAACAGGCGGGCCGTGCCGAGCGCGATGTCGCTGTATCCCGAGAAGTCGCCGTAGATCTGGAAGGCGAAGAAGACGGCACCGAGGGCGAGCGAGCTGCCGTTGTGGCCGTCGGGCTGGTTGAAGATGAGGTTGGCCTGCTCGGCGCACTGGTCGGCGATGACGATTTTCTTGAACAGCCCCCAGAGGATCTGCCGAAGGCCGTCGACCGCCTTCGCGTAGTCGAACTGCCGGTCGCGCTTGATTTGGGGCAAAAGGTGCGTCGCCCGCTCAATCGGCCCCGCCACGAGCAGCGGGAAGAAACTGACGAAGACCGAGTAGTCGACGAAGTTCCTTTCCGCCTTTATCCTTTTGAAATAGATGTCGAGGACGTAAGAGAGGCCGTGAAAGGTGTAAAAAGAGATGCCGACGGGCAGGATGACGCTTATCGTCCACGGGTCGACCTTCCAGCCCAGCGGCGCGACCGCCTCGGCGAACGAGTGGGCGAAGAAGTTGTAGTACTTGAAAACGCCAAGGAAGCCGAGATTGATGATGACGCTCAACCAGAGCCAGAACCGGCGGCCCCGGTCGCTGGGCGCGTCCGACATTTTCAGCCCCGTGTAATAGTCGAGCAGGGTTGAAAAAATCAGGAGGAAGAGGAAGCGCCAGTCCCAGCAGCCGTAGAAAAAGTAGCTCGATGTGAGGAGCAGGACGTTCTGTTCGCGCCGCCGGCCGCTGCCGAGCTGCCAGTACAGCAGCCAGACGATGGGCAGGAAGATGGCGAAGGCGATGGAGTTGAAAAGCATTCTTTGTCAGCCTTGCTGGCGGGCGGGGTCGAGCACCGCGAGCATTTTTTGCGCGGAGATTGGCCAAGCCAGATGCTCGTCGTGCAGTTTTCGAGCGGCGAGGCCGAGGGCGGCGGCTCTTTCTTTATTTAAGAAAAGGCCCCGGAAGGTCTCGGCCAGCTCCCGTTCGTCGAGCAGGTCGACGAGGAGGATGTTCTCGCCGTGGCGCAGGAGGGCGTTGTTCATGTCGCCCCGCGCCCCGACGACGGGGATGCCCAGCGAGAGGCCGCAGGCGAGGGCGGAGCTTTTGTTGCAGGTCCCGCCGTCGCCGCGCCGCCCGACGAGGTCGGGCGAGAAGAAGACGTCGCCCAGCAGCAGGTGCCGGTACAGTGCTGCGGAGGGCAATTCGCCGACGACGCGGAAATAAGGGCGGCTCGAAAGGACGTCCTTCCGGGTCGGGTTCTTCCCGCACAAGAGCCACGTAAGGTCTGGGAACTCGGCGGCCAGCCTATCAAAGGCCGGCAGATAGGGCACCACATCGCGGTTGCCGAAGGTGGCGACGACGGGGCCGCCCGCCGCGATGGAGAGGCTTTTTCGGAGGTCATGGAGTTGCTCGCCGGTCGCCTCTGCACGAGGCACGTTCGAGCCGATGGGTACGAGGGCCGTCTCGTGGCCCCACTTTTTGAGATATCCGGCGTAGATGTCGATGCTCGTCGCCGTGCGGACGGAGGCCCGCGCGAGGCGATCGGCGATTCGGTCCTGCAGGAAGGAGGCGACGGCGTTGCGCCGCCCGTCCCACGGCCGGATTTTCACCTCGTGGAAGAAGGTGACCGCCGGGATGCCGCGCCGCCGCATCGCGCGGTACCAGAACCAGAGGCCGAACGGCAGCCCCTTCATGTGGAAGCCGTGCGGCGTGTACTGCATCACCACCCGGTCGGGCCGCACCTCGTCGAGGACTTCCGCAAAGGCATCGGCCCCCGCCCTCCCCCACCCCGTCGCGACGGGATGGACGAAAATGCCGTTCTCGCCCGTGGCCCGCGTCTGGTTGGTCGAGCAGACGATGTGCGACTCGTGGCCAAGCCCCGCCAGCTCGCGGGCCAGAAGCGACGTGTGGTCGCCGATGCCGCAGATGGTCGGCGGGTAGTTTGGGGTGACGAAGACTGTCTTCATTCGGATTATCCGCGATTGGCCGTCTGGCCGTCGACCGCGTCAGTCAGCTTTGATGCCGACCAGTTTTTTGATTTTCCCCAACAGGCCCGGCTGCTCCTCTTGGTAATAGTTCGAGGAGTAGTAGCCGTAGTTGTAGGAGTTGCCGCGCTCCTGCCGCACGTCGTTGAGCAGGGAGTTCATGTTGGGCAGCTTGTTTCCCTGCGCGACCTCGTCGATGAACTTCAGGTGGGCGCTGCGGCTGAAGTTGTAGCGGAAGATGACGAGCGTCTGGCTGATGAACTCTTTCAACAGGAAGGCGTCGGCCACCACCCCGACCGGCGCGGCGTCGACGAGGACGTAGTCGTAGTTGCGCTCGCAGTGCTCGAAAAGTTCGCGCAGGCGGTCGGTCATCATCAGCTCGGCGGGGTTCTTCGGGATGTCGCCGCAGTCGATGAAGTGGAGGTTGGGCAGCCGGTCCCACGTCTGGATGATGTCCGAGATTTTGCCGCTCCCGGCGAGGTATTGCGATACGCCGTGCTCGGCCTGTTGGCCGGTGAGGTATTTGGCCAGTTTCGGCTTCCGCAAATCGAGGCCGATGACAATGACGCGCTTCCCCGTCAGGGCGAACGTGGTGCCGAGGTTGGCCGCGACGAACGTCTTGCCCTCGCCGCTGACCGTCGAGGTCACGAGGATGGCGCGGTGCTGCGAGGCCGCCCCGGCCGTGTTCTGCAAATTGGAGCGGACGAGTCGGAACGACTCGGCCAGCACCGAGCGGCTGTCGTTGATGATGAGCCGCGAGCGCTTGTCCGCCGAGTGCGGGATGAACCCGACGAAGGGCAGCGAGAGGTGCCGGTCGAGGTCGAAGCGGTAGAGGACGCGGTCTTTGAGGAGGTCTTTGAGGTAAATCGTCAAAAGGGGCAGCGCGAGACCGAGCAGAATCCAGAAGATGGCGAGCTGCATGGGCTTGGGCGAGACCTTCCCGCGCAGCGTCGCCCGTTCGAGGAGGCGCGAGTTGGGCACCTGCGCGGCGACGTTGAGCGCGGTCTCCTCCCGTTTTTGGAGGAGGTAGAGGAAGAGGGTCTCCTTGATGTTCTTCTCCCGCATGATGGTCGTGAGCTGCCGCTCGGTGGCGGGCATCATGTTCATCTGCGATTCGATGGGGGCCATCTGCTGGGTGTAGCGCTCCTTTTGCTCGTTGACCTCCTCTTTGATGGCTTGGATGGAGATGAGGATGTTGTTGCGCAGGCTGCGCAGCTCCTCGTCGCTGGTCTTGAGGATGGGGTTGCCCTCGGTCGCCGACTCCTTCATCTGGTTGCGGCGGGTGATGAGTTCGTTGTGCTCTTTGATGAGGCCGGCCAGCGGCACGTTGCCCAGCACCTCCGACGAGAACGGCAGCGGCGTGTACTGCCCCGCGCCGGTCGAGGTGGCGATGGTGTTCTCGATGGTGCGGATGAAGGTCATGCGCTCGTCGAGGCCGACCATCTTCTGCTCGACGGCGTTGGATTTCTCCACGAGGTTCTTTGCCACGTCGCTCGTTATCATCGGCAGCCGGTTGTCGACGCGGAAGCCCTCCTCCTGTTTTTCAACCGAGTAAAGCTCGTTGGCCACGAAGCGCAGCCGCTGTTCGATGAACTCCATCGTGCGCCGCCCGGCGATGTTCTTCGACTCCATGCTCATGCCGCCGTACTCCCTGACGAGGCGGTTGATGATGGCGATGGCCCGGTCGGGCACCTCGTCGATCATGCTCACGCCGAGGATGTTGGAGCGGCCCGCCTGCTGGATGTTGAGCTTGGCGGCGTAGTCGGCGGCCGTCGCGTACTCGTCGGCGACGCGGATGACGGTCGGCGTCTGGTCGGTCAGCGGGCCGGTGCGTTTCAAAACCAGCTCCCTTTTTCCAAACTTGAAGGGCGTTCCGTAGGTCATCAGCTCCGTCTTCTCGTCGTCGCGGTAGAGGAGGAAGCGCGTCGCGTCGTAGTGACGGACTTTCAGGGTGAATGCCTTTTCGGCCCCCTCCGTGTTCCAATAGAGGAGTTGCAGCGGCACGTCGCCCCAGACCTCCGTCTCCTTCACCTTCCCCTCTTGAGAATAGTGGACGTTCAAATCGAGCGAATCGACGATGCGGGCCATCAACTCGGTCGAGCCGAGGATGCGCATCCGGTCCTCGACGGCGGGCGGCGTCTTCGCCGTCTGCGAGCCGAGGTCGTCGAGGACGGCCTCCTTCGTCAGCGGCTTTTGCTCCACGTCCTCGATGAGCACGGAGCCGCCGACCAGGTAGGTCGTCTTGCTGTACCGGAGGTTGATGTAGAATGCGGCCAATCCGGCGGCGAGGCCGAGCGCGACCCAGTACCAGTTGTTGAGGATGACGGAGTAGTAGTAGTGCCAGTCCTTCGAGTCGCTGTGGGCATAGGAGCCGCGCGGCGAGGTGCGGGGGTAGCCGCCTTCTTGATTGGAGTTGCCGATGTTCATGTAAGACAGTTTAGAAAGGTGGTCGTGGGTGTCTGTCTCCGAGTGCGCGGGGGAAAAGCCGAGGCCGAAGCCATCAAAACTTGCTCGCGTAAAGCGAGAGAGTCAAAGCCGAAACCCCCGCCGAGACCCAGGCCAAGATGCGGCTGGACTTGTCGGCGACGGTGTTGACCTTCGTCTTGTTCGGCTCGACATACACGATGTCGTTCTGCTGGAGATAATAGAAAGGCGATTCGAGGCAGTCGTTCTTCTGCAGGTTGAGCCGCTTGACGTACCGCTTGCCGTTCTTCTCGCGGACGACGAGGACGTTCGTCCGGTTGGAGTACGTCGTCAAGTCGCCCGCCATGCCGATGGCCTCCAGCACGGTGAGCCGCTTGTTGGAGAGGCGGACGAGGCCGGGGTTCTTCACCTCGCCGAGCACCGTGACCTTGAAGTTGAGGATGCGGACGTTGACGACGGGGTCTTTCAGGTACGTCTTCAACATCGTGAAAAGGTGGTCCTTCACCTCGCTGATGGTCTTCTTGTTGACGTCGACGCGGCCGAGGACGGGGAAATCGATGAAGCCCTCCGCGTCGACGAAATATCCCGTCAGCATCTCCGCCGTGTAGTTCATGCCCGACATCGACTGGGCGAGGAGCCGCGCGTCCTCCGCCGAGCCGAAGGGCTTCGAGGCTTCGAGGTTGTAGCTCGACACGGTGATGGCGAGCAGGTCGTCGGGCTGCACCCGGATTTCCGACTGGTTGGTGATGATGTCGGCCGAGTCGGCGTTCTGCGGGATGTTCTTCAGGATGAGCATGTCGCGGTGCGAGATGCACGAGGCGAGGCAGGTCAGCAGGAGGAGGAAAGGCAGGCTTTTTTTCATAGAGGAAAACGCGCTTCAAGAGCGCACTTTGACGGGCGGCACGGCCGGGGCCGCTTGCGGCATCTCCCCGGCGAACAGCTCGCGGTTCTTGAACGGGTAGACCAGCAGGGCCTGTTGGCAGGCCGGGGTCATCTGGCGGTGAAAGGTCTTGATGTGCTGTTCGTGGTGGAAGTCGGTGCCGATGAAGTCGATGAGGCGGTTGTTCATCAGGTTCCACGCGGCCTCGCTGACGGAGCTTCCGTAGTAGCCGACGAGCGAGAGGGCGTTCACCTGAAAGAGGCAGCCGTACTCGCGCAGCCCCTCGAAATGGAACAGGCCCCGGTTGTAGAAACGGTACCGCTCCGGGTGCGCCATGATGGGGGTGAAGCCGCGCGACTTGAGCAACGCCAGCACCCGCCGCAGGTTCATCGGCTCGCTCACCTGCGGCATCTCGACCAGGATGTGGCGGTTGGGCAGCGTCAGCAGCGGGTCGCCGCGCAGGACGTGCTGCTCGAACAGGTCGTTTATCATGTACTCCGCAGCGGCCGAGACCTCCACGTCGATGCCCTCGAAACGCAGCAGCTGCTTGAGCCGGATGAGGCCGTCGAAGATGGAGTCGTGGTCGTTCGGGTAAAGCTCCGAGATGTGCGGCGTGGTGGCGATTCGGCGGATGCCCATGTCGCGCATCCGCTTGGCCATCGCCAGCGACGTGGCGAGGTCGGGCGCCCCATCGTCGATGCCGGGGATGAGGTGCGAGTGCAAGTCGGCCCCGATGCCCTCGAAGTACGGGGGCATCGGCTCGTCGTCGGGCCGCTTCTTTTTTCTGCCGAAAAGGAAGTCAAGCATCTGCTTCGGGCATGGCTTCGCCGTCCATGTGTCGCGGCACATGGGGCTCTGATTGGTGAATTATTTGGGGAGGGCCGTTGCTGGCGAGGGCGCCAACAACGGCCCCTGTCAAAACTCCATCGTCTCGCCGACGCGGTGGCGCGGCTCCTCGATGAAGGGGTAGGTCGTGTTGACGGCCGTGTTCTTGAAGAACCGCAGCCAGCGGTAGACGGCCTGGAACTGCTGGAGCTTGGCCAGCGGCTTCATCCATATGGTGAAGAAGTGCGGCTCGAGGGCGTTCTTCTCCCACGCAAAGCGGTCCTCGCGGTTGGCGCGCCAGCGGTTGCCGAGCGAGGCGTTGGACGCGCCGCCGACGCGCATCTTCACCGACGTCCCCATCAGGTAGTGCGACGAGATGCCGTGCCGGTAGAGGAAGCGGAGCATCAGCTCGTAGTCGGCCGCCTGCCGGAAGTTGATGTCGAAGCCGCCGAAGCGGTCGTAGACCGACTTTCGGGCGAAGAAGGTCGGGTGCGGCGGCATCCACCCGAACAGGAAGCGCTTGCGCTTGATGAGGCCCGCGTTCCAGACGCGGGTGATGTTGGCCTCGTGATCCTTGAAGAAGGCAAGGTCGCTATAGAGCGAGTCGACCGACTTCAGCTCGAAGACGTTGGCCACGCGCTCGAGCACCTCCGAGTCGGCGTAGATGTCGTCGGAGTTAAGGAAGCCGACGACGTCCCCGGTGGCGAGCGAGAGGCCCTTGTTCATTGCGTCGTAGATGCCCCGGTCCCTTTCACTGACCGCGAGGGCGACGTGGGGGAAGCTGCGCACAATGTCCATCGTCGAGTCCTTCGAGCCGCCGTCGACGACGATGTGCTCGATGTTCGGGTAGTTCTGGTTGGCGACGCTGCGCAGCGTGCCGCCGATCGTCTCCTCGCTGTTGTAGGCGACCGTGATTATGGAGATTTTCAACATGATTGAGGGTGCTTGCAGTTTTGATTAAAAAGAGTTGGCCGGGCCTTGCTCGCCTTCGCCGAAGCTTTGGCGGGCCTGGCCCAAATGAATTCAGACTACGGGCCGACCCGCCTTCGCTAAAGCTTTGGCGGCAAGGAAGACCGTAATCAGTTCAACATCTCAACAGCGTGTCCACGGGAGCGGGATGACAAAAGCCAAATGCCGCATGGGCCCGGCGGGGCGGCGATAGTTGAAGCGCGATGAAGGAGAAAACTTCGGATTACAAAGCAAAAGTTACTTGTTCCCCCAAGCGGGGTTTGTCTGGCGCCTCTGCGGCGCGGGTGGTGGGTCTGGGGTGTTAGAAGAAACCGTTATTAAATTGAACAAAGCAACTTTTGTCCCCGGAACAGAAGGCCTTATTAGTGCCTGCCTCCTGTCAATAAAGCGGGGGCTTTGATTCGAAAAGACAAAGGTGTCAAGACCGTGAAGTCGATGTAGCGTCGGTTTTCATTCGAGTGCTGTTGGTTGTTTCTTGTCGATATTGACTCGGGCGAAGGTCTAAAAGAAATTTTCACGCAAACCCGGGTGGCGGGAAAAGGCCGTTTTTTTTATGCTATACTTAAAAATGAGCTGTGTTTGTCGCACAACATAACGCCTCCAGCTCAGTTGATGCCCTTTTTTGCGGCCCGCAAAAGGGTCATATAAATGGGAAGCGGGAGCAGACTGTTTCACACAAACAAAAAGGCGCACGGGGATGGTTTCCCGTGCGCTTTTTTGCGGGGACATGATGAGTCGCGCCTCTACCTCACGACGACGGGCAGTGTCTGAACGGAGGCGGCCGAGCCAATCTTCAGGAAATAGGCCCCGGCCGATAGCGGCTCCGTCATGTTGATCAAGAGGGGCTCCCCGTCGGCAGCGACCTCCATGTTTTTGGAAAAGACCGACCGGCCCGCCGCGTCGAACAGTTCGACGGAAAGCGCGGTGCCCGCCCCGAGGCCCTGCGGCACATCAAGCCAGAAGCCGCCGCCGTCGGCCGGGTTGGGGAAGGCGGAGAACTGGCCGCCGCCCGCACTCTTCCTTTTGACGAACACGACCGGCGAGGCTTCCGACCGGCCGTCGAGGTCTTCCACCAGGAGTCGGTAATAGGCCTCGCGCGGCGGCACCGGGTCGTCGGCTGTGTAGAAATGGTGCGCCGTCGAGCTGCCCGCCGCCGCCCGGTCGGCGATGTTACCCCAGCCGTTGATGCCGTCGGGCGAGCGCTGGAGGTGGAATGTCTTTGTGTTCGACTCGGAGGCCGTCTCCCATTCAAAGTGGTCGACAGGCCCGGCTTCCTCGCCCCGGAACGAGGCCAGCTCGATGGGCAGTGCCAGCCCCGAGGCCACGCCGAAGGGGGAGAAGTTGCTCACGCCCGTCCGCGTGCGGGTGCAGACGCCACTGGCGCACGAGGCGGCGGCGTTTGCCGAGGCCTCCCATTGCGAGCCGTCCCAGCGCGAGACGTGGCAGCTCGCCGAGTTGAAGCCTCCGCCCGCGTAGAGGTCCTCTGGCGTGTTCCACTGGAAGGTCAGGCTGGCCGTCGCAGAGCCGCTCACTCGATCCACCTGCCATTGGCGGTTGACCAGCTCGTTGGTGCCCGTCGGCTTGTCGGCGTCGAAGCCGACCTGGACGCGCACCCCGAAGGTCGATTGGGCCGACGGCGAGATGGTGATGGGGTTGTAGCTCGGCGCGTTCGTGCCGACGGGAAAAGTGGTGAGGGCGTTTATCTCCCAGACCAGCCGCCCCTGTCCCGGGGTGACGATGAACTTGCTCGTCGACGCGCCGAAGACCTCGCTCGTCGAGGATAACGTGAGGTCGCCGTCCTGCAACGTGATTTTCCCGTTGGTGAACGTGATGTCGTGCGCGACGGACTGTGCGCCGCTTATGGTCAGCCCGGCGGCGTTCTGCACGACGATGCCGTAGACAGCGCCGTCGCCGTCGAGCGTTTGCGCGGAGGAGCCGCTGAACTTCAGGTCGAAGTTGCTGACGGTGCCGTTGTTGGTGAAGGTGGCATTGCCGTAGTTGAGCACGGCGTTCGTGCCGTTGAAGCGGTGGAAGGTCGCACCCGCGCCGACGGCGATGCTCCCCGTGCCGCTGTAGAAGATGTCTTGGTCGCCGGTGAACTGCGTGATGCCCGAGTTGAGGAGCATCTGGCCATTGTTCTGGATGTTGAGTCCTTTTAAATAAAGGATGTCGGAGCCTTGCTTGTCAAGGGTGCCGGAGAGGGCGAGCGTCCCGCTGGTCGGGGTCTGGGTGCTGCCGAACTTGACGGAGTTTGCCGTCGTGTTGCAGGTCAGCGTCTGTCCGCCGGGGATGGTCAGGGTGCAACTGAAAAAGTCGACCGCGATGGCCGAGCTGGTCGCGCCGCTCTGGCAGATGAGGTTCTTCTTGTAAAATGCTTTCGAGTTGGCCGTGGTGAAATCGACCGAGCCGCTGACGGTTATGTTCGATGAGGTGGCCGACGCGGTGCCGATGTCGCCCTTCGACCACAGTAAATCGCCGCCGACGGTGGCGTTGGCCGAGGGGTTGAAAGTGCCGCCCGTCAATTGAAGGTCGCCCGAGATGGCGGGCCCGGCCGTGCCCTGCCAGGTGCCGCTGGGGAGGATCACGTTGAGGGGCGTGAGGCCCCCGGCCGTGTTGTCGACGAGGGTGCCGCCGCCGAGGGCGTGGGTGAAGTCGACTTCGGTCGAGAGCGTCGCGCCGGTGAAGGTCGCGGTGGCCAGATAGCCGATGCCGAGCTTCCCGCCGCCCGAGACCGTGCCGCCGGAGAAGGTGTAGGCGGACGGGCCGTTGAAGCCCGCGAGGTTGACCGCGCAGCCCATGCCAATGGCGACCGTCCCGGCCGTGAACGAGCCGCCGCGGTCCCAGATTTGGAGGATGCCGCCGTCCACCTGCAGGGTGCCACTGTTGGTGAAGGTCTCCGAGAGGAAAAAGAGCGTGGTGCTGCTGGCCTTCGTGATGGTGCCCTGGTTGTCGATGGTGCCGGGCGTGGCGTAGGGCGCGGCGAAGTCGGTGGCGCCGTTGGTCGTGTTGTCGAGCGTCATCGTCCCGCCCGGGGCAACGCGGAGGGTGGCCCCGTTCTGCACGTTGAAGGTGCCGTTCTGCTTCGTCGTCGCCCCCTGCAGCACTAGGGTCTTGCCGATGAGGCTGCCGTTGCCGATGGTGGCCGCGCCGCTCACGGTGAGCGTCCCCGTCGCCCCGACGGCCCCGATGATGCCGCTGCCGAGCTGGTCGACCAAGAGCGAGCCAGCGGTGGCGTTGCCGGTGTTGTTGAAGGTGCCGTTGTTGATGGTCAGCAGCCCGGCCACGTCGATGTCGAAAGGCCCGACGAGCTGCCCGCCGCCCGAGATGGCGAGCGAGGCGACAGTGGGCGCCGAGGTGTTGAGCGTGACCGTGTGGTTGATGACGACGTCGTCGCCGCTGGTGGGCACCGAGCCGCCGAGCCAAGTGTTGGTGTCGTTCCAGAGGCCGCTCGCGGCACTCGTGATGGTCGCTGCACGTCCCGTCTGGAAAAAGGCGAGGCCCGACAGCAGGAGCAAGCAGGCTGTTCTTGAAGCAAATGTTTTCACGTCCATGATATTAAAAGGTGGGATTTGTTTAAGCCTCGGTTCAGGGGCAACTGGTCGGTCGCCCGCAAAGGGTTGAAAATTCATTGGAAGGGTTGATGCCGGTCGGCCGCGCTGGCCATGCTCTGCTTCGCCCGAACCGCCGGTGCGGTTGCCTCCGCGAGCATTTCCCGAATCGATGAGATTGGTAGGATTGAGGCTTCGAATCTGCCAGCCTCGAAAGAAGGCTCAAAAGTAGCCATGTCTTTTCGGTGGCACCGACAGATGGGGGCTAAAACCTGTGCTTTTAGGCCCAAAAGAGTGACAAGCGGGGCCGTTCTCCCACGAATCCGCGCTTTGGGCAAGCTGGGCGACCCGCAAAAGGGTCATAGAAGCCGTGTTGGTCGAGCTGCTTTGCGCCTTCAATTCCCAGCTATTCAAAGAGAATTCGGCCTGAATTGCGTCTGAAACCGCAGGCCGCGCCCATCTTCCGCAAAAAAGCCATAGTTCGGCGCGGCGAGGGTCTTCCAACACCTTTTTGTAACCGTTGGGTTGGGTTTGATCCGCCTTTTCTGATGAAAGGGAGGGCCGCAACCGGGTTTGTTGTTGTTTCAGTTTAACTTGTTTAGGGTTTAGAGCCTCATAACCCCCTGAAAAGCAGGCGCTTGCACTTTTTTCTATGACCAAACTGCGGAATAGGGCGCCGCTTCTGCGGTCAATCATGCCGTTTCTGCGGTTTTCAATGTCGTTTCTGCGCCTTAAACATGGCGCAAATGCGTCCTATGACCTTTCTCCGGGTTCTGGAGCATGGCCTTTCTGCGGTTTGCTATGACTTTTTTGCGGAATGCGCCGAGATTTTGGCCCAGGCGCGGTTTGATTATGACCGCAAGCTGAGTTGTTTTCATAAAAAGGTCATTGCTTTGTGGGCGCGGCAAAGTGCCTTTGCCGGTTCAAAAACCAACGTCCGCCATGGCCGAGAACGCGACGCCGACACGCGACCTCATCGTTTCCTCCAACGAGCTTATCCACGCGAAATACCACTTCAGCCTGTGGCAGAAGCGCGTCTTCATGTACTTCGTCTCGCAGATCGGGAAGGAGGACAGCGAGTTCCGAATGCAGAAGGTGTACATCGCCGACCTCGTCCGATTCTTCGAGAGCGACCAGAACGGGACGGTTACGGACATCATCGAGAACGTCCCGCGCCAGCTCTACGAGACCTCCATCCAGGTGCCGAGCCGCGACCTTGACGGCAACGAGCGCTTCGGCGAGGTCCGCCTCATCACGAAGTACACCAAGCCGCAGGACAAGAAGCCGGGCAACGCCTACATCGAGCTGAAGTTCAACGAGGACCTCAAACCGCACCTCATCGACCTCAAGAAGCAGTTCTCGAAGTACGAGCTGCGCTACATCGTGCACCTCCAAAGCTCGCACGCCATCCGCATCTACGAGATTCTGAAGAGCCACCAGTACCAGAAAACCATCGACCTCGACGTGGACTACCTCAAAATCATCCTGGAGGTGGCCGACAAGTACAAGCTCTACGGCGACTTCAAGCGCAAGATCATCGACAAGGCGCAGACCGATTTGGCGCAGTACTGCGACATTGCCTTCTCTTACAAGGAGATAAAGGCGGGCAAAAAGGTGGTCACGCTGCGCTTCACCATCCTCGAGAACCGGCCCGGCGAGCGGGGCAAGAACGCCCCCTCCCCCACCCCGCCCGGTGCCAAGAACGCCCCCCAACCAACCCCTGACGCACAGGCAGATGCCGAACGCGACCTTGTTTTCATGGAGGTTCAGGCCGTCGCCGTCGGCGAATGGGGCGTAAGCCCGACGCGCTTGCTCGACCTCATCCGGGCGCACGAGCCGGAGGCGGTCCGGCAGGCCTTCCGCGTTACCAAGCGCCGGGCGGCAGCTGGCAATTTGACCAGCCCGGCGGGCTTCTTTGTCGAGGCTGTCCAACAAGGTTTCACCGACGAAGTCGAGGCAAAACGCGCCGCCCGCCAGCGCGGCCCTGTGCCGGAACAGGCCGAACGGGATGCCAAACTGGCCAACCTCCAGGCCCAGCTCGATGCCCAACTCGATGCGATGCGGGGCGAGATAAACATCGTGATTCGCCGCCTCGTGGAGGCCGACGGGGCCGTCCGCGCCCGGGCGATGGCGGTCGTGGCGGAAACGCCGAACCCTATCTTGAAAAAGGAAATTGACCGCCTCGGCGGCGAGCCCACGGCACAGGATTTCCGCGACAACCCCAAGCTGCGGGAGGCCGTCGTCTGGGAAATCGTGGGGCAGAACGCGCCCCATTTCGCGGAGGTGCGGAAACAGTTTGGGCCGTTGGTGGCCCCGCTCGTCAAGGTCTTGGGGAAGAAGCCGACGCGGTTCGAGGCGTTGCGGTTTCTGGGCTTGGATTGACTTTAGACGGCGTTTTCATCGAGAGCATAAACGGGGGTTTAGTAAATAATACCGATACTAAATAATTTTGTGTAAAATATTATTTACTAAATGCACAAAGATTACGGCTGCCGGAGGCAGTTTTTCTCATTTCCCCTTCCGGGCAGAGATGTCCTTTTCGAGGATTCCGACGATGAACTCGCGCATCGTGATGTCGTGCTCGACGCAGTGGAGCTTGATGAACTTGAACATGTCGACCGGCAAATCAAGGCTGATTTTGCGCACCGAGGGTGGGGTGGTGGCGGGTTCCTCCGCTTGTTTCGGCTTGTGGATCGCCTCGACGGCGCGCTCGACGATGGGCTTCATCTCGGTCTGCGGGTTCTTCACCACGACCGGTTTGGCGGGCAGTCCGAGGTTTCCGATGTTGAACTTTTCCTTGCTCATTTGATGGTGATTTGCTGTTGGAGAGGCCGCTTTGGCCTGTTCAGAACGCTTTGATTAGGTTGTAGATGGCCGCTTTGTCGAGCACCTCTCGGGTGAGTCGGACGACCTCGTCGCGGGCTTTTGGGTCGGTTCCCTCATAGGTTCCCTTGCCGTCGATGGCCGTTTCGGCGTATGCTGCCCGGCGGTGGATCACGGTGTCGAGCACCTCGATACCCAGCTCGCGGATGGCGTCGGCCATGCGCTTGTAGACGTTCGCAGAGGGCATGAACTGGTTGATTACGAAGAAGGCCGGGATGTCCCCACGGAACTCCCGCGCTTGGTCGAGCCGCTCGAAAAAGGGCTGCATGGCCCTGAAATCGTGCGCACTCGGCAGTATCGGGATGAGCAGCAAATCGCAGGCGATGATGATGCGCGTGGTCATTTCCGACAGCGACGGGGTGCCGTCGATGATGACGGCGTCGTAGTCGCGGTGGAGGTTGTCGACGGCCTTTCCGAGGGCCTTTGGGTCGGTCGCTCCGACCACCGTGACGGACGGCAAATGGTCGGGCCTGACACCGCTCCAGGCGAGGGAGTTTTGGTTCGTGTCGGTGTCCACAAGGCAGGTTTTGAACTCCATGTGGGCGAAGCAGACCGCCAGGTTTTGGCTCAAGGTGCTCTTTCCGACACCGCCTTTCAGGTTCGAGACAGCTATTTTCATGCTCTTGTATTTCGCGGCAAGGGTAGGGAAATGCCGGGTTTATTTATATTTAAGTGTAAATATTATTTTTTATTGAGCGTAAATATTATTGAAAACGGCTTTTTTGGCCACTGGTTTCGCCTTCTTGCACCGCAGCAGAAATGCATAAATAATATGTAATAATTACTCATTTATTCTTTTATTAGCCAATTTTGAGAGCGCGACAACTCCTTGTGAGTGAAACAAAGCTGTGGAAGTGAGGCAAAAAGAGTGCATAAATAGTAAATATTATAGCCAGTTTTGGACAAAAAAGATAGGCTGATAAAGATTGATTATGACCATTTTGCGGTGCTTTTTGAATTTTTTTTGGGTGGTCGGGTGTTTTTTTTTTCTGCGAGCAACGGTGTGGAGCGTCGAGGAAAAACATGGCCGCAAGAGCCAGAGTAGGGTAGGGCGGCTGATGTGGACATTATTTCAATAAACGAGCAAATATTTTCGAGTAAATATTATTTAGTAATTTACTAAACGCGGATATAATCAACTTTATTTGGTGCAAATCGTTGAAAATCAATCACTTAAAAATTAGTCAGCACTATCAGCAAATGAGCAAGCGGCCAAGAGCTGGTTTAGGGGGTTCAAAATATCACTTAACAATAAAAGCACGGACTGGCGAACCGCGATCCAATTGCCGATTTCGACCGCAATCTGCCCAAGAATCTCGACGAAAAGAGCCGTTTCGTGGGCAACGAAAGGCATCGGAGCAAAGTATTTTTGAACGGCGTGGGTTTGTTTTCTGGAGGCCCTGTCTATCTTTACCCCGTTAAGTTTTAATCGCTACCAAGCTAATCTCATCGTAATCTCATGATTCGTTTCGACTTTGGTTCGAAGGCCTGTTGTTTTACGGGCCGTGTTTTCGCCGAAAAAATTTAACTCAATCGCATCTCCTGCGCTGGGCCTCGTCGCCCGGTCGCGGGTTTTCTATTTTGAACGTAATCCATTTCGGAGCCTTTTAATAAACAATTTTTATAATCTCATGATTGCAACGACTACACCGAAAGGTCCGCAGCTTTTCAACGGCCAAGCTCTCAAGGGAGCGGCCGCGCGGATGGTCTTCAGCCTTTTGCTTTCCGCCGTCTGCTGGGCGGTTCCGCAGCAACTCACCGCAGGCACCCACAAGGGCGGCCACGATGAGGATGTCGTTTGCGGCACCGTTTCGGTTGTCCCTGGCAACATCACCGTCAACCTTGGTGCCTCGGGCATGGCACTCATGCCGGGCTTCTACGACCCAAGCACCGCACCTCCGGCTGGTACGTTCTACCTGCCGGGCGTGACCACGACGGTGGGCCAGTTCCTATTCTATTTTAAAGACGCGGCGAAGACCATGCCCGCCTTCCCTGGCAACTACACGTTCGACTGCTCCCAAACTGCGGGCCTGGTCAACCTCTGGGTTGTCTCCGCTGGGAACGCTGGCGAGGCGGCGAGCTGCTCGGCGACAATGCTGGTCATCGACGTCAACGACATCACGCCTCCGATGATCACCACCTGTCCGCCGAACACCACGTTCAGCTGCTCGTCGACGATCACCCCGGCTTACAGCCTTGTCCCTGCTGGAAGCCTTGCGGACTTCACTACTGCTGGCGGTGTGGCAAGTGACAACTGCACGACCATCACCGCCACCTACCAAGATGGCGCACAAGTGCCGGGGATGTGTGTCAACAAATTCTCCTTCACGAGGACGTGGAGGGTGACCGACAACTCGGGCAACACCACCACCTGCACCCAGACCATCAACGTCAGCGACAACGTCGCCCCGACGACCACCGGCACGGCTGGCGTGCTCACGCTCAACTGTGCGACGGCGGACGCCGCCGGCATCCAGCTCTGGATTGACAACAACACCAACCCGGCCGCGAACCCCAACGCGCTCAACGCGGGTACTGTCGCAGGCTTCATCTCCAACACGGGCGGCACGCTCGATGCTTCCGATGCCTGCTCGGGCAACATTGTCACCATCACTCCCACCTTTGCCACCGGCGCGCAAGTTCTCGCCAATATGCCCCCAGCCTGCTCGGGTGCGCCGCGTGTCGTCAACGTGGTCTTCCAGGTTTCGGACGGGTGCGGCAACATCGTTGACGTGATTGGCCAAGTGGTTCTCAACGACATCACTGCCCCGACGGCCGTGGCTCCGGCCGACTTCACCGTCACCTGCGATGTGCTTCCTGCGCCGACCCTCACGACGGCATACGTCACGGGCAGCGACGACTGCACACCGTTGGCCAACCTCGTTGTCACTTCGAACACGGTCGCGCAGGTCGGAACAGGCAACGGCTGCCCAGGTACGCCGAAGCGGTACGATCGCACCTACACGGTCACCGACTGCTCGAACAACTCGTTCACCGTCACGCAGGTCATCACCTTCTTGGACAACGTCGCTCCAACTTGGACGACCAGCCCCAGCCCGCTGACCTTTGCCTGCGACGCGGCGAATATCGCCACGACCATTCAAGCATGGATGGATTCGCACGGCACGACCGGCCTAGCGACGGACAACTGCCCGGCCAACACCATAACCTATCAGATAAATATCCCTGTCCAAGTGGGTGTCGCGGTGGCAATCACCAACGCGACCGCTGCCCAGATCGCTTCGACAGTGAATGCCCAAGTCTGCGCGGGCGGCATGAAAACAATCACGGTCGACTTCATCCCGAGTGACCCGTGCGGAAATGTCGGCGCGACCATGTCGGCGACCGTCACCCAGACGGACTTCACCGCGCCGACAATCACCGGCGTTCCGGCCAACACGACCGTCAACTGCGCAGCGGCCGTGCCGGTTCCGAACGCGGGCGGCGTAACATCCTCCGACAATTGCAGCGGCATTGCATCGACGCTGAACGTCATTGGCCTGAACACCGACAACGGTGCCGCTGGCTGCCCGGCCACTCCGCGCATCATCACCTATAGATATAGGGTGACCGATGGGTGCGGCAACACGGCCGATGCCACCCAGACCATCACGCAGGTCGACAACAGTGCACCGACTTTCACCGTGGCCCCGGTCGATTTCACCATCGACGGTTGCGCTGCGACGGCTTCTGTTGATTTGGCACCTTGGTACACACAGAACACCACCGACGGCGACGGTCTTCTTGCCGAGGGCACCGACGACAACGGCGGTGCTCCCTGCGTCGATGCGAGTATCACAATCACGGCCAACAAGTCGCTTGCCCAAATCGAGGCTGACCTCATCGCTGCACCCTGCAATGCGACCACTCATCTGCGCTCGACGACCGTCGCTTTCACGCCGGTTGACGACTGCGGAAACACGGGCACGCCAGTCACGGTCAACGTCAGCGTCCGCGACATGGTCTCGCCGACCATCACCGGCCCGTCGCCGCTGCCTGGCGTCTCCGTCCAGTGTGCCGCGGCAATTCCTGCTCCGAACCCGGCACTGGTGACGGCGACGGACAACTGCACGTTGGTCGCCAACCTCACCATCGCGACGTTGAGCAACACCAACAACGGCGGCACGGGCTGTGCCGCCATGCCGCTTGTCACCACGCACACCTATCAGGTGACCGACCAGTGCGGCAACACCGCGACGGTCTCGCAACAGATTACCCAAATCGACAACATCGCCCCCAACCCGCTCTGCACGACCGTGCCTTTGACGAAAGACCTCTCCTCCGCCCTCGACGGCGCGGGCACGGTCACGGTCAATGCCAGCGACTTCAACAACGGCAGCACCGACAACTGCACGGCCAACAATGGCCTGCTCACCTTTGAGATTGCCCGCGAGACCGCGGAAGGCTCGGGCCTTTACAGTCCCTTTGCCGCCACACAGACTTTCACCTGCGCCGACATCCCGGACATCGCCAACTGTGGCGCGGGCTTGGCCAACACGGCCAACCTTCGCATCCAGTTCCGTGCGATCGACCCCTGCGGCAACGTCTCCAGTGCCTGCTCCGGCCCCGGCACTGCGGTGATCATCCGCGACGTGACGGCCCCGGTCATTGGCACCGTCGCCGCTCCCTGCCCGGCCAACTTCTCGGTCAACACGAGCACCAACGGCACGGGCGACTGCTCCGGCCAGGCCTCTTGGACCCGCCCGGCGGCCGCCGACAACTGCTCCGTCATCTGCTTGCAGGAGATGATTGAAAAAGAAAACGGTGCTGGTTGGAACACCATCCAAGCGGCCACGACGGTCACTGGCGGATCGGCCGCGACCCTCACGGTCTCCAAAGGCATTCTCTGCACCGACGACACCTACCGCGTGACCTACACGGCGAAGGACGAGCACGGCAACCTGGCCTCGCAGTGCCAGTTCATCATCACGGTGGTCGACAACGAGGCCCCCGTCGTGACGTGCAACGGTGCCAACCAGACCTACAACCTCAACGCCGTCGCGGGCGACTGCTACCAGTTCTTGAGCTGGCTGCGCCCGACGGCGACCGACAACTGCGCCCCGCCGAACGGCCCCTGCTCCGCCCCGACCATCACGGTCAACGCGGTCAGCAACCCGCCCAGCCCCGGCAACGTCATCATCAACCAACTCAGCGGCAGCCCTGACTATGATGGTGCCCTCTTCCCGGTCGGCCAGACCGTCGTGACGTACACCATCACCGACATGACGGGCAACGTCAGCTTCTGCACGATGACGGTCAACGTCGCCGACGTGGACGCGCCGACTGTCATGTGCGCGCCGAACTTCACGGTCAACCTCGACCCGAATGGCACGAAGACCATTTGCTTCAACGACCTCACTTTGGCCAATGCCGACAACTGCATGGTCGTCACCAAGCAAATCAAGCTCGGTGCGGGCGCGTTCACCTCGTCGTGCATCACGCTGACCTGCGCCAACCTCGGGCAGAACGTATTCATGGCCCAAGTCTGCGACGGCGCGGCTCCGACCCCGAACTGCAGTGTCCCCTGCTCGGTGACGGTCACCCTGACCGACGCTGTTGACCCCGGCTTTGCCGACTGCCCGGCCGACATCGCCGGGACGACCGGTGCGGCCGTCACCTGCGACACCACCATAAATCTGCCCATCCCGACGGTCTACGCCGCCGGTTGCGGCTCGACAGTGAACGCCACGTTCGTCTCCGCCACCTACATTGATGGCACCCGTCAGGCCATTGGCTCGCCCGTCGTTGTGACCATCAACGGCGCGGCGGTTCCCCCGGCCGTTCCGGCCGTCGCGACGACGACCGCCGTCGGCACCTTCCCGGTCGGCACGACGACCACCCGTTGGAAATATGAGTACACCGACGCGGGTGGCACCCTGCACACCATCTATTGCAACTACAACGTCGTCGTCACCGACAACGACAAGCCGGTCATCACCTGCCCGGCGGCCGTCGCCAACCTCTCGTGCCAAGACCCGATGCCCGCGCCGCTGACCATCGCGGCCTTCACGGGCGGCACGCTGACCGACAACTGCGGCGTGACCCAGCTCCTTTTCTCGGATCTCGACAACGGTTACACCGTCTGCGCGGCCGACCCGGCCCGCGTCGTCACGCGCACCTACACCGCCTTCGACGCGGCTGGCAACTCGAACACTTGCGCCCAGACGTTCACTTGGGTCGACGACGTCGTTGCCCCGACGCTCTCCGCCGTCACCGATTTCAACGGCACTTGCGCCGCTGAAGTCCCGGCGGTTCCGGTCGTCACGGCCTCCGACAACGTGGGCGGCTGCGCCGGCGTGACCATCGATTATGAAGAACTGCTCACCGGCCCGGCCGGCACGGGCGTTCCTGCCTGCGTCAACCAGTTCCGCATCACCCGCTCGTGGGTGGCGACGGATGCCTGCGGCAACACCGCCAGCACCGTCCAATTGGTCATGGCTGCCATCCCTGCCCCGGCCGTCGTGACGGCGACCGACAACTGCTCGCCCGCGCCGAACGTCACCCTCACGGAGACGGAGGATCCCGGCCCGCAGAACTGCGCCAACAGCCGCATCCTCACTCGCACTTGGCGCGCGACCGACGTTTGCAACAACACGTCGACCTTCACGCAAACCATCACGGTCAACGATAACACCCCGCCGACCATCACGCCCGTTGTTGGCGACATCAGCTTGGTCTGTGCCAACTTGGTGGCCCCGGCCCCGGTGCTCACCTTCTCCGACAACTGCACGGTCGTCTTCATGGAGATGAACGAGTCGATGCTTCCGCTGCTGACGGGCGAGTTCTGCGCCAACAAGTTCCGCCTCGTCCGCACTTGGAAGGCGACCGACGGCTGCGGCAACGTCTTCAACACACAGCAGACCGTCACGGTCAACGACGTGACGGCACCGGTCTTGAGCAACGTCCCGATCGATGCGACCGTCACCTGCGCCAACAGCATCCCGGCCCCGGCGGCCGTCACGGCCTCTGACTTCTGTGGCCCGGTCGTGCTTGGCTTCACGGAGTACACCATCCCCGGCACCTGCAACAACCGCTACTCCATCGTCCGCCTGTGGCGGGCGACCGACGATTGCGGCAACACGGCCACGGCCAGCCAGCAAATCACGGTCATCGACAACACGGTGCCGACGCTCATGAACGCTGGTGTGCCGGTCGCTCCCGCCAACCTCAACCCGAGCCTCACCTTCCAGTGCGCTGCCCAAGTGCCCGGCCCGCCGACCTTGACGGCAACGGACAACTGCGGCACCGACGTGGTGGTTGAATATTACGAGACGACACAGTACTTCAACTGCGTCGATCACTTCGTCGTCACCCGTGTCTGGACGGCGACGGACAACTGTGGCAATCAGGCGAGCTATTCGCAGGTTGTCACGGTCAACGACACCCAAGCTCCGGGCTGGAACGAGCCTGCTCCGACGACGCCCATCAACTTGCAGTGCGGCAGCGCGGTTCCGGCCGTGCCGACGCAAACGGCGACCGACAACTGCGGTGCGCCCATCTTCGTCGACTTCAGCGAGGTGACCGACCCGGGCACCTGTGTGAACGATTTCATCATCACCCGCACGTGGACGGCCCAGGACGGCTGCGGCAACCAGACCCAGCGCATCCAGGTCATCAACGTAAGCGACACGCAAGCACCGACGCTCATCTCGGGCGGCGTGGCCTTCACCCCGGTCACGAACCCGGCAACGTTGCAGTGTGCCCAAAACGTGCCGGCCGCACCGGTCGTCACGGCGACGGACAACTGCGACCCGAACGTCAATGTGATCTACTCGGAAGAACTCTTCCCGGGCACCTGCGCCAATATGTTCTCCATCCGGCGGACATGGACGGCCGAGGATATGTGCGGCAACAAGACGTCGACCTTCCAAATCTGGACGGTCAACGACAACACGCCGCCCGTGCTCTTGCAGAACGGCGCGCCCATCAACCCGGCCCAACTGCCGCCGACGCTCAACTTCCAGTGTGCTGCCAACGTGCCCGGACCGCCGCAGAACATCACGGCCTCCGACAACTGTGGCATCCCGATTGACGTCGACTATGTCGAGTTCACCCAATGGGGCATCTGCATCAACAAATTCACCACGACCCGCATCTGGACGGCTACCGACGATTGCGGCAACTCCACGAGCTACTCGCAAGTCATCACGGTCAACGACAACACCGCGCCTGTGCTCCTGCTGCCTAACGGCAACCCGGTGACAGCCGCGCAACTGCCGCCGGTGCTCACGTTCCAGTGTGCTGCCCAAGTGCCCGGCCCGCCGCTCCTCACGGCCTCCGACAACTGCGACGGCAATATCACTGTCGAATACTTCGAGTACGTCCAGAGCCAAATTTGCAACAACAAGTACATCGTCAACCGCCGCTGGACGGCCGTCGACCAGTGCGGCAACTCGACCACTTGGACGCAAGTCATCACGGTCTTGGACAACACCGCTCCGGTTCTCTATCTGCCCAACGGCAACCCGGTCACGGTCGCGCAACTGCCGAACACGCTTGTGTTCCAGTGCGCTGCCCAAGTGCCCGGCCCGCCGACCTTGACCGCCTCGGACAACTGCGACATGGCCATCAACGTCGTCTATTCGGAGTATGTGCAAGGCCAAACCTGCACCAACCACTACATCGTCAACCGCTTGTGGGCTGCTGAGGACATCTGCGGCAACAAGACCACTTGGACGCAGGTCATCACGGTCAACGACAACACCATCCCCGGATGGTCGACGCCTGCGCCTGCCACGCCGCTCACGTTCGCCTGTGCCGCTCTTCTCCCGGCAGTCCCGACTCAAACCGCGACGGACAACTGCGGTGCGCCCATCACGGTTGACTTCTCGGAGACCGTCGCCCCCGGTACTTGCGTGAACAAGTTCACTGTCACGCGGACTTGGACGGCTTGGGACGAGTGCGGAAACAGCACCTCGCGCCAGCAGGTCATCACCATTGACGACAGCGTGGCCCCGGGCCTCGTCTCGGGCGGCGCGGCGTTTAACCCGACCAACCCGGTGAACGTCTCCTGCGCACAGGACGTGCCTGCCGCTCCGGTCGTCACCGCCACCGACAACTGCGACCCGAACGTCAACGTCATCTACACGGAGGAACTCCAGCCCGGCACCTGTGCCAACAAGTTCACCATCAAGCGTACGTGGACGGCGGAGGACATCTGTGGCAACAAGACCACGGTCACTCAAAACATCACCGTGAACGACGTCACGGCCCCGACGCTCATCGGCCTACCGGCGGCTACGTTCACGGCGCAGTGCGCGACGGCCGTCCCGGCGGTCCCGGTCGTCACGGCGACGGACAACTGCGGCGTTCCGATTGACGTCGACTTCGTGGAATCGGTTGCCCCCGGCGGCTGCGTGAACCGCTTCGTGATGACGCGGACGTGGTCGGCCTCGGACGACTGCGGCAACGCCACGTCGTTTGTTCAGACCATCACCATCAACGACAACATCGCGCCGACGCTCATCGGTGCCCCGGCGCAACCGTCGGTGGTGAACGTGAGCTGCGCGCAGAACGTGCCGGCCGCTGCGGTGGTGACGGCGACGGACAACTGCGATGCCGCGGTGAACGTCATCTATACTGAAGAACTCGTCCCGGGCACCTGCGCGAACAAGTTCACGATCAAGCGTACGTGGACTGCGGAGGACATCTGCGGCAACAAGTCGACGGCGACGCAGACGATCAACGTGGACGACACGACGGCCCCGGGCTGGGTCGAGGCCGCCCCGACGAGCCCGCTGAACTTCACCTGCGCGACGCAAGTCCCGGCGGTTCCGGTTCAGACGGCGACGGACAACTGCGGCGTCCCGGTGATCGTGGACTTCTCGGAGACTGTGCTTCCGGGCAACTGCGTGAACCGTTTCACCCTCACCCGCACGTGGAGCGTGCAGGACGACTGCGGCAACACGACGCAGCGCATCCAGGTGATCAACGTCAACGACAACATCGCGCCGACGCTCATCGGTGCCCCGGCGCAACCGTCGGTGGTGAACGTGAGCTGCGCGCAGAACGTCCCGGCCGCTGCGGTGGTGACGGCGACGGACAACTGCGACGCCGCGGTCAATGTGATCTATACGGAAGAACTCGTCCCTGGCACCTGCGCGAACAAGTTCACGATCAAGCGGACGTGGACGGCGGAGGACATCTGCGGCAACAAGTCGGTTGCGACGCAGACGGTCAACGTGGACGACACGACGGCCCCGGGCTGGGTCGAGGCCGCCCCGGCGACCCCGCTGAACTTCACCTGCGCGACGCAAGTCCCTGCGGTTCCGGTTCAGACGGCGACGGACAACTGCGGCGTCCCGGTGATCGTGGACTTCTCGGAGACTGTGCTTCCGGGCAACTGCGTGAACCGTTTCACCATCACCCGCACGTGGAGCGTGCAGGACGACTGCGGCAACACGACGCAGCGCATCCAGGTGATCAACGTCAACGACAACATCGCGCCGACGCTCATCGGTGCCCCGGCGCAACCGTCGGTGGTGAACGTGAGCTGTGCGCAGAACGTCCCGGCTGCTGCGGTGGTGACGGCGACGGACAACTGCGACGCCGCGGTGAACGTCATCTACACGGAAGAACTGGTGTCCGGCACCTGCGCCAACTCGTTCAGCATCAAGCGGACGTGGACGGCGGAGGACATCTGCGGCAACAAGTCGACCGCCACGCAGACCATCAACGTCAGCGACACGCAGGCCCCCGGGTGGGTTGAGGCCGCTCCGGCCTCGCCGCTCAACTTCAGCTGCGCCATTCAAGTTCCGCCCGCTCCGGTCCAGACTGCGACGGACAATTGCGGAGTGCCGATTATTGTCGATTTTGTCGAACTCGACCAGCCCGGCCCGTGCGTGAACAAATTCACGAAGACCCGCATCTGGACGGCAACGGACGACTGCGGCAACTCGACGCAGCGCATCCAGGTCATCAACGTCAACGACAACATCGCGCCGGTCATCAACGTCAACCCGGCCCAAGTGCCGCCGGTGCTGGTGTTCCAATGCGCCGCTCAAGTGCCCGGCCCGCCGGTTCTCACGGCCTCGGACAACTGCGACGGCAACGTCATCGTCGATTACACGGAGTACACGCAAGGTCAAACCTGCACCAACCACTTCATCGTCAACCGCAAGTGGACGGCCATTGATGCCTGCGGCAACACCTCGACGTACATCCAGACCATCACGGTCAACGATAATACGGCCCCGGTGCTCTACCTGCCGAATGGCCAACCGGTCTCGGCCGCGCAGCTGCCGCCGACGCTCGTCTTCCAGTGTGCCGCTCAAGTGCCCGGCCCGCCGACGCTGACCGCTTCCGATAACTGTGACGCGGCCATCTCGGTGGTCTACTCGGAAACGACGCAAGGCCAGACCTGCACCAACCACTTCATAGTCAACCGCTACTGGTACGCGGAAGACGGCTGCGGCAACAAGACCACTTGGACGCAGGTCGTCACTGTCAACGACAACACGGCCCCGGGCTGGGCGCAAGCTGCCCCGACCTCGCCGATCAACATTGCCTGCGCCAGTGCCCTGCCCGCCGTCCCGGTTCAGACCGCGACGGACAACTGCGGCAGCCCGGTCACGATGGACTTCTCGGAGACCATCGCCACGGGCACCTGCGTGAACAAGTTCACCGTCACCCGCACATGGACGGCGTGGGACGAGTGCGGCAACTCGACGCAGCGCCAGCAAATCATCAACGTGAACGACAACATCGCTCCGGGCCTCATCGGCACGCCGGCAGCGACGGTCAACGTGGCCTGTTCGCAACTCGTCCCGGCCGCTGCGGTCGTGACGGCGACCGACAACTGCGACCCGAACGTCAACGTCATCTACTCGGAGGAACTCCAGCCCGGCACCTGCTCCAACCAGTTCGTTATCAAACGGACGTGGACGGCGGAGGACATCTGCGGCAACAAGACGACCTTCCTGCAGACCATCACCGTGAACGACAACATCGCTCCGGGTTGGGTTGAGGCCGCTCCGACCTCGCCGGTCAACGTGAGCTGCGCCAGTGCCGTCCCGGCATGGCCGACGCAAACTGCGACCGACAACTGCGGTGCACCGGTCATCATGGACACGAACGAGACAATCCAGCCGGGAACTTGCGTGAACAAGTTCACCATCACCCGGACATGGACGGCGCAGGACGACTGCGGCAACTCGACACAGCGCGTCCAGATCATCAACGTCAACGACAACATTGCCCCGACGCTCGTCGGCACCCCGGCGGCGACGGTTGCTGTTTCCTGCTCGCAACTCGTTCCGGCCGCTGCAGTCGTGACGGCGACGGACAACTGCGACCCGAACGTCAACGTGATCTACTCGGAAGAACTTCAGCCCGGCACCTGCGCCAACCAGTTCACCATCAAGCGGACGTGGACGGCGGAGGACATCTGCGGCAACAAGTCGACCTTCCTCCAAACGATCAACGTGAGCGACACGCAGGCTCCGGGCTGGCTCGAGGCCGCTCCGACCTCGCCTGTCAACGTGAGCTGCGCCTCTGCCATCCCGGCCCTGCCGGTGCAGACGGCGACGGACAACTGCGGCGCGCCCATCATCGTCGACACGAACGAGACGCTCACGACGGGCACCTGTGTGAACAAGTTCACCCTCACCCGGACGTGGACGGCGACCGACGACTGCGGCAACTCGACGCAGCGCGTTCAGGTCATCAACGTCAACGACAACGTCGCTCCGACGCTCGTCGGCACCCCGGCCGCCTCGGTCACCGGCACCTGTGCGCAGGATGTCCCGGCCGCAGCTGTGGTCACGGCGACGGACAACTGCGACCCGAATGTCAACGTGATCTACTCGGAGGAACTCGTGCCCGGCACCTGCTCCAACAAGTTCACCATCCGGCGGACGTGGACGGCGGAGGACATCTGCGGCAACAAGTCGACCTTCCTGCAGACCATCAACATCGACGACAGCGTCGCCCCGACTTGGGTGCAAGCCGCTCCGGCCAGCGTGACGGTCTCTTGCTCGCAACTCGTCCCGGCCGTGCCGGTTCAGACTGCGACCGACAACTGTGGTGTCCCGGTCATCGTCGACTTCTCTGAAACGACCTCCTCGGGCGGCTGCGCGAACAACTACACAGTGACCCGCACCTGGAACGTGCAAGACGACTGTGGCAACTCGACGCAGCGCGTTCAGGTCATCACGGTCCTTGACAACATTGCGCCGACCTTCTCGACGACGGTTACGTCGCCCATCAACGTCGATTGCGCCAGCCTCGTCCCGGCCGCCCCGGTCGTGACGGCGACGGACAACTGCGGCGTTCCGGTCATTGTCGATTTTGCCGAAACAACCACCCCGGGCGCGTGTGCCAATAAGTACACCGTCACCCGGACGTGGAATGTGCAGGACGACTGCGGCAACGCGACCTCGATGGTTCAAATCATCAATGTCAACGACAACGTCGCCCCGCAGCTTTCCTGCCCGGGCAACCTGACGGCCCAGTGCTCGGCCAACGAGATCCCGCCGTATGCCAACTGGACGGCGTTCCTCGCCGCCGGTGGCACGGCCTCCGACAACTGCCAGCTCAACCAAGGAACCTTCGGTCTCTTGAGCATCTCGCAGGTCGGCAACATCGTGACGCGCACATACCGCATCCTCGACGCTTGCGGCAACTCGGCGACCTGCGCCCAGACCATCACGGTCATTGACAACACGCCGCCGCAGTTCCTCAACTGCCCGAACACCACGCTCGTCTTCGGCAACGACCCGGATCAGTGCAGTGCCAAGATCAATTGGCCTGCCTTGGTGGCCGTCGACAATTGCTCCACGCCGACCGTCGTGCAGTCCGCTGGCCCGCTTTCGGGCACGGTGGTCCCCGTTGGCAACTACACCATCACCTACACGGCGACGGATGCTGCGGGCAACACATCGACCTGCACCTTCACTGTCATGGTGATGGACACACAGAAGCCGCAGTTTGATGCCGACATCGTCATGCCTGGAAATATCACGGTCGAATGCGATGCCGTCCCGGCTCCGTTTGTCCTGACGGTCAACGATGTCAACGACAACTGCCCTGGTGTGCTCACCATCGCCTTCACCGAGGTGCGGACCAATGGCAACTGCATCAACAACTACACGCTGACGCGCACTTGGAAGGTGACCGATGTTGCGGGCAACATGACTGTTCACACGCAAGTCATCACCGTGAAGGACACCAAGCCTCCGGTCGCCAAGTGCAAGAACATCACAGTGACGCTCAACGCCCAAGGCACGTTCACCCTCACCGGCGCACTGCTCAACGACGGCTCGACCGACAACTGCTCTGCCGCTGCCAACCTGACCTTCTCGGTCAGCCCGGCCCAGATGACTTGCGCCAACGTCGGACTCAACAACGTCGTCACCCTGACCGTCACCGACCAGTGCGGCAACTCGTCGACCTGCACCTCCATCGTCACGGTGCTCGAGGGCATCAACCCCTGCACGCCGGTCTATGACATCGCGCACAGCATCAAGTGCCAGTGCCTGAACAACTCGACCAATATGGACAACGGCCAGTTCTTTGAGCTGGTGCAAATCCATGCGCTGGCCGGTCAGACCTGGACGGTCGCCGCTGGCTCGACGGGGATGTTCCTCAACAGCTCGGCTGCTCCGCCCGCCGCTCCGACCCCGGTTCCGACCGGTACGGTGTTGACAGTTGGCACGGCCGACAGCTATGACAACGACGGCGACGGCCAAACGGACGAGGCCGACGAATCGGGATACTACACGCTGCGCTTCAAACACATCGAAGGCGTGGGTTATGCCGGTGTCTTCGCCAACAACCTGTCGCAGACGCTCAACATCGCCAACAAGTGCTACTACCCGACGCCGTACTTCGTCCAGTTCGCTGGGCCGTTCTGCGTCGGTACGCCGAACTTCGTCATCCAAGTGGCTGACCTCTTCGGCGGTGCTGGCACCTACACGATCACCATCGACGGCAACCCGGCTCCGGGTAATGTCTTCAACGCCACCCAGCTCGGTGTCGGCCCGCACACTGTGGTCGCCACCTTCAACGCTGGCACGGCGGGCATGAACGACCAGACCGACCCGGGCTGCACGCAGTCCATCTCGACCATCGTGTCGGTCGTGACCACGCCGACGGCTGTCGCCTGCAACGACAACGTGCAAGTCTCGCTTGACCAGTCGTGCGTCGTGACCATCACGCCGGACATGGTGCTGGAAGGCGGCTACTCTTGCTTCGACGACTACACCATCGCCATCACCTACCCGGCAGGAACGACCACGTTCAACCCGGCCAACAAGGTGAACGCCTCGCACGCTGGCAAGACCATGAAGGTCACGCTGACGCACGTCGCTTCGGGCAACTCCTGCTGGGGCAACCTCCTCGTTGAGGACAAGCTCCCGCCACAGATGACTTGCCCGGCCAACGTCACCATCCAGTGCAGCCAGTCGACCTCGCCGAGCACGACGGGCAACGTGAGCATCACTGATTGCAGCACGTTCACCTCGACGTACATCGACGCCTACACCGACTTCGGCCAGTGTGCCAGCCCGCGCGCCCAGATCATCCGGACGTGGACGGCCACCGACAAGTGGGGCAACGCGGCGACTTGCTCGCAGAAGATCACCATCGCGGCCTTCGACTTGGCCAACGTGGCCTTCCCGTCGGACGTGACGCTGAACTGCACCGACGTGGGCATCAACCCGGATCTCACGAACCCGGACAACACCGGCCGCCCGACTATCGGCGGTTCGGCAATCGCCGCCGGTAGTGTCTGCATGGCATCGGTCTCGATGACGGATGAGATTTACGACATCTGTCCGAACAGCTACGAAATCCTGCGGACGTGGAAGGTGCGCAACATGTGCCTCCCGGTCAGCGCGACGAACCCGGTGACGAAGACCCAGATCGTCAAGGTCAGCGACGCTCAAGGACCGGTGCTCGACTGCCCGGCCGACTTCACGGTGAGCGTCAACCCGCTGGTCTGCAAGGCCACGCTCGACGTGCCGGACATCGACTTCTTCGAGGCTTGCTCGGGTCTGCTCTCGTTCAAAGCTGTGGTGTCGAACGGCTCCACGCTGAACTACTCCTACATCTCGCTGCCTCCGGGCGGTAACACGTGGATCGACAAGCAGACGGCTGTCTTCGGTTCCATCCCGAACCTGCCCATCGGCTTCTACACGATCACCTACACGGCAGAGGACAACTGCGCGAACGTCTCGACTTGCACGGTCAACTTCCAAGTCCTTGACGGCATCCCGCCGAACGCCATCTGCCAAGAGTACACGCAAGTCGCCATCGGCGCGGGCAACGTCGACAACTTCACCTGCCCCGGCGAGACCGGCCCGAACGGCCCGCTCGTTGACGTGCCTGGCGATGCCATCGTACCTGCCGACGCGTTCAACTCGGGCAGCTTCGACGCCTGCAACAATGTCTGGTTCAAGGTTCGTCGCATGGACGGCGGCTCTTGCTCCGACACCGAGTTCCGCGACAACGTGCGCTTCTGCTGCTCGGACATTGGCAAGGAATGGATGGTCGTCTTCCGCGTCTACGACGTGGATCCGGGCGCGGGCCAGATCGCGGCCGATGCCTTCGAGGGCCACTACGCCGACTGCATGGTCACCGTCCTCGTCGAAGACAAGTTGAAACCGTCCTGCCAAGCTCCGGCGAACAAGACCGTCAACTGCGACGAGTACGACCCGCTCAACTGGTACGGCAGCCTCACGTTCTTCGACAACTGCGGCATCAAGAACATCGACACGGCCATCACCTATGTGCCGAACCAGATCACGTTCGAACAGTGCAACTACGGCCAGGTGCGCCGCTCCTTCACCGTCTTCGACTGCGCCAACAACAGCAGCCGCTGCACGCAGACCATCACGGTCAACTACAAGGAGCTGTACCGCGTGTACTTCCCGGATGACAAGAACATCACGGTCTGCAATGGTGCCACGCTCCTTGAGCAGCCGCAGATCTTCGGCGAGAACTGCGAACTGATTGGCATCACGCACGAGGACGAGGTCTTCACCGTCGTCCCGGATGCTTGCTACAAGATTGTCCGCACGTTCCGCGTCATCAACTGGTGCACGTACAACCCGAACCTGCCCGACCAGCTCATCCCGAACTCGAACACCTCGACGCAGGGCGCACGGGTCTGGATCGGCGAAGGCGGTGCCATCGACTGGGCGAACTACAACGCGCAGGACCCGGATGCCCCGACCATCAACGCGAAGACGTGGACTTACCCGGCCCCGCTGGTTGGCAACGCGACCAACCCCGAAGGGACTCCGGCCTATGTCTACACGCAGGTCATCAAGGTTCAGGATGCCACGCCGCCGCAGGCCAACATCGACCCGGTGCTCGGCACGGCGAACTACACCTTCTGCGACTACTCGACCAACGATCCGCTGCAGTGGAACCAAGACGCGAGCTACAACCCGTGGAACGTGGCCGGAACGTGGTCGCCGACTTGCCAATCGCACGACCTGTGCGAAGGCCCGGTTGACCTCTCCATCTACGGCACCGATGACTGCTCGGACGACAACATCAACTTCCGTTATCTGCTGTTCCTCGACCTCGACGGCAACGGCACGATGGAGACCACCGTCAACTCGGAAATCCCGACGCTCGGCTTCGGCATCCGTGAGGACGAACTGGTGACCAACAACGGCATCAAGTATCGCATCGGCCGCGTCACCCGTGACTTCGAGACCGACGACCCGGATCACACGTACTACTCGAACTTCTCGCTGCCCTACGGCACGCACAAGATCAAGTGGACGCTCGAAGACCGCTGCGGCAACGACTTCACGAAGGAGTTCACCATCATCGTGAAGGACTGCAAGAACCCGACTGTCGTCTGCATCAACGGCCTCGCCGTCAACCAGATGAACATCCCGGCGGGTGCTGGCATGCTGCCGCAGGTCACGCTCTGGGCCACCGACTTCCTCAAGTATGCGGAAGACAACTGCACCGACGCCTCGCAAATCGACCTCGCCCTGCGCGACGCCGACATCAACCCGGGGACTGGCTTCCCGCTCGATGCCAACGGCCAGCCGCAGTCGAGCCTCTCGTGGGACTGCAGCCAAATCGGCACCAACGTCGTCGAACTCTGGGCGCGCGACAAGTGGGGCAACGCCGACTTCTGTCTGACGTACCTCATCCTGTCGGACAACACAGGCATCTGCACGAACCCGCAGGGCACCATTGCCGGTCTCGTGAAGACGAAGCCGCAGTTCGACGACCCGACGAACAACGTCGGTGGTGTCGCGCAAGTCGACGTCAACCTCGAGGATGTGAACCCGAACCCGGCGTTCCCCGGCCTCCAGTACTTCCAGACGGCTGACGACGGCCAGTACATGTCCTGAATGTTCAGCCGTTCACGACTGGCTACCAGTATGTTGCTGCCGACATCAACAACAACGGTCAGGTCACGACCTTCGACATCGTTGAACTGCGGAAGCTCATCCTCGGCATCTACTCTGACTTCCCGCAGAACGACTCGTGGCGCTTCGTCGACAAGAACTACACGTTCGATATGTCGAACCCGCTCGGCGGCAACATGGCCAGCGCGATGAGCGTGACTCCGGGCACGTGGGACAACCACTTCATCGGCATCAAGACCGGCGACCTGACGGGCGACGCCGTTGCCAACAACCTGACGACGGTCGAGGACCGGACCTTCGGCACGACCCTCTTCGAGGCGACCGACCGGCAGGTGAAGGTGGGCGACGAGTTCACCGTCACGTTCGACGCACAAGAGCAGGTGAAGGGCGGCCAGTTCACGATGGCGTTCGACGGCCTCAAGGCCCTCGAAATCATCCCGGGTGCTGGCATGAACAGCGACAACTTCGCCCTCTTCACGGAGGACAACCTGTTGACTGCCTCCTACAACGGCGACGCGAAGGCCTCGTTCTCGGTGAAAGTCCGGGCAACGGCCGACGGCAGCCTGCGCGATATGGTCAAGATGTCGAGCCGCGTGACGAAGGCTGAGGCCTACCGCCTCTCCGACGACCAGAAGCTCGATCTCGGCCTTGCTTTCCGCACGGGCCTCGGCACGGCGGTCTCGGAGGTTGGCTTCGAACTCTACCAGAACCAGCCCAACCCGTTTGTTGACAAGACCACCATTGGCTTCCACCTGCCCGCCGCCACCGAGGCTGCGCTGCGCATCTACGACGCCGACGGCCGCCTCTTGCACGAGCAGAAGGGCCAGTTCACGAAGGGCTACCACAGCTTCCAAGTGAGCAACAAGGAGCTTCCGACCTCCGCCTCGCTGCTCTACTACGAAGTGAAGACTTCCGACGCCTCGGCCACGAAGTCGATGATTCTGATGCACTGATGAGCCGCCCCGCGAGGGGCCTCATCTCGGGATAAAACACGACCGCCCGGCCTCCGAAAGGGGAGCCGGGCGGTCTTTTTGTGTCCGGAAGGGGCGGAGCGTTGTTGCATCCCGTCGGCCGAAATCGGAAACTTTGTCGCCTGTGCAGGTCTTCTGCGCGGGCGGCATGGCCGTCGTGGGCGGCCTCGCGCCGGACCGGGCCGCTGCTCGGCCCGGTTTTTTTTGTAGACCGAGGGGCCAAGCTGTGCGCGGAGGGCGACCACAGCGTGAATGCTGTGCTACTTTTCGCCGTCAAAACCAACGTCCAACCATGAACGCAAAGCCAACCGCGCCGCTCTTTGCGGCCCTTTTTCTCATCCTTGTCTTCCTTTCCTGTGCGCGACAGGCCGGGTTCCTCGTCGACCAAAAACCGGCCGACGCCGCTCGGATTTCAAAAGAAATCGAGCAAAAGACCAATCTCCGCCTCGCCGATGGCATCCGCATGACCCTCTGGGCCAGCGACACCCTCGCGCCTGACCCCATCGCCATCTGCATGGACGCGAAGGGCGCCGCGCACATCACCCGAACCAACCGAATCAAGAACTCCGAGCAGGAGATCCGCAGCCACCGCGACTGGATGGGCGAGTCCATCACTTTCAAGACCATCGACGACCGCCGCGACTTCCTCCACCGGGCCCTCGCGCCCGAGAACAGCGACCGCAGCCGCCGTTTCTTGAAGGACATGAACGGCGACGGCTCCTCTGACTGGCGCGATTTGACCGTCGAAAAAGAGGAAATCTGGCGCGTCGAGGACCGCGACGGCGACGGAATTGCCGACCGGGCGAAGGTTGAATTGAGCGATTTCAACGATGAAATCTCCGACGTGGCGGGAGGTCTTTTGATAAGGGAAAAGGACGCCTTCGTCGCCTGCGCCCCCGACCTCTGGCGGCTCGAAGACTCGAACCACGATGGCGTTTTTGAAAAGAAAACCTCCATCTCGCACGGCTACGGAGTCCATATCGGCTTCACCGGCCACAACCTCTCGGGCGTCACCGAGGGCCTCGACGGGCGGATTTACTGGAACATCGGCGACATCGGCGGCAACATCACGACCGCCGACGGGCAGAAATGGGAGAACCCCAACTCGGGCTTCATCGCCCGCTCGGAACCGGACGGCTCGGGCTTTGAAATATTCGCCACCGGCCTGCGCAACACGCACGAGTTCGCCTTCGACAACTATGGCAACCTCATCGCTGCCGACAACGACGGCGACCACGCGGGCGAAAGCGAGCGCCTCGTCCACGTCGTCGAGGGGATGGACGCGGGCTGGCGGACCTCCTGGCAGTTCGGCAAGTACACCGACCCGCGCAACAACCGCTACAACCCCTGGATGGACGAGCGGCTCTGGCAGCCGCGCTGGGACGGGCAGGCGAGCTACATCACGCCGCCGCTGCAGAACTTCCACAACGGCCCCTGTGGCTTCGTCTTCAACCCCGGCTCTGCCCTCGGGGCGGCGTGGCAGGGCCAGTTCTTCATGTCGGAGTTCGACGGAACACCCGACGGGTCGCGCGTCTGGGCCTTCTCGCTCAAGCCGGACGGGGCCAGTTTCCAGCTCGAAAAAGAAATGGAGGTCGCCAGCGGCTTCCTCCCGACGGGCATGAGCTTCGGGCCGGACGGCGCGCTCTACGTCGCCGACTGGGTGCAGGGCTGGGGCGGGAAAGACCGGGGCCGAATCTGGCGGCTCGACGTCGCGCCGAACAAGAACGATCTGCAGCCATTGCGCGACGAGACAAAACGGCTCCTGCAAGTCGATTTTTCAAAACAAAAGAAAGATGTCCTCTTCGACCTCCTCGCACACGGCGACCAGCGAATTCGGAAGCGGGCGCAGTTTGAACTGGCGCGGCGCGGCGAGGACGGGGCCATCCTTTTGAAAAAAGCCGCCGGGCAGGGGAAGACCCAGTTTGCCCGGCTGCACGGTCTCTGGGGCCTCGGCCAGATGGCGCGGGCGGACAAAAAGATCACATCGCTCATCGCGCCGCTGACCCATGAAAAAGACCCCGAGGTGGCAGCGGCCGCCATCAAGATGCTCGGCGAGGGGGGCGAGGAGAAATGGGGCGGCGACCTGATTTCCTTTCTCAAGAACAAAAGCCCGCGCGTCCAATTCGCCGCCGCCGAGGCTGTCGGGAAGCTCAACACGAAGCGGGCCGTGAAGCCGCTCATCGAATTGCTCGACCGCAACGACGGCCGCGACCTGTACATCCAACACGCGGCCGTCGTAGCGCTGTCGCGGATTGAGGGGAAGGTCGACCCGATTCTGGCTTTGAAAAATTCACCCAAAAAGTCGGTGCGGCTGGCGGCCGTCCTTGTCCTGCGGCGATTGAAAAGCGAGCAGGTCGCCGAGTTTTTGAAAGACGCGGACGAGCAGGTCGCCGCCGAGGCCGCCCGCGCCATCAACGACGACGAGGGCATCCCGGCCGCGCTGCCCGCCCTCGCCGCAACGCTCGACGAGGCGCGGTTCACCTCCGAGCCGTTGCTGCGGCGGGCCATCAACGCCGCGCTTCGGGTCGGTTCTGAAAAAGAACTTGGGCGGCTCGTCGCCTTCTCGCTCCGCCCGCAAACTGTGGAGGCGCAAAATTTTGCGGCTCTGCGCGCGGAGGCCTTTTCGACGCTCGAAAACTGGGCCGACCCCTCGCCGCTCGACCGCGTCGACGGCCGCTTCCGGGGGGCGATGCCGCACGATGCGGCGGCCGTCCGGGCGAGGGTGGGGGAGAGGTTGAACGATTTTTTCCAGTTCGACGACCCACAAATTTCGACGGCGGCGGCACGGATGGTGGCCGGCCTGGGCATCGCCGAGGCCGCGCCGAAGCTGGCCGAGGTTTTTGAAAAAACGACCGACCCGGCGCTCAAAGCCGCCCTTTTGCCCGCCCTCGGCAAGCTGCGGGCACCCGGCCTGCAGGGCTTTTTGAAAAAGGCGATGGCCGACACGTCTGCCACCGTCCGCCGCGCAGCGCTCACCGTGATGGGCGAAACGGGGCTGGCTGGCGACGGTTTCGCCGCGCTCGCCGACGGTGTTTTCCAAAAAGGGGAGATAGGAGAGCAACAGGCCTTCCTCGAAGTTTTGCCGAAGCTCGACGCGGCGGCCGTGCGGCCCGTTCTCTCGAATCTGACGGAAAAATGGGCCGCCGGTAAGCTCTCCGTCGCCCTAAAACTGGAACTTGGCGAGGCCATCGCCGCCGCCGGGGACGAGGCCATCAAGAACCGCTGGGCCGAGCTTTCACCCAAAAACACGCCGATGGAGGACTTCTCCGACGCCCTCTGGGGAGGAGACGGCGGCCGCGGCCGCGACCTCTTTTTCAACAACCAGGCCGCCCAGTGCGCCCGCTGCCACGCGGTCGGCGGCTCGGGCGGGCGCGTCGGCCCCGACCTGTCGGACATCGGCCGCCGGGCCAGCCGCGACCATATCCTGCAGTCGCTCGTCGAGCCGAGCGCGAAGATTGCGGCGGGGTTCGGGGCGGCAGGCGCACCGTCGTCTATGCCGGCCGTCGGCGGGGTTTTGTCGCGGCGGGAGGTGCGGGACTTGGTGGCCTACCTCTCGAAATTGGGCGAGTGAAAAACATAGGGCCAAGTATCCCAGCTATGCTTTGACCAGTGCCTCGTCGAGGTTGAACACCGCGCTTGCCACCATCATCAGCGCGGCCGAGCGGCTGGGGTCGAGTGCCGGGTTTTGGGGGAAACGGCCCGTTTTTAGCAGTTTTTCCGCCCGTTCGGGCTGTTTTTGGAAGCTGGCCAGCTCCTTTTCAAAAAGGTCGGAGAGGCTGGCCAGCTCCTTCCTTTCCGGCTCGCGGCCGAGGATTTTTTTGAAAACCCGGCCGACCGCCACTTTTCCGCCGCCCGGTTCCTTTTCCAAAATCCGGTTGGCGAGGGCGCGGCCGCACTCCAAAATCTGCGGGTCGTTGAGCAGCGCGAGGGCCTGCAGCGGCGTGCTCGTCCGGGCGCGGCGCACCTCGCACACGTCGCGCGAGGCCGCGTCGAATGCCATCGCAGCGGGCGGCGGGATGGTGCGCCGGTGATAGGTGTAGAGGCTGCGGCGATAGGCCTTCCGCGCCGCCGTGTCGACGACGTAGCTGAACTCGCCCCGGTAGGCGTTGCCCGACTTCTCGGTCGACATGGCCTCCCAGATGCCCGGCGGTTGGTAGGGTTTGCACGAGGGGCCGCCGAGTTCTTCAATCAAAAGGCCGCTCGCTGCGAGGGCGGCGTCGCGGATTGACTCGTAGTTGAGGCGGAAGCGCGGGCCTCGCGCCAGCCAGACGTTGTCGGGGTCGGCGGCGATTTGCTCCGCCGTCGCGTCGCTCGATTGCCGATAGGTTGACGATAGAACGATTCGCCGAACGAGTTTTTTGAAGTCCCACCCGCTTTCCATGAAGTCGACGGCCAGCCAGTCGAGCAGCTCCGGGTGGCTTGGCATCGCGCCCTGCGAGCCGAGGTTGTCGCTGGTGGCGACGATGCCGCGTCCGAAAACTTCCTGCCAAACGCGGTTGACCGCCGTCCGCGCCGTCAGCGGGTTCTGTTTTGAAAAGAGCCACTTGGCCAGCCCGAGCCTGTTCTTTTCAAAAAGGCTGGTGTCGAACGGCAGGGCCGCCGAGATGCCCGACGGCTCGACAGAGGCCCCGCGCCGGTCGTACTGGCCGCGCTCCAAAATGTAGGCTTTGCGTCCGCCCCGCGCCGTCGAATCTTCCATGACCATTTCCTCGATGGTGTCGGTTTTGCTCAAAAACCGCTCGTTTTTGTTCAAAAAGGAAAGCACTCCGCCCGGTTCGACATCCTTCGAGGTGATGAGCATGAAAGGTTTCGGGGTCTTCAGGTTGTCGACAAACCCCCTTTCCGGCACCCGGTTGAAGAAGGCAGAGACGGCGTAATACTCCCGCGTCGGGACGGGGTCGAACTTGTGGTCGTGGCAGCGCGCGCACTCGAGCGTCAGGCCGAGGAGGGCTTTCCCGAAGACGTTCGTCCGGTCGGCCACGTACTCGCAGCGGTACTCCTCGTCGATGACGCCGCCCTCTTGCGAGACCTTGTGGTTGCGGCAAAAACCGGTGGCGAGGATGGTCTCCTTCGTCCGGTCGGGCAGCAGGTCGCCCGCCAGTTGCCAAGTGACGAAGCGCTCGTAGCTCATGTTCTCGTTCAGGGCCTTGATGACCCAGTCGCGCCAGGGCCACATCGTCCGAGGAAGGTCGTCCTGATAGCCGTGCGTGTCGCTGTACCGGGCGAGGTCGAGCCAGCCGGTCGCCCATTTTTCGCCGAAGGCCGGCCTGGCCAAAAGCTGGTCGACAAGCTTTTCATAAAAATCCGGGCTGCCGTCGGCCATGAACTTTTCGAGGACGGAATCGGCGGGCGGCAGCCCCGTCAGGTCGAAGGCCAGCCGCCGGGCGATGGCGGCCCGACCGGCCTCGGGCGACGGCTTTTGGCCAAGCTCGTCGAGCTTTTTGAGGGTGAAGAAATCGACCTCGTTTCGGCACCACCCCTTGTCTGACACCTCGGGCAGGGCGGCCTTTTCGGGCGGGATGAAAGCCCAGTGCTTTTTGAAAGGGGCGCCCTGCTCGACCCATTTTTTGAGCAAATCCTTCTCGAAATCGCTCAAAACCAGGTGGCTTTCCGGTGCGGGCATGACCTCCGAGGTGTCTTTTGAAAAAACCCGGCGCACCAGCTCCGACTCGCCCGGCTTGCCGCGAACGACGGCGAAGCGGCCGGGGGTTTCAGGCAGTTCGCCGAAAAGACCGGCCTCCGTGTCGAGGCGCAGGCCGGCCTTGCGCTGCCGCTCGTCGGGGCCGTGGCACTTGTAACAGCGGTCGCTCAAAATAGGGCGGACGTGCCAGTTGAAGTCAACCACCGTTGGCATGGCATCGGCTTTCGGCCGTTCCTTTTTCTGAAAAAAGACGGCCCCGGCGAGGAGCGCCCCGGCGGCGAGGGCGACGATTTGGAGACGGGTTGGCTTCATCGAAAGACCACTTACTTTGAGCGCGAATTTCAGAAACCCGCGCACTTCCAACCGCCTGCCGATGCACCGCCGCCAATTTTTGAAGGACACGGCCCTCACCGCTGCCGCGTGGCCATTTTTGAACGAAACCCCCGCCGAGCCGACCATCGGCCACGGCGACTTCCGCTATCGGATAAACCCGAACTGGTGCCATGCCGACCCGTCGAAAACGCCTGTCAACGACTGCCACGAAATGGTCTTCGACCGCCGGGGCCGCATCCTGATGACGACGAACGATGTGCGGAACAACGTCCTCGTCTTTTCAAAAGACGGCGATGTTTTGGATAGCTGGGGCCACGATTTTCCCGGCGCGCACGGCCTGACATTGGCTGGCGAAGGCTCGGACGAAGCCCTTTTCATCACCGACTACGAGCGCCACGAGGTCCTGAAGACCACGCTCGACGGGCGCGTTCTGCAAATCTTCGACTGGCCAGCCGACAGCCCTTTTTATTCAAAAAAGGAGGACTTCTCGCCCACCGAGACCGCCGTTTTGCCCAGCGGCGAGGTCTTCGTCGCGGACGGCTACGGCCGCGACTGCATCGTGCATTACGATGAAAAAGGGCGGGTGTTGAACGTCTTCGGCGGCAAGACAGAGCTTTCCAACGCGCACGGCATCGCGCTCGACGGAAGGGCCGGTTCCCCCACCCTCCTCGTCACCTCTCGGGCCGACAACTTCCTGAAACGATACTCGCTCGACGGCCGCCTCCTCGAAAGCTGGCCGCTGCCCGGCGCCTTCATCTGCCGCCCGAGGGTGAGCGGGCCGAACACCTTCTTCGCCGTCCTCGTCGGCGAGTTGCCGTGGGACGGCGGGACGGGCTATGTCCTCATCCTGAACGAGAAAAACGAGGTCGTCTCCGCCCCCGGCGGCTCTGTGCCGCGCTATGAGAACGGGGTTTTGAACCGCCTTTACCAGACCGTTCGCGCCTTCCGCCACCCGCACGACGTGCTGCCCGACGCGGGCGACGGGTCGCTCTACGTCTGCCAGTGGAACGCGGGAAAGGTCTACCCGGCCCGGCTGGAGCGGGTCTGAAACCGGATTTTTCGATGAAAAGAATCTCGCTTGCTATCCTCCTCACCTTCCCGCTCGCGGCTCGCGGCCAGCAGCTCGCCCCGCCGCAGCTCCTTTTTTTGGGTGAAAGGAGCCTCTTCTTCTATGAAAAAGCAGCCGTCGCCCCCGCCCTCGACCTGCCCGGCGCAGAGGTCCGCTTTACGCTCGACGGCTCGGAGCCGAACGAGAAAAGCCCGCTCGCCGAGCCGTCGCGGCCCGTCGTTTTGACGAATAGCGGCCCGCTGAAAGCCGCCGCCTTCCACCCCGATTTCCAAAAGAGCGAGGCCCACGAGTGGCGTTTCTGGAAGCTCGACCCGAGCCTTCGCCCCGACTCGGCCGCCCTCGACAACCCGCCGAGCGAGCAGTACCCGGCTCGCGCCGCCGCCCTTTTCGACGCTCGGAGCGGAGCGGAGAACAACTTCAGCGACGGCAACTGGCTCGGCTTCGAGGGCAAGCCGCTCGGGCTGCGCGCCTTTTTCAAAAAGAAAAAGCGGGTGTCGAAAGTCCTCGTCAGTTGTCTCGTCGACGAGGGGGCATGGATATTTCCGCCCAAAAATCTCTCGGCGCAGGCCCGCTCGGGTTCGTGCCGGTTCTGCCCGACGCGGGAGGTGCGGCTCGAAGGCTCCGTGAAAAAGGGCCGCTCCGTTTTTGAAATCGACTTTGAAAAGCCCGTCCGCGCCGCCGAAATCCGCATCACGGTCGAGCCGTTCGGGCCGCTGCCGCCGGGCCACCCGGGCACTGGCAAACCGGCCTGGCTCTTCGTCGACGAGGTCTTTTTTGAAAAATAGCCGATGGAAAAACTGCTCGAAACGCTCGGCCGCCTCCACGTTGCGGTGCTGCACCTGCCCATCGGGCTGCTGCTTTTTGCCACCGCTTGGGCCTTTTTTCAAAAGGAGGGCCGGGGCCGCGCCTTCGACTGGCTGCTCGGCGCGGCGGCCGTCTCGGCCCTTGCCACCGCCGCGACGGGCTGGCTGCTGCACCGCGAGGGCGGCTACGACCTCGACATCCTCGCCCGCCACCAATGGCTCGGCTGGACGGCGGCGGCGGGCGCGGCGATGGCCTTCTTTTTCAGACAGACGGAAATTCTCCGCCCGGCCCTCGCCGCCTCGGCCCTGCTCGTCGCGGCGGCCGGCCACTTCGGCGGCAGCCTGACGCACGGCGCGGGGTTTTTGAACGGTGAACGGTCATCAACGGTGAGCGGTGAACCAACCACGTCAGGCGTTGGCAGGGTGGCTTCGGATTCACCGATCACCGTTGACCGTTCACCGTTCAAAAAGTGCGTCGGCTGCCACGGCCCGACGAAGCAGAAGGGCGGCCTGCGGCTCGACAGCCCCGAGTTCATCGAAAAGGGCGGGAAGCACGGCCCCGTCGTCGACCGGGCGCGGCCCGATTCGAGCCTGCTGCTGGCCGTCATCTCGCTGCCGCCGGGCGACAAACGGCGCATGCCGCCCATCGACAAGCCGCAACTGACGAGCGAGGAGCTTTCGGTTTTGAAAAACTGGGTGCTTGGCCGCGACCTGCCAGCCGCGCAGGCCTTGCCTGAAAAAGAAGCCGCCTCCGATTTCCCGCCGGTCGCGGTCAACGTGGCCAGCCCGGCGGTTTTGGAAAAAATCAGGTCGGCGCGGCTGGCCTCGGTCGAGCGGCTGGGGGGCAACTGGCTCTCCGTCTCGCTGGCGGGGAAGCGGGCCTTATCGTCCGAGATGCTCGACAACTTGAAAAAAATCGGGCAGCAGACGGCGCAGCTCGACGCGGCGCGGGTGGCGGTCTCGTCCTCCGATTTGCGGTCGCTGCTCGGGGCGATGCCCAATCTGGTGCGGCTCGACCTGTCCGGGAGCGCGCTCGACGCGACGGGCGCGGCGGCCGTTTCCCAATTGGGGTTTTTGAAAAAACTGAACCTGACCGGCTGCCGAATGGGCGACGGCGAACTGCGCAAACTGGCCGAGGGGCTTCCCGCGCTGCGCGAAATCTTCCTCTGGAAATCGGGCGCGACGACGGCCGGCATCTCTTTTTTAAAAGAAAAAAAGCCCGGCCTGCGCGTCGAGACCGGCGAGCCGAGCGGCCTCGACAGCCTGCCCGAACTGGCCCTCGGCCCGCCGAGAATCGTCTTCTCGCGCTCGATTTTCGACGACACGGTGCAGGTGCGGCTGGAATTTGGGATGCCGCAAATCGGGATTTTCTACACGACCGACGGCTCGGAGCCGAGCGAGTCGAGCACGCGGTACGACGGTCGGCCGCTGGTTTTTTCAAAAGCGACGCGGCTCCGGGCCATCGCCTCGCGGCCCGGTTGGAAGCCGAGCGCAGCCGTCGAGGCGAGCTTCGCGCAGCGGAAGTTTCGGCCGAAAACCGCGCGGCTCGTCACGCCCATCGACAAAAGATACCCGGCCTCCGGCGCCGCCTCGCTCATCGACGGCATCACGGGCGACAACCACTATGACAAGACCTGGCTCGGTTTCGAGGGGAAGGATTTGGAAGCGGTCTTGGAGTTCGCCGAGACGGTCGAGGTGGCGAGGGCCGGGGTGCATTTCATGGACTACCCCTTCTCGTGGATAAACGCGCCCGCCGGGCTGGCGGCCTGGGCCTCGATGGACGGGAAGGCGTGGCGGCCGCTCTTTTCCCAAAAATACGCCTCGCCCAGCCGCCCGGCCGACGGGGCGAAGATGCTCTCGGAGGCCGTCGGGGGCGGGGCGGCGGCCTGCCGGTTTTTGAAAATCAAGGTCGAGAACCGGATGAAAAACCCGGCCTGGCACCCGAACCCGGGGAAGACGTGCTGGGTGTTTGTGGATGAAATCCTGGTGGAATAAAAACTTGCAAACTGTTGATTGTCAATGGAAAACGAAATTATCAACCGCCACCTCCTCCTCAACCGCCGCACCTTCCTCCACCGCTCGGCCGTCGGGATTGGTTCGCTTGCGCTGGGCGGGCTGCTCTCGCGCTGCGGCTCGGGCGGCGACGCGGCGGCCAACCTCGAACTGGCCCTTCCC